>NZ_JAWQRR010000018.1:0-327185 GCF_033446045.1 Plantactinospora sp. KLBMP9567 | reverse complement strand
AATCAGATGAGCGATGTCAACGCTCGCAACCAGGACCGGACGACACAAGAGCGGGCGGGCTCGGCCCAACGCCGAGCCCGCCCCCGGCACCCAGAGAGCCCAGATCATCCTGGTCTCCGGACGAGGGCTTCCGCCTCGGCGATCACGACGCGGACGGTTGCCGGGCACCCTCACGGCCGCGCCATGTGTGGCCGGACGTCGACGCTGGCTACCCCGACTGGGGGGGTGACGACCTTCGGCTCCGGCAGCGGCAGGGACGGAGCCGAGCGCCGCGTCAGGACCGCCTGGGTCAGACCATCCGCAGCACGACCTCGGCCACCGGCGCCTCGGGTGAGACACGCATTGCGACGGCTGTCCACACCAGTTGCTCGGCCGCAGTGGCGAACTCCCCTTGGTAGCCCGGCAGCGGTAGGCCCGTGACCGGGTCGATGGGCACTCCGGTCAGGGGGTGCAGTGCCGGCAGAACGGAGATGAGCTTCCTTGGTTGGGTGGGGACCCGTCGCCCGTGCGGGCGCCCGATGCCGGTGCCCGTCTCGTGGGCCCGCCGGCGCTCCTCCGCCTCGTATCTTTCCCGCGCTGTCCACAACGGACGCAGGAAGCCGAGCTCGATGACCGCGCCGCGGTCGTCGCAACGGGGCAGGCCCTGCAGGTAGAGGCTGCGTCCGTCGCCCAGCACCTGAGCGGCCAGGCCCTCGCCAGCCGGCAGCGCCGTCCCGCGGAGGCGGCTGCCTAACCAAGACGGATGAGCCTCGACCAAGCCCGTGACGACCGGCGTGAGCGTGTTTCCCGGAGCCGCGCCGGCCGCCCGGGACGCGTCCAGGTGCACGACGTCGACGAGCAACGCCTTGCCGGCTGCGACCAGGGCGTCGAGCGCACTACTGTCCTCCGTGGAGCCCAGCGCCTGCGCGATCCGTTGGCGCAGCGGGTCATGCGCCGGCCGGCCGGCCACCAGCCGGGTCCCGGCGATGGCACCGGCCGCCACGATGACGGCCCGCGCGAAGGCGACACGACCGGCGGCCTCCCCACCCGGCACATCGAGCAGCGGCTTGAGCCGGGTCACGAAGTCGGCCCGTGAGGCGACCCGGCCCAGTCCGCGCAGCGCCTCGGCGTCGACGAACCCCAGCTGGCCGTTGGACGGGTCAAGGATCGGCACCTCACGGGCGCCGCCGGCCACAGGCCCGGAGGGCACGGCCGCGTTCCAGGCCTCGACGGCCGCGGTCAACTCGACCTCACCGGTCGGCGCGCAGCCGAGCACCGCGGTAAGGAACACCGACTCGAAGCCGCCGAGGGTGCCGGCCTGCCGGGCGACCGCGGACGCGTGGCCCAGCACCGCGCGCAGCGGGACCGCGTCCAGGACCGCGAGCTGCCCGAGAATCCCGGCCGTCGCGTTGGACAGCGTGGTGAATGCCGGGCGTGCCCCCTGCAGGGCCTGGGCGTGCAGGGTCGTGAGGGAACGCAGGGTGGGTGCCGGGAGGTTGGCCCGGACCAGACCCGGCTTGAGCGTCAGAGTCATCTTGTTCACATCCCGTACGTGTACTGGCGCAGGACCGCGACGGCGTCGCGGACGGACGTCTCGGGCGAGACCCGGACGTGGCGCAGGGCCTCGACCGTGAGGCGCTGGTAGTCGCGCAACGTGGTGAACCGCGTCCGCGGCACGAGCTCGACCCACCGCTCGACGCCCTCGGCGGTCAGACGCCGCTCGGGCGCCACCAGCAGTTCCTGGAAGACCGCACCCGGGTCGTGCAGCGTCCCGAGCTCGTCGATCTCGGCCAGCTCGCCCATCAACAACGAACCGGTCGGCGACCGCTGGAAGAGGCCCTGGCGGCCGGGCCCGATCGGCACCATGCCCCCGACGAGCTGGGCCTCGGCGGCCCAGAACGGCACGGCGAAGTCCTCGTCGAACCGGCCCTCGACCTCGCACTTGTGCGGATGAGGCTCGATGGTCTTGTGGCCGAGCCCGTGGTGCGGGCGATGGCCCGACGCCGGTGCGTGATGCGAGGGCCCCACCTGGCCGTGTGGGTGGGCGACGTACGGCCTGCCGTCGCGAGTCTCCAGCCGCACGTCGGAGTGGACGGGAACCTTGTCGCCGGACGCATGCTCGCGGCTGTGGTGGTCGCCGGACCCGCCGAAGAGCCCCTGGAAGAACCCGGCCACAGCGCCGATGATGCCGCCGGCCACCGTGCCCACTCCGGGGATGGCCGAGCCGAGGAGAGCGCCCCCGGCCGCGCCGGCCGCCGTGGAACCGATGACCTCCCCGACCTTGCCGGCCGCGTGCTGGACGTCAGGCCCGCCGCCGACGTCGCGGGCCAGCCCGGCCAGGTCCCGCGACATCTCCTGTGGGCTTGTCACATGGGAGAAGACGTGTGCGACCTGGCCGATGGGCGTCTGACCCAATGTGCGGCTCGCGACGTCGAAGATCGTGCTGTGCTGGGCGCCCCCGCCGGAGTGGGAAGGTGCGCCACGCGAGGACGCCAGCCACTGGAACTGGTCCATTTCCGCCGTGACGCCGCCCAGCCGTGACGCGGACTGGAACGCCGCGGTGGCGGCCGACTCGAGCCCGTCGAAGCCGCCGTACAGGTCGACGGTGTCGCAGATGGAGCCGAGCAGGTGGTTACCGACGGCCGGAGAGGTCACACCGATCTGACCCAGCACCGCCGAGAGCCCGTTACTGTAGGCGGTGAACGCGTCGTCCGGCCAGAGCTTGCCGGCGTCGGTCACGTAGCGGAACCCCTCGGTGCCGATCGCCGCGTGATGCAGCTCCCGCAGTCCCAGCCAGGCCACGTCGGGCTCGACCAGCGCGATGAGCGACGGCGCGATCCACAGGTCGCCGGCCGCGTTGGTGCCGGCGGCGTCGGGTGGCCCGAGCCGCGAGAACCATTCGTCAGACATGTCAGCCACTCCTTCGGTCAGCCGGCGGCGATGGCCGCGCGGTGGAGGTACGTGAGCACGGCGAGGACCCGCCGGTGGTCGCCGGGTGCCGGTTCGAGATCAAGCCGCACGAATATGCTGCGGATGTGCGACTCGACGGTCTTCGGGGTGAGGAACAGCCGGTCGCCGATGCCTTGGTTGGACCGGCCGGCGGCCATCAGCTCGAGCACCTCGCGCTCGCGGTCGCTCAGCGCGGTGACCGGATCGCGCCATACCGGCAGTGGTGTGGCGTTGGCGCACCGGGCCCGCAGACTCGGTGCCACCGCGCTGCGACCGGCCGCGACGGTGCGGACCGCGACGACGAACGCCGGCAGCCCCACATCCTCCTCGACCAGGTAGCCGAGGCCGTCGGCGCCGGCCGCGAGCAGGGCCGCAAGCAGGTGCTCGTCGGTGCGGTCGGCCAGCACGACCAGCCGGTGCGTGCGGCGCAGCCCGACGAGCGTGTCGGTCATGTGTTCCGCCGCCGTGCCGCGCCGGTCGACAACCACGACGTCGGCCGTCACCCGGCGCATGACGGCCTCGAGAGCGGCCAGGGTCGGCGCCATGAGACGGACGGTGCAGCCGGATCCGCGCAGCGCCGCGGCGAGTGCCTCGCCGGCCAGGCCGGTGCCGGCCAAAATGATGCGGGTCGCGGCCGGGTGGGTCGCCTGGTGCAGGTCCGTACGCATACTCTTCCTCCCACGTCGGTACGCCAGGTAGATGCGGCCCGGTACGCGTCTGATCCGTCGAGCGGCGGTCGTTTTCCAGTCGACGAGACGGACCGGACGGATCAGGGACGCCGTCGCAGGCATCTGGTAGGCAGGCCGTGGAGGTGAGCGATGGAGGCCGAGGTGCTCGCGGCGGCTCGTACCGGTGACCAGCGGGCCTGGGACGCGATCGTGGACCGGTACACCGGTCTGCTGTGGTCGGTGGCGCGCAGCTTCCGGCTCGACGCGGCCGACGCGGCCGATGTCGTGCAGCTCACCTGGTTGCGCCTGGTCGAACACCTCGACGACGTCGTCGACCCGGACCGGCTCGGGGCGTGGCTGGCCACGACCGTCCGCCGCGAGTGTCTGCAGCTACTGCGGCGCCGGCGGGAGCGGCCGGCGGCGGTCGACGACTGGCTGGCCTCCGTGCCCGACCCGGGCCCGCCGGTCGACGCCCGGATGCTGCGGGTCGAACGCGACGCCGGCCTCTGGCGGGCCCTGCACACGCTGTCGGGCCGATGCCAGCAGTTGCTGCGCGTGCTGATGGCGGTGCCGCCGCCGTCCTACGCCGATGTGTCGGCCGCCCTCGACATGCCGATCGGCGGCATCGGCCCGGCCCGGCAACGCTGCCTGGCGGCGTTGCGCCGCGCGCTGGACGAGACGCCACTGTCCCCGGGAGACCACCGTGACGGATGACGAGCTGCTGGCCGAGCTGACCCGGGTCGCCGCGGCCGCCGACCCACCGCCCGAGCTCGTCGTGGCGAGCGCGCGGCACGCGCTGTCGACCCGCGGGCTCGACGACCAGCTGGCCGCCCTGCTGGCCGACTCCGCGCTCGACGCCGATGTGCAGGTGGTCCGCGGCGACGACCAGCTCCGGCTCCTGTCCTTTGCCCACGCCGACACGACGATCGACCTTCAGATCCAACGCACCGCCGACGGCCTGGCGGTGCGCGGCCTGGTCACCGGCGCCGCGGGCGAGGTCGTCGTCGACGCGAGCGATGGCCCGCACGCCGCCCCGCTCGACGAGGCCGGCTGGTTCACGGTGGCCGATCTGCCGGGCGGGCCGCTGCGGGTGCGGCTGCCGGGCCGGCCGGCCGGCGGCATCTCGACCGGGTGGATAGCGCCGTAACGTGTCGGCTGCCGCCGCGCTCGCCGCTCGCGCGTTGGATCTGGTCGGCGCGGATCCGCGCCGCGCGCTGGAGACGGCGGACGCGGCCGTACGGGCCGACGGGTCGGACCGCGCGGCCGTCTCCCGGGCCCACCGGGCGGCCGCGCTCGCGCTGCG
Organism: Plantactinospora sp. KLBMP9567; assembly: GCF_033446045.1. NCBI lineage: Bacteria > Bacillati > Actinomycetota > Actinomycetes > Micromonosporales > Micromonosporaceae > Plantactinospora > Plantactinospora sp. KLBMP9567. The sequence goes on along the minus strand of NZ_JAWQRR010000018.1, from coordinate 322,286 downwards.
CGAGCTGGGCGATCCGGCCGCGGCCGAGCGCCGCCTCCGGGTGGCCGTGCGTAGCGCCGGGCCCGTCGCCGAGGCCGCGGCGGAGGCGCGGATGAGCCTCGCATTCGTGCTGGTCGACCGGGGCCGACTGCGGGCGGCGCTGGTCGAGGCCGACCGAGCCGCCGCCGCGCTCGACGGGCTGCCGGCCGTGCGGCTGGCGGCTCAAAGGGCGTTGATCCTGCAGCGGACCGGGCGGCTGGCCGAGGCCCTGTCCGGGTACGCCGCCGCGCTGCCAGCCCTGCGGTCGGCCGGCGACACGCTGTGGGAGGCGCGGGCCCTCAACAACCGCGGTCTGCTGCACAAACACCGCGGGACGCTGGAAGCTGCCGACGCCGACCTGGTGCGGGCCGCAGCCCTCTACACCGAGCTGGGTCTGCACCGCTTCGCGGCGGACGCCGAGTGGAACCGGGCCACGGTGGCCGCCCACCGCGGCGACGTACCGGCCGCGCTGGCCGGCTTCGACCGGGCCGAGGCGGCCCACGCCCGGGCCGGCACGCCGCGGCCGCAGCTGTGGCTCAACCGCAGCCAGGTGCTCATGTCGGTGGGGCTGACCGCCGAGGCGTACGCCACGGCAGTCCGGGCGGTGGCGGCCCTGCGGGCCAGCGGGCACGCGACCGATCTGGCCGAGGCGCGGCTGCTGCTGGCCGAGGCGGCCGTGGCCGACGGCCGTCCGGCCGAGGCGGTGACGCAGGCCCGTACGGCCGGCCGGGCGTTCGCCCGCCAGGGCCGCGACGGCTGGGCGCTGCTGGCCCGGGTCGCCGCGCTACGCGCGACCTCGGCCCGCCCCCGAGTCGGCCTGCGCGACGCACTGGCCTGCGCCGAGGCGCTGGCCGCGGCCGGCTGGCGCGGCGCCGAACAGGACGCGCGGGTCGTGGCGGCCCGGTTCGCGCTCGCCGCCGGCGACCCCGCAGCGGCCGCCGCCCAGCTCCGGCGTGTCCGGCCGCGGCGGGCGACCGCCCCGCTCGACCTGCGCGTGCGCTGGTGGCATGCCGAAGCCGACCGGCGCCGGGCCGTCGGCGACCGGGCCGGCGCCCTGAGCGCGCTCCGGGCCGGGCTGCGCCAACTCGACGACGCCCAGGCGGTGCTCGGGGCGACCGACATGCGGGCCCACGTGGCCGGGCTCGGTCATACGCTGGCCGCCGACGGGCTGGACCTCGTGGTGGCCTCCGGCCCGGCGCGGGCGGTGCTCGTCTGGGCCGAACGGTCGCGGGCGCGGGCGCTGCGGCTGCGTCCGGTCCGTCCGCCGGACGACCCGGAGCTCGCCGCAGCGCTGGCCGAGCTGCGCCGGCTCGCGGCCGCGGCGGGGCCGGCCGGCCCTACCGCGGCGGCGCGGGCGGCCGCCGAGAGCCGGGTGGTGCGGATCAGCCGCATGACGGGTGGACCGTTGCACCGGCCGGCGGACCTGCCCCCCGCCCCGGCCGCACTGGCGGCGGAGCTGGGCGAGCGGGCACTCGTGGCGTACATCCGCCATCGCGACGAGCTGCTGGCGGTCTCTCTTGCGGACGGACGCTGCACGCTGCACCGGTTGGGCCCGGCGTCGGCGGTGACCGCGCCGCTGGAGACGTCCCACTTCACGCTGCGCCGGCTCGCCCTCGGCCTCGGGCCGCCGGCGGCCACCGATCGCATGCGGCACCTGGCCGAGGCGGCCGGCCTAGCGCTCGACCGGCTGCTCCTGGCCCCACTGCGGCGTGCGGTCGGCGACCGGCCGCTGGTCGTAGTGCCTACCGGCCTGCTGCACGCCGTGCCGTGGGGGCTGCTCCCCAGCGTGTCGGGGCGGCCGGTGACGCTGGCTCCGTCGGCGGCCGCCTGGCTGCGGGCGGAGTGTCGGCCCGCACGCCGCGGGCACCGACTCTTCGCCGCCGGCCCGGGGCTGCCCGGCGCCCGCCAGGAGGCAGCGGGTCTGGCCGGGCGTAGGGCCCTGCTGGACGGCGCGGCGACCGTCGAGTCGGTACTGTCCGGGATGGACGGCGCTGCGCTCGCCCACGTTGCTGCCCACGGTGTCCTGCGCGTGGACAACCCGCTGCTGTCGGCCCTGACGTTGGCCGACGGTCCGCTGACCGTCTACGACCTCGAGCGGCTGGCCACGGCACCAGACACGGTCGTGCTGCCGGCCTGCCAGTCCGGCGTCGCCGCCGTGCGGGCCGGTGACGAGCTGCTCGGCTTGGCGTCGGCCCTGCTCGCGCTCGGCACCCGAACGGTCGTCGCGACCGTCCTACCGGTGGCCGACGGGGCGACCGAGCCGCTGATGCGCGACTTCCACCGGCGCCTGCGGTCCGGGCAACGCCCGGCCGCCGCGCTCGCAGCCGCCCGGGCCGGCGCCGGTCCCGACCACGCCGCCTTCGCCGCGGCGGCGAGCTTCGTCTGCCTCGGCGGCTGACTACCAGATGCTCTCGATGTCGCCGGCCGGCAGCAACCGGCCGGTCAAGCCGGGCCACGGCACCGGCGGCAGCTCGGCCAGCAGCCGGTCGCGGTGCGCGGCCACGGTGCCACCGGCGGGGTCGGCGATCAACCGCCGGGCCAGCTCGGCCGCGAACAGGGGTGCGGCGAACGACGTACCGCTCCAGCTGGCCCAGCCGGCGAAGGGCGACCCGGCCTCGTCCTCGTGCCCGTCGATGTAGGCGCTACGCAGCCGGACGCCTGGCGCGTACACGTCGACCCACGGCCCCCGGTTGCTGAACGGCGCCGGCACCGGCCGGCCATCGATCGTCTGATAGGCGCCGACGGCGACCACGCCCTTGATGGCGGCCGGCCAGAACGGCCGCTCGGCGCGGTTCGCGCTCTCGCCGTCGTTGCCGGCCGCCGCCACCACGACCCGGCCGGCGGCGAGGATCCGGCGCACGGCCGTGATCAGCGCCGCCGGCGGGATGTCACCTTCGGTGTAGCCGCCCAGCGAGAGGTTGACGATGGGTGCGGTCGCCTCCTCCAGCAGGGCAAGTGCGATCCGTGCCTCGTCACCTTCGCCGCTGGCGTGCAACACGGTGGACACCGCGACGCCCGCTGCCGGCGCGACCCGGCCGACCAGGCCGCAGATGAAGTAGCCGTGCCCGGCCTGCCGGTCCAGCCGCCCGTCCTCGTCTTCGTCCAGTGGGTTGCCGATCCGGTCCGGCACCGGGAACCGCTCGACGACGAGGGCCCGCAGATCACCAGGAAGCTCACGCCACTGCGGTGGCATCGCGGTGTCGAGGATGGCCACGTGCGCCGTGCCGTTCGCCTCGCCTTGGGCGAGCGGCCACTGCGTCGGCGGCAGCACCGGCCGCGGCCGGTCACCGGGGCCGCCGTGGTACCAGTCTTCGCCGACGAACACGTGGTTAAGCTGGACGCTGGCCCCGCGCGCTCGCAACGCCGCCACCAGGTCGGGCAGGTCGCGGCCGCGGCGATCGGTGACCGTCCACAGTCGATGGCCAGCCTCGGCTGTGGCCAGACGCTCGTTGACGTCGCCGTAGTCGGGCCCGGCCACCCGGTCCCGCCAGGGCGCGTGGCCGGGCACGTACGGCTCGGCCACGACGTCCGCGGCATCCAGCAGGTCGGGCAGATCGGGCTCGACCTCCACCCCGACCAGGAGCTCGTCCGGCCGGAACCAGCCGTCGTGGCCGGCCACGACCGGGGAGACGGCTCCGTCAGGCAGCCATTCGATGGTCATCGCGGATCCTCTCGTGGCGGTGGTGGCACCAGCATGGCGCCGGTGCCACCCCTCGCACCATCGGCCGTTAGAGCGCCAGCAACGCCAGTCCGACGACGAGTAGCCCTTCCAGCAGTCCCACGCCGCCGGTGCCGTCACCGCCGCCTTCCGGCAGGATCGCGGCTTCGTCGACGTAGCCGATGGCCTGTCCAAAACGATCGACCACGGTGATCATTGTTCGTCCTTTCCTTCCATCTCGGCCCGCAGCTGAGTCGCTGCCGTAGCCACCCGGCCGGCGATCAGCTTGGCGAACGCGGCGACGTCGCCGTCGGTGGTCCGGTCGATCAGCGTGCGGATCTGCACCATCGCGTTGTCGAACGCGTGGGCGGCGTCCGGCTCGCCGAGGGCGGTGCGCTTTTCCTGCAAGGCGTCCAGCTTGGACCGCACCTCGTCGGCTCGGCCGGCGAGTACGTCGGCCAGCCGTGTGGTGGCCGTCACGTAGTCGTCCAGGGTGCGGCCCAGCCGTTCGCGCGCCGCGGCTCGGCCGTCGGCCGATCCGCCGGGCACCGGCACGGACGCCCGCAGCTCGGCCACGAGCCCGACCGTACGGGCCACGTCGAGCCGTTCGTCAATGGTCTTCCTGTCGGCCATCACCTTTCTCCCTTCGGTTCTATCCCAGGTCGAAGTGCATGACGTCGCCGCTCTCGCGAACGCCGAAGTCGCTGGCCCCCCACCGCATGCGGCGAGTGCCGAGGATCGCGTCGCCCACGTGGACCAGTGAGCACACCAGTTCCTTGCGGAGCTGGAGGAACCCGTGGGCCGGGTTGCGCGTCGCCGTGATCGGCTGGGTCGGGTTGCCGTGGAGCATCGGGGTACGGACGGTCTCGTAGTCACGCAGCATCTGCCAGTACTGCTGCTCCGGCCCGTACGGCCAGCCTTGGTGGTTCTGGGCCCAGAACTCGTCGGCGTAGAGGAACTCGATCGCCGGGATGGCGGCGTCGGCCGGCTGGGCCAGCTCGGATGCGGGGATCGCACGCAGCGCCGGATGTCCGTCGGGCAGGGCGTACGCGTCGGCGATGGGCGGCCGGTTCACCCGCACGTGAACGGCCGAGATCGCCCAGGACAGGTAGAACACCAGCGCGTCGGACAGCTCGCGGAACCGGTCGTAGGTGAACTCGATGGTGTCGTTGACCCGGATGCTGGTGTCGGATCGTCGGCCGCTGAATGTGAAGAATGCGACCGCCCGGTCGTAGACCTCGACCACCCGCCGGCGCATCTCCTGCTGGTCGTGCGCGGCCGCCTCGCCGCCGTACGTTTCACCGGTACGCGTGACGATGTACGGGCACTCGGTCACGTTGAGGTCGACGGCCGCGCCGGTGGCGTGCCGGCCGTCGCCGGGCCGGGTGCCGATGACCGGCTCGGCCAGACCGGCCCAGGGGTGGAAGTCCGCTTCGTCCGGCGAGGCCTTCCACGTGCTCCACAGGTCGTCCTGCACCGCGGTGAGGACCTGGGCCATGGTCGCGTTGACGCCGCCGGTGATCGGCTGGCCGAGGAAGGTGTCCATCGGGTATCTCCCGTCAGTGCAGAAAGTCGACGAGGCTCTGGCCGCCTGGCACCGCGACCATGTTGCGGTCCACGAGGCCGGCGATGCCGGGAATGCCGGCGCCGATGGCGTGCTGCCAGACCGAATGGTCCGACCAGCCGCGCGGCAGCAGCGGGCCGTTGGGCCGGGTGGCGTGGGCACCGTGGCCCAGCGGCCGGCCGTAGCTCGCGATCCACAGGTGATGCTTGCCGTCGAAGCTGGCGTTCCCGCGCATCCGGCTGGTCCAGAACGACGGGTACGTGTAGATCAGCGGACGCTGTCCGGTCGCCTGCCACACGATGCTGATGAAGAACTGGAGCGACACCACGGCCTGCTCCGCGGTCACCCCGTGCGGCAGCGTCTCGACGTCGACCGCCGGCGGCAGCTCGGCGCCGCCGCCCGCCGCCGTCAGTACGTTGGTGAAGTGGTCGGCCTGCACGCGGGTCGCGTCGGGCGTTGTGCGGGCATGGAAGTAGTGGTAGGCGCCACGCGGCATATGGCCGGCGCTGCCCGCCCAGTTGCGGGCGAACTGGTTGTCGGTGTGGTTGTCGCCCTCGGTGGCCTTGATATAGGCGAAGCCGAGACCGGCCTGGCCGACGGCCGGCCAGTCGATGGTCCCCTGTGCGTAGGAAACGTCGATGCCGTCGACCACCTCGAACGCCGTGCCGGGGGCGCTGAGCGCCCGCAGTTCCACCAGGGTGCCGTTGTGGTAGAAGATCGAAGCGTACTGGAAGTGGCTCACCCGGCCGACCGGCTGCCCGCCGACGACGTCGTCGACCTCGTCGCTGACCGGGAAACCGAGGGCCAGCGGGCCGCCGAGCTCGAGGTAGCGGGCCAGGATCGCCCCGTGCACCTCGAAGGTGCCGGTGTCCGGGTGCTCATAGATCGTGACCGCTACGCCGTTGGACAGCACGTACCCGAAGAAGCGTCCGTGGGTGCCGGGTACGGGCAGGGGTACGACCGGCAGCGGCACGGCCGGGACCCAGCCCTGATGCAGCAGTTCCTGGTACTTCCCTTCGATCCCGCTCATGGCCCCAGGGTCCGGCCTGGGGCCGGATCAGCCATCCGGGTTAGCCCTGAAGCCGGCGGACGGATCCGGCAGCCGGCGACACCTCCTGACTTGGCATCCTGCCGAGGAGGAGGAAACCGCGTTCTCTCGACAGAGCAGTGGCCCAGCGACGCCAGGAACGCGACGGTGACCGACCGTCGCTGTTCAGTAGCGATGGGCGGTGGAGGCGACGGCCCGCGCCTGAAGCTCACCAACTACGCAACGTGACGGCATGGGCGACCCGGCGGCGCGCGAATTCGGACGGCCGGATGTCGAGTAGGCGCAACGAGTGAAGTACCTGCTCGGTCGCCGTGACCACCTGAGCGGGGCCCACGGCCAGCCGCCATCCGATCAACCCGACCACCACGAGACCGAGGACGAGGACGGCGAGCCCGATGTCCGGCGCGACGCCTACGCGGTGAACCAGTGATCGGATCGCGATCTGGTAGCCGGCCAGGCCGCAGCAGACCAGGCAGAGCACCAGCAGGACCCGCACCCTGCCCAGAAGTTCGCCAGGTAGCCAGCGGTGGTCTCGGACAGCCCGAAACACCGAGGGCCCGCGCTCGGGTTCGACGGGCTTCGGCGTGCGCGAGACAACTTTCTTGAGCGATTGCTGTCTTACCGGGGCCTCACCTCATCCGGCTACCGGCCTCATCCACGCCGCTGCCCTGCACCATCAGGTTCGAAATGGCTAACTCATCAACAATCCTTCAACAAATCACCCCACACAGTCGTAGCACGCTCATCACACCAACACCGAGGAGGTGAATCTCGGTAAACCAGCAGCCATTCTCAACGAAGCAAGGGCCGGAGGAAGCGCGTCATTGCTGGTCCGTTCGGGCCCTCCGCCCCAGCGAGGCAATCTGTGATGACGATGACAGCGGGAGGGAAAGAACGGTTGATATGAGCATGGACGGAAACAAACTAGTTGACTGGCCGAGGAAGCAATTTACGCGAATCGCTGCATACTTCGCCGTCGTGGCCATCGTACTGCTGTATCCAGCAGTGGCTACAATGACGCCAGCCAGCGCCTCCGTCGCCAGTGGCTTTGTTGGCGGTAGGGACGTGGTGTACGACGACTGGGCAGACGAAGGGCCGCTCGACTCCTCGTCGCACAGGCGCAGCGCTGCTACCGGACTCTGGCAGTGGGTGCTCCACGCCGACGGTTACTACTCCGGACCTATTGACTGCGACTACGGTCCTGCTACCACGGCGGCCACCAAGGCGTTCCAGAGAGCCAATGGGCTCGCGCAGGACGGCAGCGCGGGCCCGTTGACCATGGGGGCCGCCGACCGGCGGCTCGTGAAGGAGCACCTCGACTACGTCCGCTACCAGGGGTTGATGGAAGACATCTGGTTCAAGCGTGTGAACGACGCCTACCAGGTGTATCTCTTCGGCGGCTACAAGGTGGCCTCGTACACGTCGACAACCGCATGTTAACGCGGCGGGTGGATCGGTAGCAGGAGTCAAGATTCGTTCGCTTCCGGGCAGTGAACCTCTCGACCGCTGTGGCGGCTAATTCGCAGCCGCAGATTCCTGCTCGGGTGCGGACGCCTACAGCAGTGAAGCGACATGCGCGATAGGTCACGATTTCCTAAGGGTCGGGTAGCCGGCGGAGTGTTGCACCCTCCGGCCGCCCTACCTTCAGTACTTGCTACGGGCATTGACCGAGTCGACTGGTACTCGGGGCCGGTTGGACGCCGCAACGCGGCGCCGATGCGTCAGGAGTTCTTAGCGGGTGGCTTCGGGCATGCCGAGGTCGGTGTAGAGGGTCAGGGCGTGATCGTGGTGTTCGCGGGCGCGGGTCGGGTTGTTGAGTGCCTGGTGGGCGTGGCCGAGGCCGGTGTGGGCGCGGGCCTGTTCGTCGCGTTTGCCGGTGTTTTCCGCGATGGTGAGGGCATGGGTGTGGTGGGTGAGGGCGTTGGTGTGGTGGCCCGCAGTGTGGCTGGCTTCGCCGAGGCCGTTGAGCGTCCATGCCTCGCCGTACGGGTCACCGATCTCGCGGAAGAGGCCGAGTGCTTGCAGGTGGTGCTCAATGGCCAGTTCGGGCCGGCCGAGGCGGGTGTGAATGACGCCGAGGTGCGCCAGCGCCGGGGCTTCGCCGGACCGGTAGCCGAGGCGCCGAAACATAGCCAGCGCCTGCCGAAGGTGCTCGGCTGCAGGCTCACGTGGTTCCACTTGCGCTTCGGCGATGCCGAGTTTGAGGAGTGTGATGGCTTCTCCGAACCGGTCGCCGTTTTGCAGGTAGAGGGTCAGGGCCTGCCGCAGGCGATCGGCCGCCGACCCATGTCGGCCGAGCCGTCCCTCGATCTCGCCGAGGCTGTGCAGGGCGTGGGCTTCGCCCACCTGATCGCCGGTTTGCCGGAACAGGGCCAATGCCTGCTCGACGTACGTGCCGGCTGGCTCGAAGCGGCCGAGTCGTTCCTCGATGAGTCCGAGGTCGTTCAGAATGTGGGCTTCGCCGACCTGGTCGCCGGTCTGTCGGAACAGGGTCAGCGCCTGCTGAAAGTGCTGGACCGCTTCTCCGTGCCGGCCAATCTGCATGTGGGCGGCCCCTAGGCCGAGCAGGCCCTGGGCTTCCCCGGCCCGGTCGCCGACGTGTCGGGCCGTGTCGCGGGCGTGGCCGTGGATGGCGAGGGCGTCGATGGGGTGGCCGCCGTCGAGGTAGCGGTACAGGAGGGGGGAGAGTCGGATGATGTGTGTGGTCCAGGCGTGGTTGGTGGCGGTCTGTGCGGCCAGCGTGGTTAGGCAGGGCCGTTCGTTGTCCAGCCACCCTCGGGCAGTATCCGGGTCGGGTAGGTCCGGGGTGGGGGTAGCGGCTGGGGGGATGCGGGGTCGGCGGTGCGCCTCGGCGGGGTGTAGGCGGTCCATGGCGATGGCGGTGGTGGCGAGGTAGTAGTCGAAGAGTCGGGTCAGCGCCGCCCGGCGGTTGTTCGTGGAGTGTGTGGTGTTGGCCAGGCGGGTGGCGTAGGCGCGGAGCAGGTCGTGCATGCCGTACCGGCCCGGGGTGGTGGGGTGGATCAGGTGCGCTCGGGTGAGCCGGTCGAGGGCGCGGTGGGCGGTTTGCAGGCTGGTGCCGGCCAGCGCGGCGGCGGCGTAGGCGTCGAGGTCGGGGCCGAGGTGCAGGCCAAGCAGGGCGAAGGTGCGGGCGGCGTCCGGCGGCAGGTGCCGCAGCGACCAGGAGAAGACGGCGGCCACGGCAGCACGCGGGTCACCGCCGGCGTCGAGGAGATCCAGGCGTCGCTCCTGGTCGGCTAGCTCGGTAACCAGGCCGGCCAGGGGTGTGCGAGGGCGGATGGCCGCGAGTTCGGCGGCGACCCGCAGGGCCAAGGGTAGCCGGGCGCACCGTTCGGCGAGGATGACGGCGGCGTCGAGTTCGGCGTCCACCCGCGGGCCGATGAGCCGGCGCAGCAGGGCGTGCGCGTCGGCGGCCGGTAGCAGGTCGAGGTCCAGACGGTGGGCGCCGTGGACGGCGACCAGCCCGGCCAGGGAATCCCGGCTGGTGACCAACACCGCGCAGGAGCCGGTTCCGGGTAGCAGCGGGCGGACCTGTTCGACGGTGGCGGCGTTGTCCAGCAGGATCAGCATCCGCCGGTCGGCGATTTCGGTACGGTAGCGGGCCGCCCGATCCTCCACCTCCAGCGGGATGTCCGGGCCGGGCACGCCGAGTGCGCTCAGGAACCCGACCAGCGCATCCGCCACGGTCACCGGCTGGTCCGGGTCGTAGCCCCGCAGGTTCACATACAGCTGCCCGTCGGGAAACCGGCCGCGGGTCCGGTGTGCCCAGCGGATGGCCAGGGCGGTCTTGCCGACCCCGGCCGTGCCGGACACCGCCGAGATCACCGCCGTCGTCTCCCTTCTGCCGTCTCCTGCGTTCGTGGAAGGCCCGGCTCCGCCTCCGTCAGGGAGGAGTCGGTCTAGTTCGGCCAGCTCGGTGTCGCGGCCGGTGAATACGGGCACGTCGGCCGGTAGCTGCGCTGGCGCCTGTCGCGCCATCGCCATGGCTGGCGCGGTCACGCCGGTGTCGCCCAGCGGCCGTGGAGCGGCGTCCAGCCCCTGCGGCGCATCCGAGAGCGTGGCGGATTCTCCTTGTAGGACCGCCCGGTGGGCATCCTGTGCCTCGCGGCTGGGATCCGCACCGAGCTGCTCGGCGAGTTCGCGTCGTAGCCGGTCATACAGCTGCAGCGCGTCGGCCTGCCGCCCGGCGGCGTGTAGTGCCCTCATCAACGCGGCGGTCAGCGGCTCGGCCAGCGGATGCTCTGCAGCGAGTTCGGTCAACGTGCCGATCACCCGTGCGACGTTTCCGTTGCCGATCTCGGCGTGTGCCCAGGCAACGACAGCGTCGAGACGGTGCTGTATCCAAACATGGCGGCTCCGGGCGGCCCATTGACCGGGCAGTCCGGTCAGCGGCTCGCCGTGCCACAGCTTGAGCGCACAGGCAAGCAGCTCGGCCCGTTTACGGTCGCTCGCCGCAGCGTCCCGGGCGCGGTCGACCAAGCGCCGGAACCGGTGTAGGTCGACCCGTTCGGGATTGATGTCCAACAGGTAGCCGCCCGAGCGACGTACCAGGCACACCTGACTGTGATGCGGCGTGCCCGGCTGTTCCAGTAGGCGTCTGATCCGGGTGATGTGCGTGTGCAGGGTCCGGCGGGCACCGTCCGGCGCCTCGTCCCACACCCGGTCGATCAGCGTTTCCGTGGTCACCGGCCGACCGGCGTCGACCGCCAGCGCCGCCAGCACGTGCCGACGCTGAGGCGGTACCACCTCCAGCAGCCGATCGCTGCACACCACCTCGACCGGACCCAACACCCGAAGCTCCACCATCGACTCCAGACACGATCGCCGCACTTATTGCTCATCAACAATCCATCAACAAATCGACCCATCCAGTCGTAGCACACTCATCACAGCGTCCAGACGACTGCCGGCGGGGTCGGCAGTCGCGATCTACGGAGTGAGGGATGGGCGGAAATGTGCCACTTTAAGGCCGGGCGGGAACCATCTCGACGGCAGGCGACGATCGCGGGCGGGCACAATTCCAGCCGCCTACACAACGTGAACTGCGAGAAGGTAGAGATGCTGAAGCACGGAATGAGGATCGGGTTCGTTGCGCTGCTGGTAGTGGCAGCCGTGTGGGTGCCAGCGACCGCTCAGGCTGCAACGCAGAGCTGGATCGTCAACGCGAACAGCGAGCTATGCCTAACGATCAACGGGGGGAGCACCGCCGACAATGGAGTCGCCGTCCAGTTCGACTGCGATTATCACGATGCCCGGTTCTGGTACCGCCGGAACGTCGGCGGCGGCTACTTCAACATCGTGAACGCGCACAGCAACAAATGCCTCACCATTGCCGGGGGCAGCAAGTCCAACAATGCGGCGGCGGTTCAGTACAAATGCGACGGGCATCTTTCACGGAACTGGCGGGTTACCGGAACTGTCCATGTGAAGATTGTTAATCAGCACAGTACGAAGTGCCTTACGCCGGCGGGGGGCAGCAGCGATAACCTGGCCCGGATCGTGCAGTACAACTGCGACGACCATCCGTCGCGAACCTGGTTCAGCGGCCTTTGGTGATCACAGCTCCGGTCGGCGGCGACAACTCGTCCAACCCCTGCCCCCTCCCTCCTCTCGAAGGGAGGGGGCAGGGGTTGGACGTTGTGGCTCACGCTTCTGCATTCGTCACATGCCGTGCCCGGCCAACTTGCAGCAGCGAGGGCCCGTCGCGACCGCGTGGCAGCTCGCGACACCCGCGATCCCCGCACCCAGCTGACCCACATCAGCCCCCGACCATCCGGCCGGAGGCCCCAGGAGACCACACCCACCGCCGCGACAGACGGCCCACCACCACGGCCCAACCGCCCAAGAAATCAACGCAGGTCGACCAATCTGGCTGGGTTGGCGACGCCGCCGCTACACGCGAATCATCGAGGCCAGCTCGTGATCGGGCGTGTCCTTGAACACTCCGCCGCAGTTGCCTACCCGTGTACGGGCACCGTCGACGATCACGATTCGCTGGTCCGGACTGGTCATATCGAAATTCCTCCGTCCACGGGACGGATAACTCCGGTGATGTATCCGGCCTCTTCGGAGGCGAGGAACGCCGTGGTAGTGGCCATTTCGCTGGGCGCCGCGAACCGACCGAGTGGGATGGTGGCGGCGAGTTCTTGACGCTTCTCCTCGGGAATCGAGCCGATCATTCGCGTCTCGGCGTTGGGCGAGATGGCGTTGACGGTGACACCGAACGTCGCGAGTTCCTTGGCCGCGGTCTTGGTGAAGCCGATGATTCCGGCCTTGGCCGCGCCATAATTTGCCTGCCCGATGTTGCCGCGCAGGCCCGTGTACGAGGTCACGTTGATGACGCGGCCGTACCGCTGCTCTCGGAAGACAGGAACCGCAGCGCGGGTCAGCCGGAAAGTCCCGCCCAGGTGGACGTCCAGCACCTCGGCCCAGTCCTGGTCCGAAAGCTTCCACAGTCGACGGTCCCGGAGGATGCCGGCGTTGTTGACGATGATGTCCAGGCGGCCGGCCGTCGCGACCGCCAGGTTCACCAGGGCCTCGACGGCTTCGGTGCTGGTGACATCGCAGGCAACGCCGACAGCGCCCAACTCGCCTGCCGCCAGTGCGACCGCGTCGGCGTCGGCGTCGGCGTCGACCAGGAACACCGTCGCTCCGGACTCGTGGAAAAGGCGGGCGAACTCGAGTCCGAGTCCTCGCGCCGCTCCGGTCACGATCGCGGTTCTCCCCGGGAAGTCGAACGTCAGGTTCGGCAACTCCTGCTCCTCCTCACATGCCCGGGTAACGGCCGATTAGCTTATTCATGATTGCGTTGGAGTCCGCCCAGGTCTTGGTAACCCGGGCGGCCTTCCAGGACACGGCCACGCGATACTCATTCCTGACCCTATCCGCCCTGGCTAGAGCAGTTCCTCCGCCGCGTCTTTCAATGAGGTCAGGACGCGGCGGGTTTGCGGCGTGTCAGGGAGCAACGCGAGGAGCAGCGGAGAGGTGGAGAAAGTCGACTGGTGGACCATGAGGCGGCGGACCCATTCCATGCCCGCCTCCAACTCGGCGAGGGCGTCAGTCGCGCCGCCGCTGCGCACCCAGTTTCCGAGAGCGGATCGGTGGATCGCATCGATGAGGGCCGCAAGGGCCGTCGACTGAAAAGGCGGGGCGGCGGCCGGGAGATGATCGCGCAGGAACGAACGTGTGAGCGCCACGTACCGCTCGTGTTCAATGACCTCACGCTTCCGTAGCTCGGGAACGACGCGCGTCAGTTTGTATCGCCGGAGGACGAGCTCGGGTCGACTGAGGAAGTCGCGCAACGACTCCTCCGTGGCTGCGACGACGGCCTCTACCGGATCCGTATCAGGAGCGGATTCAACGAGGCATCGCTCGACGAGCCTGATGCGTTCGGTGTGGTCCGGAAACGCGAGTTCGTCCTTGCTTTCGAAGTGTCGGAAAACGGTGCGGCGGGACACGCTCGATGCCTCCGCGACGGCTTCGACGGTAACATTTGCATACCCCTCCTCGAGGAACAGGGCCATCGCCGTTTCCGAGATCCGGTACTTGGTCTCGAGTATTCTCCGCGAAGTCACCGACAGGTGCCCTCTCCTGATCTGGTGTTGCGCGAAGCTCAGTTCCCGCGCATCGTGAGTTTGCCGAACTCTGTAACCCTGCGAGACGTCTGCAGCGGCTCACGGCCCGCGCCTCGCCGGGTCGGCACTGGCCGACGTGCGGCGCGACGACGTACGGCGCTGCCGCCAGGCCAGCCATTGGTGACGAACGGTACCCCAGACTCCACGCCGGAACAGCAACACCACGAGGACGAAGACCGAGCCGGTGACCAGGTCGATGCCGTCGAAGCCGGACGAGGCGAGGTAGTCGGCGAGCATCACGGACAGGAACGCACCCAGGACCCCTCCCCACAGCGTGCCGATGCCGCCCAGCACCGTCATCAGCACGACTTCGCCGGAGGTGCTCCAGTGGAGTTCGGTCAGCGCGACGAAACCGTGGTTGATCGCGAACACGCCGCCGGCCAGGCCGGTCAGTCCGGCGGATAGCACGAAGGCGATGACCTTGTACTTCTCCACTTCGTAGCCAAGCGCCCGTGCTCGCTGGGTGTTGTCGCGGATCGACACCAGGACTCGTCCGAACGGCGAGTGCACCATCCGCCAGGCTGCCCACATGCCGAGCAGGAGGATCGGCAAGGCCGCATAGTAGAAGTAGAACGACTCGGTCTCCACCAACTCGATGCCGAAGAACTTCCGGGGCACGCCTTGCAGCCCGTTCTCGCCGCCGGTCAGGCCGCTCCACTGGTACCCGACGAAGTAGACCATCTGTGCAAAGGCGAGGGTCACCATCGCGAAGTAGATCCCGGACCGGCGCACCGACAGATAGCCGGCGGGGAGGGCGAGAACCATCGCGAACAGCGCGCCGCCGACGACGGCCACGGGAAACGGCGCACCGTAGTGCGTCGCGATCAGGCCCGTCACGTACGCCGAGCTGCCCCAGAACGCCGCGTGTCCGAAGGACAGCAGGCCGGTGTAGCCGAGCAGGATGTCCAGGGCGATCGCGAACAGCGCCATCGCCACGATGTCCATCGCCACGGGCGGATAGACGAACCACGGCAGCGCCAGCGCTGCCACCAGGCCGGCGGTCAGCAGAACCCATCGCAGCCTCGGGCTTTCCGCCGTGATGGGAGCGCGCGCCTCGGTGACCGGAGCCTGGGTGACCACGGGCTGGGTCATGCCGTCGCCTCCTTGCGTCCGAACAACCCGGCGGGGCGGACCAGGATGATCAGGGCCATCAGGACGAAGATCAGGATCTGTGCGAACGTCGGGGCGTAGGCCTGACCGAACGCCTCCACCAGGCCCACCATGAAACCCGCGAGCACGGCACCGACGATCGAACCGAGGCCCCCGATGACCACGACCGCGAACAGGATGATCGCGAAATTGTTGCCCATGTCGGCCGTGATCGCGCGAAACGGTGCGGCGAGCACGCCGGCCAGGCCAGCGAGCGCGACGCCGAAGCCGAAGACCGGAGTCACCCAGCGGCCCACGTTGATGCCCAGGGCACGGGCGAGCTCGGGCTTCTCGGTTGCCGCCCGGACGATCATGCCAATCCTGGTCCGCGTCATCAGCAGCCAGACGAGCACACAGATCGCCACGGAGAACAGGAAGACGAACAGTTGGTAGCGCGGCAGCACGACGCCGGCCAGGTCGACGCGTCCCGATAGCGCTTCCGGAGCCTTGTACGGCAGCCCGGAGACGCCGTACCTCTGCTTGACGAACTCCACGAGGACCAGCGTGAGGCCGAAGGTGAGCAGGAAGTTGTAGAGGGGGTCGAGCCGGAGCAGCCACTGCACGAGCAACCGCTCCACCACGACGCCGAAGACGAACATCAGTACCGGCACCACCAGCAGCGACCACCACAGCGTGAGACCGAGTGTGTCGAGCAGGACAGCTGCGGTGACCGCGCCGAGCATGTAGAACGCGCCGTGGGCGAAGTTCACCACGCCCAGGACGCCGAAGATGATCGCCAGTCCCAGGGCGGCCAGCGCGTAGAAGCTGCCGGCCGCCAGGCCCTGTACGGCGTACTGCAGCACTGCGTTCATGGGTTCCTTTCCCGGTGCTGACCCTGGGCGCCGAGGGGTGCCTTGGGCTTACGAAACCGGACCACCGCTCAGATCGAGCACTCGGACGCCTCGGCAGGAGGGAATGCCTTCGCCGCCGGGATCGTGGTCACGATTTCCTCGTAGTCCCAGTCCTCCTTGACCTCCGACGGCTCCTTGACGCGGGCCAGGTACGCGTCGTGGACGACGAGGTGGTCCTTGGCGCGGATCTCGCCATTGCGCAGGAACACATCATTGATCTTCTTGCCCTCGAGCTTGCCGACGACCGCGTCGGCGTCGTCGGTACCGGCCTCCTGGACCGCCTCCAGGTACTGGAGCGCCGCAGAATAGTTGCCGGCATGTTCGAAGGTCGGGCGGGTCCCGGTCTCATCGCGGAACCGGTCCGCCCACGCGCGCGACTCGTCGTCCATGTTCCAGTACCAGGCGTCGGTGAACATCGTGCCGGCGAACTGGTCGACGCCCAGCGAGTGGATGTCGGTGATGAGCATCAGCCCGACGGCCAGGTCGATGCCCTTCTCCTTCAATCCCGACTCGTTGAACTGCTTGACGACGTTGATCAGGTCACCGCCGGCCTGCATCGTGCCGATCACGTCGGGATTGGTGCTGCCTGCCTTGGTGAGGAAGGTCGCGAAGTTGTCGTTCGGAAACGGTGTCGGGATGGTGCCCTGCACCGTGCCGCCTGCCTTGGAGATCGCCTCGGTGAAGGACTCGGTCATGTTCTGGCCGAACTCGTAGTCGGGGTAGATGATCTGCCAGTTCTTGCCACCGTTCTCGGTGACGGTCGTGCCGGTGCCGTTGGCGAGCATGTAGGTGTTGTATGCCCACTGGAAGGTGTACTTGTTGCACTGAGCGCCGGTCAGTTCGGTGGTCGCCGCGCTGACGTCGAGAAACAGCTTCTTGTGGTTCTTCGCCTGGTTGGCGACGGCCAGCGCCGCGGACGAGGTCGGCACGTCGAGGATGACGTCCGCTCCCCCGCGCTCGTACAGCTCCTGAGCCTTGGTGTTCGCGATGTCCGGCTTGTTCTGGTGGTCGGTCGACGTCACCTCGATCTCGTCGACGACGGCCTTGTCGCCGTACTTCTTCTGGTAGTCGGCCACCGCCATCTTGACCGCCTTGACACTGTTGGGCCCCGACGCGTCCTTGTAGACGCCGGACTGGTCGTTGAGCACCGCGAGAACCAGCTTGCCGTCCGTGAAATCACCACCCGAACCCCCGGGGCCGCCGCGACCGCAGGCGCCGAAAAGCAGTACCCCTGTCATGGCCGCGGCCCCGGCCCGAATCCGCTTGCTCTCCATGGTGGTTCTCCTCGTGTCGTGTCGGATGTGTCGCGTCGTCTGGTCGACCGGTCAGATGCCGAGGTGCTTGAGGAGTTCGCCCTCGCGCCGCCGGAATTCCGAGTTGTCGAGGGTCTCGACGATGCGGCCCTGGCTGAGCAGGTAGTGCCGGTCAGCCACGGTGGCTGCGAACTTGACGTTCTGCTCGATGAGCAGCACGCCGACGCCGGTGGCCTTGATCTGGCGGATGATCGCCGCGATCCGGGCCACGACCACCGGGGCCAAGCCCTCGGATGGCTCGTCCATCAGCAGCAGCCGGGCACCGGTCCGGAGCGCCCTGGCGATGGCCAGCATCTGCTGCTCCCCACCCGACAGCGTGGTGCCCGGCGCCTTGCGGCGGTCGGCGAGCACCGGGAACGTTTCGTAGACCCGCTCCAGCGTCCATGCCCGGTCGGAGACCTTGGGCGGAAGCAGCAGGTTCTCCTCCACGGTGAGGCTCGCGTAGATGCCGCGGTCGTCCTGGACCCAGCCCATGCCGGCGCGGGCCCGCTGGTGGGCCGGCACGCGGGTGACGTCGCGGCCGAGGAAGGAGACTCTGCCGCCGATCTGCCGGTGCAGGCCGATCAGGCACCGCACCAGGGTGGTCTTGCCCGCGCCGTTGCGTCCGACCAGAGTGACCACCTCGCCCTCCCCCACGCGCACGCTCACCCCGTGCAGCGCCTGCGCCTCGCCGTACCACGCCTTCAGACCAGTGACCTCAAGCATGGTCGGCCTCGCCCAGGTAAGCGGTGATCACCCGTTCGTCGTTGCGGACTTCGTCGTAGGCACCCTCCGCCAGGACCTTGCCCTGCTGCAGCACCGTCACCCGGTCAGCCAGGCTGCCGACCACGTGCATGTTGTGGTCGACGAACACCACCGTGCGACCGACTGCGATGCGACGGACCAACTCGATGGTGCGGTCGACGTCCTCGATTCCCATCCCGGCCGTCGGCTCGTCGAGGAGCATCACCCGTGGGTCCAGCGCCAGCACCAGTGCCAGCTCCAGCGCGCGCTTCTGCCCGTAGGCGAGCAGTCCGACCGGCTTCTCCGCCAGCGGCGTCAGCCCCACCTGCGCGAGCAGCTCGTCCACCCGGGCGCGATTCCTGCCGAGTAGCTTCTCCGACCGCCAGAACCGGAACCCCTGGCTGGTGAGCCCCTGAAGAGCGAGCTCCACGTGCTCCCGGCTCGTCAGGGTCTCGAAGAGGCTGGTGATCTGGAACGACCTGGCCACGCCGCGGCGCGCGACCTGCTCGGGCTGGTGGCCGGTGACGTCCTCGTCGAACACCGCGATCGCCCCGGACGTCGGGGACACGAAACCGGTCAGGAGGTTGAACAACGTGGTCTTGCCCGCACCGTTGGGACCCACCAGCGCGTGCACGCTGCCCTCGCGAACCTCGAGGTCCACCGAGTCGACCGCGCGGAAGCCCCGGAACACCTTCGTCAGGGACCGCGTGCGCAGCGCCACCCGACCGCTCGTCGTCACACGGCTTCCTTCCTGGCGACCTGCGGGCTCCGGGTGACCTGCGGGGGCCGGACACCCGCAGCCGGGCAGGGCATGGACGTCGCACGCCGGAAACCAACGGTGGTGCATGCCAGACGCGCGGAGGCGGAGATGCCCTGCACTGTGGTCTGTCGGAGTACTGGCGAACCAACGTCCTGCGCCCGACTGACAGGTAGCTGGGCGCACGCACACGAGCCTGCTGTCAACTCGGCTGTACTCCCCCGGGCGAGGAGCAGCGCTGGCGGTCGAGGCATCTCAGTCCCTTCTCAGTCACACCGTTCGCGCGGCTCTGGCCGCGGCTGGTCACCGAACCTTTCCACCTGAACCGCGGGGCACCTGCGCCCCGGTCCGTGCCGGGGCGCCGACGGAGCGTCACGGCACGGCCCGTGGTCGGCTGACGTCAACGCGAACACACGAAGCTTTGGGCGCTGTCGGGATCACCCGAGCGGTACTTCGGCCAGCGCGGGTACTCGCAGAGCGGGCGCGTTCTGCCGCTCCTGCCGTCTACCGCCACCGGATTGACAGGCGACCGTCCTTCCTCGACCCAACGTTCGAGAGCGGAGAGCGAGTCCCAGTTGGCGGCGAATGCGGGCGCGCCGACGTTGGCGTGATTTGCGCCTGGCACGAGGTAGTACCGCATGAATTCTTGTGTCTGCCGGGGCCCTACCGTGTCGAGCACCCGCCGGTAATAGTCGTTCGTCGAGCGGTGGGAGACCAACTCGTCCGCGGAGCCATGAAGGAGAAGCAGTTTTCCGCCGGAGCGCGCGAAGGGACGGAGGTCCGAGTTGTTGCGATCCTGGACGGTGGAAAGGTAGCTGATTCGGGGAAGCCATTTTCCTGGTCGCCGAGGGTCGATAGCAAGGGAGTTGTAGTCGGGGTCCCTCGTCAGGAAGTACT
This sequence comes from Plantactinospora sp. KLBMP9567, assembly GCF_033446045.1. NCBI lineage: Bacteria > Bacillati > Actinomycetota > Actinomycetes > Micromonosporales > Micromonosporaceae > Plantactinospora > Plantactinospora sp. KLBMP9567. The sequence continues at coordinate 302,656 of NZ_JAWQRR010000018.1, read as the reverse complement.
TGACCCACTGGTCCCAGTACTGGGCCCCATATCCACTTGTCGCCGGCATGGGATTGGCGGGCGCGGAGGTGCCGAATCCAAGAACTGGCGTTCTCATGTCAGCACCTGAAAGGAGAGGAAAGCCGGGATAGTACCGCTCACCGCTGGCGATTCGGTATGGCCAACTGAACGGCCTGGATGCGGCGATCACCGATGTGATCTGCGGATCGGAGAGACATGTCGGGCCGGCGTCGACGCCGTTGGGGCAGCGGAGCGCGCGGGGGTCGAGGTCACAGCCGTCGAGGTTCGAGATGATCCTGTCCTCAAGGCCGTCTCGTCCGTCGCATGCCTCCATGGCGCTGTTGTAGAGGAGGGCCTGCTTGTCGGGCCCGGGAAATGCGCCAGGACGGGACATCACTTGCGCAAGGTATCCGAGATACAGGACTTCGGCCGTGTTGTTCCAGGCAGGGTAGGCGGAGATGACGCCATCGAAGGCGTCCGGCCACCGTTGTGCGACGACGAGAGCCTCACGACCGCCTGTCGAGCCGCCCGCGAAGTACGTTCGGCTGGGCCCTGAACCGTAGCCACGACGGATGAGGTACATGGCGGCATCGCGGGTCTTCTTGAGCGCATCGCCGGCGGCAAAATTACGAAGTGCCTCGTCGTTCATGCCGAAGGACCCGTCCAAGGAGCCTGCGGGACCTGCCTGGTGGCCGGAGTCACTTGCGAACGTCACGTACCTACGAGCCAGGGGTGTCGGTTGATCGGGACGCCCGAATGGCACGTTCTGCGTGATGTTGGGAATCGTTCCGTTGTATCCGCCGCCACCAAACATCATTGCGGTGCGGTTCCAGCCGACAGGCATAGCGATGTGCAGCCTGATGTCCGGTGCGGAGGGATCGATGGGGAAGAGCGCCGCGCCGACGCTGCAGTACTCGATGGTCTCGCCAGCCACGGTCTGGGTTACCAGGGCCGCCGACCCGACGCGGCCACCCTTGGTCGGCAGACTGATTGCCGACGCCGGAATCTCTCTCCCCGCCAACCCCGCGCAGCTCGGAGCCGTGTCCGCCGCGGCGGCGGGAGCAGGCCCGAGGACCGCCGTCACGCTCGCCAACGTGGTGGCGAACGTGAGTCCAGCAGGGAGTCGTCTCGATCTTCCACGAAGTCGCAGCACTTGGCTCATTGCGGACCTCCTGCCTAAGCACGCTGTGCCGGCCAGGCCGCTCGCAGACGGCACTGAGTGCCATCACTGTGCCATGCGTCACACTCGCCCGCAAGGGCCGACCGAGGAACGCCAGGTGTCGGAGACCCTTGAGGACTCGTCCCGGCCTGAGCGGCGGATCAAGGCTGCGCGTTGCCGTCGAAGCTGACCGGCAAGAAGCGTCGCCGAGCCGCCGGTGGGCGAGCTCCGATGGCTGCCGCCGAAGCCCCACCGGTCCTGGATGGAGGTCCGGCGCACCCAGCAGTACGGGTCGGGGTGCACGCTGCCGGGCGCTTCTTCAGCCCGTCGCCGAACCGGCCACTCTACGACCTGGCGGTGCGCGATGGGCTGCAGCAGCCCGTCGGCGAGGAGGACCGCCTGACGCTGAACGTCTTCCGTCCGTCGACGTCGAAGCGCAACCTGCACGTCGTGTTTCTTCATCCACGGCGGGAGCAACGTCGTCGGCTATTCGGCGGATCCGGTGTACGACGGGCGAGAGCTGGCCAGGCGCGCCCAGGCCGTGGTCGTAACCGCCAAGTACCGGGTAGGAATCTTCGGCTGACTGAGCGCCGAAGGCTCAGGGGACGGCGATCCGCTGTCGGCGTCCGGCAACTTCGGCACTCTCGACCTTGTCGACGCGCTCCGCTTCGTCGACCAGAACGCCCGGAAGTTCGGTGGCGACTCCGACAACATCAGCGTCATGCGCCAGTCGGCGGGTGCGGTAGATGTATGGTCCCTGCTCGTCTCCCCACTGGCTCGCGAAATGGTCGACAAGGCAATCCCGCTCAGCGGCGGCCTGAACACCCGAAGTGTGGCCAACCGGACGCGGTGCGTAAGAGCCACGCGGTCCAGGTTGAAAAGGTTCGGTGGCTGGCGAGCCTGGTGCTGGACGCGGACGATCGGCACATCCATCTCGGGTCGACGACCGACCGGTGAGGACGGTCTCCGCCTGACGACGGCCGGGGACACCCTCGCAGAAGCCGGCGTGCCAGCGATCTGGCGTGGTCTGGAGCCATTCCTGGGCACCGCAGACCTCTCGTCGCTGCGCATGGTGGTCAACAGCGGGAGCGCCCTGCCAGACGCGCTGTCCCAGGCATGGGAGCGGGCGATCGGCGTACCCATCACAAGTTCATGGGGGATTACCGAGACGAGTCCGCTGGTTGCGTGCGGGCGGGTGTCGTCCGCTCACGACGCACTACCAGCCGGCGAACGCCGACGGTTGCTCGCCCCCGGGCCGACAATGCCGTTGGTCGACGTACGAATCGTGGACGCGGAGCGTCGACCCGTCGAGCGGGACGGAACCGCGTCGGGCGAGCTCCAGGTGGCCGGGCCGACGATCGCGGCCAGCTACTTGGGCGCCGATCCGGGCACGTCGTCCTTCACCGACGATGGCTGGCTGCGGACAGGTGACGTCGCGACGCTCGACGAGTTCGGCTACCTACACATCGTCGGCCGCATCAAGGACATGATCAAGTCCGGCGGGGAGTGGATTTCGTCGGTCACGCTCGAGAACGAGCTGATGGCACACGCGGCTGTGCGTGAGGCAGCGGTGATCGGCGTCGTCGACGACCGCTGGGGGAGCGGCCGTGCGCATACGTCGTACTCGCGGCTGGGATGGGGGTCGATGAGACGGGCCTGCGCGAGTACCTTCGCGGGCAGGTCGCCTCGTGGTGGATCCCCGATCGCTTCGTCGTCATCGACGAGATCCCCAAGACGGCGACGGGCAAGTTCTCGAAGATGGCGCTGCGTGACCTCACCGAGTCCGTTGCCCGGTCGCAACCGGCGTGACAACTCCGCGCCGTCCGGAGCTGGTGGGCGGTGGCCGTGACTGCGGCTGCTGGACGCGGGGGTCTCGTTGCAGAACAGGCAGCAGGGCTCCGCGCCGCCCTCCGCCGCCCACGTGGTATACATAGATTTCAATCGATGAAAGCGTGGAGACGCCGTTCATCGGTACCCCTGACCCAGGACCGGCGAACTCGGTGAACGCGGTGATCCCGCAGACGGTGCGCGACCGCAGGTACCCCCTTGCCAGCCGGTCGGACGGCGACATGCAGGACCGTCCGAGCACCGCGCCCACGACGGCGGCCTGGCACACCGCGACCCACCGGCCGGCCGCGGGAGCCCGGGCCGACCCTACGAGTGAGCAGCTCCCACCCCTGATTGGAAGCGACCTATGCCCCGACGATCTGCCCGCGCCGCCCTGGCCGGTGCCCTGACGCTGCTGACGGCCCTGACCATCAACACCACGTTCGCCGGTGACCCGGCGGATGCCGCTGACACCGTGCGCGCCGGCGATCCGGCGGATGTCGGAGCCCCCGCCGGCACGACCGGCCCCTGCACCCCGGGCGCCTCCTACCCGTCGCCGCTACCCGCCGCCACCATGGCCGCCACCAGGATCAGCGGCGGCTTCAGTTTCCTGGAGGGACCGGTCTGGCTCGCCGGGTCCGGCCAACTGCTCCTCTCCGACATGCGCGGCGGTACGGGCCCGGAGAACGTGCAGCCTTCGACGATCCGCCGGTTCACCCCGCCGAACACGTTCGACGTGTTCCTCGAGAACGCCGGCAGCAACGGGCTGGCCGTGACCGGGGACGGCACCCGGGTCCTCGCCGCCACCCACGACCAGCGCAGCGTGTCCTCCTACCTGCTGTCCGACAGAAGCCGCAGCTCACTCGCGAGCGGCTTCCAGGGACGACGGTTCAACTCCCCGAACGACCTCACGGTCCGCGCCGACGGGACCATCTACGTCACCGACCCGAACTTCCAACGCGGCAACCGGCCGGATGAGCTGGGCGGAATGACCGGGGTCTTCCGGGTGAGCGACGGTGAGGTGTTCCTCGTCGACGGCACCGTGTCCCAACCCAACGGCATCGTGTTGTCGCCGGACGAGACGACCCTCTACACAGGCGGCAACGCCGACAACACCATCTTCCGGTACGACCTGATGCCGGACGGCAGCACCGGTCGGCGCACCACGTTCGCGAGCCTCGCCGGCCCGGACGGCGCGACGGTGGACTGCGCCGGCAACATCTACTGGGCTTCCTACACCGACGGGCGAATCCACGTCTTCGCGCCCAGCGGCGAGAAGCTGGGCACGATCTCCGCGGGCCGGAACACCACCAACGCCGCATTCGGCGGCCCCGACGGCCGAACCCTGTTCATCACCTCCGGCACCTGGGGCGACTTCGGCCTGTACCAGGTCGAACTCAACGTGCCGGGGTCGCCGTACTGACGGGCCAGGCAGCTCAACCAACCACTCCGGTACCCGGGTACCGGGTTGGGCAACCGGGGCACAAGAAGAACGTCCAGGGTGCACCGCTACGACCCGCTGACCGGCGCGCTCGTTGCCGGGCAGTGAGGGTGCTTCCCCGATGGCGGGCGCCACTGGCATCCGAATGCGAGGATCAGGACTGTGCGGGATGTCTGGGACGTCGAAGGGCAAAGGCACACCCCGTCCGGCGAACGGGACGTGATCAAGCCGATACCGCTGCTGTTGCGGGACAACGCCCGGCGGTACGGAGACCGGACGGCGTACGCCGACGACCGACGCGCCGTGACCTGGGGCCAGCTGGAGCGGCGTACGGCACGTCTCGGCGCCGCTCTCGGCATCGCACGTGGCGCCCGGGTGGCGTTCTGCCTCGACGGCGGCGTCGACCTGGTGGAGGTGCTCTTCGCGGCGGTCCGGGCCACGGCTGTCGGCGTCCCGCTCAATCCACACTGCACCGAGGGCGAGCTGGCTGCCCTGCTCGCCGACTGCGAACCGACGGTACTGGTGATCGACGAACGACGCCTCGGCCAGGTCGCCCGAGTGACCGCAGGACTCCGTCCGCTACGGCTGGTGGTGGCCGGAGCGGGTCCGTTGCCGGCCGGCGCGCGCCGGCTGAGCGACCTCGCTGGCGGTGGCGACGAAACCGGGGACCCCGTCGGAGACGTGCCGGACGACCTTGGCCTCGACGAGCCCGCCTTCATGCTCTACACCTCCGGGACGACCGGAGCGGTCAAGGGCGCTGTCTCGAACCAGCGGGCGGCCCTCTGGTCGGCGGTCAGTTGCTACGGGCCGGTGCTACGCCTGACCTCGGCCGACCGTCTGCTGTGGCCACTGCCGATGGCGCACAGCTTCGCACACTCGCTTTGTGTACTCGGTGTCACGATGGCCGGCGCGAGCGCGCGGATCGTCTCTGATCCCGCTCCCGCGACGGTGGCCCGGCTGCTCGACGAAGCGGCACCGACCGTCGTCGCCGGGGTGCCGGTGACGTACCGCCAACTACTGGACGCCGACCCGCCGGCGGTGTCGTCGTTGCGGATCTGCCTGACCGCAGGGGCGGTCAGTGACGCAGAGCTGCGTGCGGACGTCGAGGCCAGACTCGGCGTACCGCTGCTGGACTGTTACGGCAGTACCGAGACCTGCGGCATGATCGCGGTGGAACCGGTCGCGGGACCGCGGGTGGGCGGTACCAGCGGCCCCCCGGCCCCGGGCGTCGAGGTGCGGTTGGTCGACCCGGCGACGGGCCGAGCGGCGGCACCGGACGCGGACGGCGAGGTCTGGGTCCGGGGGCCCAATCTCATGCTCGGCTACCACGGACAACCGCAGGCGACGGCGGAGGTACTGCGGGACGGCTGGTACCGCACCGGCGACCTGGGACGAATCGATGAGCACGGGCACCTGAGCGTCGTCGGACGGGTCGGTGACCTGATCATTCGCGGCGGCACCAACGTGGACCCGGCCGAGATCGAACAGATGCTGCGACGCCTGCCCGAGGTACGTGACGCCGCCGTTGTCGCCCGGGCCCACCCGCTGCTCGGCGAGGTTCCGGTGGCCTTCGTCGTGCCGGTGGACACCGCCGGGGCGACCGATCCGGCCGGCCTGCTCCGGGCCTGCGCGCGGGCGTTGTCCGCGTACAAGGTGCCGGAGGAGATTGTCTTCACCCCCGTGATTCCGCGTACCGCCTCCGGCAAGCCCCGACGCCGGCTGCTGCGCGAGGCACTCGCGGCCGGCTCGTCGCCGGAGACGACGGCCCGGTTCGACGGCCTGACCGCCGTCGAGCGCCGGGCCGTGCTGACAGACCTGGTCCGCGCCGAAGTGGCGGCGGTCTGCGGCCCGATCGCCGAGCTGACCACGGCGTTCGCGGACCTGGGCATGACGTCGATGGCGGCCATGACGGTGTGGCACCGGCTCAGCCTGCGCACCGGGTCGCGGCTGCCGACGACGGTGCTGTGGGACCAGCCCAGTCCGGCGGCCCTGGTGGCCTATCTGGACGATCGCCTTTTCGGAGGTACCCCGGTCACGGTCGTTCGGCGCCCGAGAGCCGCCACCGAGCCGGTCGCGATCGTCGCAGTCGGCTGCCGGTACCCGGGTGGGGTGCGTTCACCCGAAGAGCTGTGGCAGCTCGTCGTCGACGGCGTGGACGCGACCAGTGAGTTTCCCACCGACCGCGGCTGGGACGTCGAGGCGCTGTACGACGCCGACCCGGACAGGATCGGTACGACGTACACCCGCCGGGGTGGATTCCTGCACGAGGCGGCGGATTTCGATCCGGCGTTCTTCGGCATCTCACCGCGCGAGGCCCTCGCCACGGATCCGCAGCACCGGCTGCTGCTCGAGGTCGCCTGGGAGGTGTTCGAGCGGGCTGGTATTCCCACGCCTCGGCTGCGCGGCGCCGACACCGGGGTCTTCGTCGGACTCATGCACGCCGACTATGCGAGCCGGTTGTCCGCGCACGAGTTGGAGTCGCATCTCGGAATCGGCTCGGCCGGCAGTGTGGCATCCGGGCGCATCGCCTACGTGTTCGGGCTGCGCGGCCCGACGCTGACCATCGACACGGCCTGCTCGTCGTCATTGGTCGCGATGGACCTGGCGGCGAAGGCGCTCCGGGCGGGCGAGTGCTCGCTGGCCCTCGCCGGCGGTGTGACGGTGATGGCGACGCCGGGGCCGTTCCTCGCCTTCAGCCGGCAACGCGGCCTCGCCCCGGACGGCCGGTGCCGCTCGTTCGCCGCCGGCGCGGACGGTACCGCCTGGGCCGAGGGAGCCGGACTCGTCCTGTTGGAACGTCTGGCCGACGCGCGGCGGCACGGGCACCCGGTGCTCGCGATCCTGCGCGGGACTGCGGTGAACTCCGACGGCGCCTCGAACGGACTCACCGCACCGAACGGCGAGTCGCAGCGGGACCTCATCCGGCTGGCGCTCGCCGACGCGGGACTGCGGGCATCCGAGGTGGACGTGGTGGAGGGGCACGGTACGGGCACCCGGCTCGGCGACCCGATCGAGGCGGCCGCGATTCTCGAGACGTACGGGCAGGACCGGGAGCGTCCCGTCTGGTTGGGCTCGGTGAAGTCGAACCTCGGTCACACCCAGGCAGCGGCGGGCGTGGCCGGCGTGATCAAGATGATCGAGGCGATGCGCCATCGACAGCTCCCCCGGTCGCTGTACGCCGAGGAGCCGTCGCCGTATGTCGACTGGACCGCGGGTGCGGTACGGCTGCTTGACACGGCGCGGCCGTGGCCCGCCGAGGGACGGCCACGACGGGCGGCCGTCTCGTCGTTCGGCATCGGCGGCACCAACGCGCACGTGATCCTCGAGGAGCCGACCGCCAGGGTTGCCGTGCCGGCCGCCGAAGCCGGCTCGGACGACGACCGCGCCGCCGATCCCGCCGAGGCCGGTGCGTCGGCGCCCGCCCGCTCCTCACGCTGGGGCACCCCGCCCTGGCTGCTCGCCGGCGCCGACGGGGCCGGGCTGCGGGCGTACGCCGGGCGGCTCGCCGCCGCGCTCCCGGACGCCTCGACGCTGGACGTCGCGTACTCGCTGGCCACCGGGCGGACCGCGCTCGGACACCGGGCGGCGGTGCGGGCCGGGCACCTCGACGGGGTACGCGACCTGGCTCGCGGGATGCCGAACATCGGCGTACGCCTGGCGGTCGCCCGCCGCGAGCCACGGCTGGCGTTCCTGTTCACCGGGCAGGGTGCACAGCGGCTCGGGATGGGCAACGAACTGGCGGCAGCCTTCCCCCGGTTCGCCGAGGTCTACGACGCGGTGTGCGCCGCCTTCACGCCCCACCTGGACCGGCCGCTGCACACCGTGGTCGAGGGCGACGACGCCGAACTGCTGGACCGCACGGACTACGCCCAGCCGGCCCTGTTCGGGTACGAGGTGGCGCTGCACGCGCTGTACCAGGCGTGTGGCGTCCGGCCGGACCACCTCGCCGGACACTCGATCGGTGAACTCGTCGCCGCGCACGTCGCAGGCGTACTCTCGCTGCCGGACGCGGCCCGGCTGGTCGCCGCACGGGGGCGGTTGATGGCCGCCCTTCCCCCGGGCGGGACGATGGTCGCGGTCCGGGCGACCGAGGCCGAGGTGGACGAGCTCCGCACCGACGTTGCCGGCCCGGTCGGGCTGGCCGCGGTGAACGGCCCGGAGTCCGTCGTGCTCTCCGGTGCCGAGAACGCCGTCACGGAACTGGTCGCACGGCTCGGGCGTCGTGCCGACCGGCTGCGGGTGAGCCACGCGTTCCATTCGCCGTTGCTCGATCCGATGCTGGCCGACTTCCGGGCGGTGGCCGAGTCGGTGACCTACCACCGCCCCTCGGTGCCGGTGGTCTCCGGGTTGACCGGTCGGCCCGAGCCGGACGCGCTCGGCAGCGCCGAATACTGGGTCCGGCACGCCCGCGAGACGGTTCGGTACGCCGACGCGGTCGCCTGGCTCGACCGGGCCGGCACGTCCGCCTACCTCGAGGTCGGGCCGGACGCGGTCCTCGGCGTCCTTGCCGAGCGGTGCGTCGCGGCGGACTCCGATGCCGCCTTCGTACCCGGCATCCGACCCGGGTCCACCGAGGTCGCCGGCTTCCTCGACGCGTTGGCGACGCTGCACCTGCACGGCGTGTCAGTGGACTGGCAGGTGGCGTACGCCGGCAGCGGTGCCCGGTGGTGTGATCTGCCGACGTACCCCTTCCAGCGGCAGCGCTACTGGCTGGACGCCACCCCGCCGGCCGCCGTGGCGTCCCATCCGATACTCGGCGATCCGCAGCCCGCCGCCGACGGTCCACAGGTACGCCACTCGGGGCTCCTCGGCGCCGCCCGCCAGCCGTGGCTCGCGGACCACGTGATCGGCGGCGACGTCGTCGTGCCGGCGGCCGCACTGGCCGAGATGGCGTTCCGGGCGTCGGGTGCCGGGGACGACGCCGCCGTCCGGCTGGCTGAGCTGACGATCTCCACCCCGCTGGTGCTGTCCGGACCGGTGGACGTCCAGGTCGTCGTGGACGCGCCCGACGGCACCGGTGACCGTCCGCTGACCATCTGGGCCCGCCCGGACGGATCTCCGGGACCGTGGACCCAGCACGCCACCGCCGACGTCACGGCCGCAACCGGCCGTGCCCCGGCGCCCCGGCCCGACTGGCCGCCGCCCGGTGCCCGGCCGGTCGCCGTCGACTACGACCGGCTCGCTGCGGCGGGATTCCGCTACGGCCCGGCGTTCCGCCTGGTCACCGGCTTGTGGCGGGATGCCGACACCATCTACGCCGACCTGGCCCTGCGACCGGGCGAAGCCGGCCGGTACGGCCTGCATCCGGCGTTACTCGACGCGGCCCTGCATGCCAGCCTGCTGGCCGAATCGCCGGACCGGCCACGGATGCCGTTCACGCTCGGCGGCGTCGAACTGCACGCCACCGGAGCCACGGCCGCGCGGGTGGTGCTGCACCGGATCGGACCGGACGAGGTACGGGTCACCGTCGACGACCCGCTCGGCCGACCCGTCGCCACGATCGACTCACTCGTCAGCAAGGAGATCGACGCCGAGACCGTGGCACGGGCGACGGCCCGCCCGGCGCTGCACCGGGTCGACTGGGTACCGGCACCGGCCGCCGGCGAGGGCGGCCGGTACGAGCTGTTCCGCCCGGCCGCGCCCGCCGACGGCGACCCACCCGCCCGGGCACGCGCACTGCTCGACGGCACCCTGCGCCGGCTCACCGACTGGCTCGGCGCCGACCGGCCGGGACGCCTGGTCGTCGTCACCGAACGGGCCACCGGCGCCGACCCGGATCCGGCCGCCGCTGCGGTGTGGGGGCTGGTCGGCAGCGCCCAGTCCGAACACCCTGGCCGGTACACCGTCGTCGACCTGTGCGGCGCGCCCGCGTCGGAGGCGGCCCTGGACCGGGCGGCCTCGCTGGCCGAACCACGGCTCGCGGTCGACGGCGGCACCATAGTCGCGCCACGGCTCGCCCCGTCCGTCGCGGCCGACGGCGCCGCACCGGCCCTGGATCCGGATGGCACCGTACTGATCACGGGCGGCACCGGCGCCCTCGGTGCGATCCTGGCCCGCCACCTCGTCGCCGAGTACGGGGTCCGGCACCTGGTGCTCGCCAGTCGACGCGGGACGCCGCCGCCCTGGGCGGACGAACTCCCGGCCCGGGTCAGCGTGCGCGCCTGCGACGTCCGCGACAGGTCGGAGGTCGACGCGCTGGTCGCCTCCTGCCGGCCGGGACTGACCGCCGTGTTCCACCTCGCCGGTCTGCTCGACGACGGTGTCCTCACCGCCATGTCGCCGGAGCGGATCGCCGCCGTACTGGCGCCGAAGGCAGACGCCGCCTGGCATCTGCACGAGGCCACCCGAGGGCTCGGTCTCGCGGCGTTCGTGACGTACTCCTCGGCGTCCGGCGTGCTCGGCCGACCGGGTCAGGCCAACTACGCGGCCGCGAACGCGTTCCTGGACGCGCTGGCACAGCACCGCACCACCCGGGGGTTGCCGGCACAGTCGCTGGCCTGGGGCCTGTGGGAAGCCGACGACGACGCCGGAGGCATGTCCGGCAGAGCGGTGACCGACACGGCCCGCCGGCAGTTGACCGACGGCGGAATCCGGGCGCTCACTCGGGCGCAGGGCACGGCGCTGCTCGACCGGGCGCTGCGCACCCCCGAGCCGGTGCTCGTCCCGCTCCTACTGGACGTGCCTGCGCTGGTCGGCGCCGCCGTACCACCGATCCTCAGCTCCCTGGTGCCGGCCGCCCAGGGCGGAGCCGCCGCAGCCGCCGACGACGGGCGGGAGGCCTGGCGCGAGGCCCTCGCCGGGGTGCCGGCGGCGGACCGTGAGGCGGCCCTGTCGACCCTGGTCCGGGCGGAGGTGGCCGCCGTACTGGGCTTTACGGACGCGGCGTCGTGGGACGCGGAGCGGCACTTCACCGAGTTGGGCCTCGACTCACTCGCCGCGGTCCAGCTCCGCAACCGGCTCAGCACGTTCACCGGGGTACGGCTGGAAGCGACGATCGCCCTCGACCATCCGACCCTGGCGGAACTGACCGCACATCTGTACCCGCTGCTGGCCGAGACCCTGCGCACGGAGGCGACGCCGCACGACGCCATGCCGACCAGGGCGGCACCGAACGGCGAGCGAACCGCGTCGGACCGGTTCACCGCGATCTATCACCGGGTCATCCGTGCACAGGGTGTGCCGGAGGCGATGGCGCTGCGGTATATCGCCTCGTACGGCCTGCCGACGTTCAGCGTCGAGCAGCGAGCGCAGCACGTCATCCCGCCCGTTCGCCTGGCCGAGGGTGACCCGCGCCGGCCGATCCTGCTGTACATTCCCGGCTATCTCGCGCTGTCCGATCCGACTCCGGTCGGGTTGGTCCGGGCGCTCGACAACGAATTCGACCTGCACATGCTCGTCAATCCCGGCTTCGGTGCCCGCCGCGACATCCCGGACAGCGCCGCCACGCTGGCCAACCTGCACGCCGACACGGTCCGTACCATGGCCGGCGACCGACGGGTTGTTATCGTCGGCGAATGCACCGGCGGCCTGGTCGCGCACGCCGTCGCCGGGCACCTCGCATCCGACGACGCCCCGCCGGCCGGCGTGATCCTCATCGACAGCCACCATGGCGCCGAGGGCCGGGACGACCGACGTGCGCTCGCGCTGGTGGCGGTGGACCGCAACCGTCCAGCGGAGTTGTTCCACGGCTTCTTCTCCGACGCCATGATGATCGCCGGCGGCGCGTACGTACGGATCTTCGATGGCTGGCAACCTCAGCCGTCACCGGTGCCCACACTGCTGCTGCGCGCTGCTCCCACCCGTGAGATGCGCGACGCCGATCCCGGCGGAGACTGGTCGCCGTGCTGGCCGCTACCGCACGAGGTCGTCGACATCCCGGGTGATCACTACACGATGGTCGACGGCGACGCCGGAACGACCGCGGCCGCCATGCGGAGCTGGCTCCGCGAACTGGACCCGGCGTGGTAACCGCCGGGCCAACCCGGCGACGCGGCTCTGAGCGGGCATGGACCCGCCTGGGAGGCTTCACATTCGGTGGTCGAGTACCGTGTCGAGTGGCGGGGTTGACGTGCGTGCGAGCAAGTGTGCGGCGAACAGTGCCAACGCGAGCGCGGCCAACGCCCACTGTATCGGCAGAAATATGGTTGCCGGAGCGAGCGCGGCGACGACCAGGTTCGCCGCTCGTCGGCCAGCGATCCGGCGGCGGGCGCGCTGCCAGACGAGATGGTCGGCCAAGAGGTAGACGACGATTCCGCAGGTGAGTGTGACCTGTCCGAACATGGCGAGCGAGGCGGAGTTCCGTCCCTGCTGCGGCAAGGTCGTGCGCAACCCGAAGGCGACCAGTACGAGGCCGACGACGAGGAACAGGTGCAGGTACGCGTAGGCGTCTCGGGCTAACGCACCTCGTTGGCGGCTCTGGGTGAGTTCGGTGAACCGCTGACCGACGACGATGTCGGTGCCGACGTAGGTCCACCACATCGCGGATAACAGGGTCGCGCTGAGCGCGACGGTGACGAATGTGGACGGCGAGATGGGTGGGTCGCTGGCGGCGATGCCGGTGGAGATGACCGCCTGGCCGAGCGCGATGAGAAGTATCAGGTTGAAGCGGCCCATCCATCGGCTGACGGAGCGCAGTCGCCAGTTGCGGGACCCGATGAGGTATCCGCCGCCCACGTCGATGACGATGGCGGCGGCCCAGCACAGTGCGGTCAAGGGTGTGAGCGGGTCGCCGGTGGCCAGGGCGATCGACACTGCGGACAGCAGCAGGGCGATCCCTACTCCGGTCGGTACGGCCGCGCGAACGACGATGGAGCGAAGGGCGATGTCATGGCGGAGTACCCACCAAAACGACGCCAGGTGGAGCAGGCGCACCGCCGCGTACGAGGTGACAACGATCAGCGGCGCGGGCAATCCTCCGGACACGTCGCTGAACGTCTGGGGCGCGGCGATGCCGAGCGTCAGGATCAGCGCCACCGCGGCCAGTACGACCAGGCGCAGTCGCAGGCTGTTCTCCGGACCGCGGATCGTCGTGGTGAACCAGGTGTAGTTGACCCACGACCACCACAGAAGCGCCAGGACGGCCAGTCCCAGGGTCACCCCGGTCACCGATGGATGTCGGGTCATAATGACAGTGACCTGGAGGAACGCATATACGAAGACCAGATCCAGGAAGAGTTCCTCCGGGGTGGCGTCGACCTCCCGGCCGACTGTTGCCGCGACGGCGCGATGCAGCTCGCGGTGCCGGTGTCGTAGCGCTGTCAGATGGGCGACCACCACACAGAACAGAGCAACGGCCAGGATCGTGAGCGACCCCAACGCTGTCAGGTAGCGGGCCGGTGCTGCCAGCACCGCCACGAGAACAAGGCCGAACACGGGTCCGCGACCGATCCGCCGGACGGTGCGCCACTCGAACGCCACCAACCCGACCAGGTACAGGACCACACCGCCGTAGAGGACCGCCAGGTCCGCCATGGTCCAGTTTTCAGGATGACCGGACGGCGTTCCGCCCAGCGCCCTCTTGAGCCCGAACGCCACCAGGATGAGGCCGGCGATCATCGGCAGATGCAACAGCGTGTAGGCATCACGGGCGCGACGTGACCGTTCGCGCCGTGGAGTGGACTCCAACGCGGCCTCCCCGGCGGGCGCCGCAATGTCGAAGTACGCCCACCACAGGAACGCCACGACGACGAGGGCGAGCACCGCCCCGGCGAGTACCGACCAGGTGATCGGATCGTCACCGAGGAGTCCTCGACTCGTTCCGATCGAGATGATCGTCTCACCGAGCGCGATCAGCATTATCAGGTTGTGTCGCTCGGCCCAGTGCCGAACCGACGTGAGCTGCCATGTCCCGATTCCCGGCGCCCGCAGCCCCAGGTAGTCGACGACGATCGCGACCACGACAAGCACAAGCTGAAGAACCTCCGCGCCCCGTCCGGACGGCAGGTGAGCGGGCAGCAGAACTGCGGACAGTAGTAGCGGCAGGCTACCGGCCAGCGGCAGCCAGGCCCGTCGAGCCGCAGCGGACGATCTCTCCGTGCCTCGTCGCGCAGCGGAGATGATCAATAGGGATCCAACGCGCGCCGTCAGGAAGCCGACGACGAACACGAGGGGGCCGGACAAGCCAGCAGAATGTTCGACGAACACCTCCGGAATGGCGACCGCCACAAGCAGAATCGCGGTAGCCATCGCGAACACGGCGACCGGCAGCCCGTTTCGGTCGAGCCGGACCAGGTTCCCGACCCAGGCGTACCCGGCCCAACTGCGCCACAGGAGCAGCACCACCAACCCTCCGAAGAGCAACGCATCCGTGGCTGATCGTTCCGACATCAGATGGGTGACGTTGAAGAAGGCGAAGACGAAGACCAGATCGAGAAAGAACTCCGCGCGCGTCACCCCGCCGTGCGTCGCGGCCTTGACCCGTCCACCGGCTCCGAAAGCCCCCTCCGAGGCCGTCTCCCCACCGCCGCTGCTCACCCTCCCACTGTCCCAACCAACGGCATTAGCGGCAGGCGATTCGCCGAGCCACACCAGGCGTCTATGCCGGCGACAAGATCACCCGGACACACCCGGCCCGTCGACGAGGACGGCCAGTTCCCGAGACTCGGTCGTGCGCGCCACGGCTGGCGCGCGGCGGCCAATGCCCTGCATTCGCCAACATCTCTTCATCAACGGTTCGGACCAAATAATTTGAGATTTCAGATCGGCGTAGGCGGAATGCGAGTCGTCGTTGTTGACGACCTTGCCGCTGCAAGCGGCAGCACAGGTCGGCGTGACATGACAGATCCTCGTGCGTTGGAGCCCGCGTTCCGGCCGACCAGTTCGTTCAAAATCCTTTCGCGAACAAGGAGCAACTGCTCCAACGCCTCCTCGCCGACGTGTACATCCAGGCGCGCAAGCGACTCAACGGCCAGCCGCACCCACGGGGACCACGACCTGACCGACGCCGCGCAACTCCACAGGGTGCCGCCGGGCGGCGCCGGGTCCGCCGGGTTACCGTTACGGCATGTCCCGGGAGACGTGGACCGTGATCCTGGTGCTGGGTGGCATCGTGGCCGTCGCCACGCTGGCCGGGGCTGTCGTGCTCGCGGTCAAGGTGCTGCGTACGCGCAAGCTGCTTGGCGAGTTGGGGGCCGGCGGCAAGGTGGCGTTCTACGGCGCGTTGGTCTACACGGTGCTGCCGGTCGACCTACTGCCCGATCCGATCTACCTCGACGACATGGGCATACTGGCTGGCGCGTTGCTGTATTTGACCCGACTGGTCCACCAGCGCCGGGCGGCCCGTGCCGGGTCAGTGGATCGTCGGCCCGGTGCCGACGCGCAGCCGTTGCCGCCCCGAGGACGGGATCGGACGGGTACCCGACGATGACCCCCTGGAGCCTCCGCTCCTGAGACTCGCACCGACCGTCGACCTCACCCTGGCCGAACACGGCAGGCATGGTCCGTACCTTCGGACGGTGCGGCTCCGGTGTCTACGGTCACCGCCATCGATCACGTCGGCGGTAGGGTGGCTGGGGCGCTCGCCAGTAGTGCTGCCGGTGCGTCGTGGCGGTCGCGACAGCTGGCCCTCAAGCTCCTGATCAGGCCAACGTCTCCCGCCGGGCTGGCGGCGGCAGTGGCGGGCGGACAAGTCCGGGCGAAGGCGCCAGGCCAGTCAGACCAAGAATCGGACCCACCACCGCCGGCTATCAGCCCAGCACCGCTGAACCGACCCCGCCATGCTCACAGTCAGCCCAGAGATCCAGTCCTAGATCAAGAGACACGGATTTGCCGCCGTCAGCCCGCCCTCCAGTACGCTGCCGGAGCGTTGTGCTGCCATGGCTATAGGGCACCGGACATCGGCCAGTTGCCCCAGTGCGTGTTGGGTGGCAGGGTCGGCTGGTAGTGGGAGGGGTCGGCCAAGGCCAGGACCTCAGCGATCTGCCGATAGGTTTCGATGTCGCTTGGGCGGATCTCGAACGGTACCCGCTGCCCGGGTGGCACGTGTCGCGCGAGGTTCTCATGCAGGTGACGTCGCCGGTCCCGCTCGGCGCCGGGTGGGCTGACGCGCAGGGCGGTGTGGTGCCAGTCGTCCAGCCGCAGTACCCGTGGCAGGTCGGTCGGGACGAGCTGGCGTAGCTCGGCATCGGTCCCGAGCATTAGGTCGCGGTGTTCCGGTACGAGCAGCCGGAACAGTTCCTGGGGAGGGGTCGTGGGGGCGGCGTCCGTGCGTAGCTCCTGGCCACGCACGACGATCGGTACCTGGCGGTACCGGGGCGGCCACGGTTGCTCCTCGAACAGATCTTGGAAGTTGTCGACTCGGTTGATGAACTGCGTCGCCCAGTTTTCTGCTGTGCCGATGAGGCAGTTGCCGAGAGCGTGTTGGGCGTCCACCACGTTGGCGGCGCGGGGGTTGTATCCGACGGTCTCGACGACCAGCGCCCAGCGGTCAGCGTCGCTGAAGGCGTGCAGCCGGGCGGTCATCAGGTAGCTGTGCGGGTGTTCCGGCTGCGGGAACCGCAATTGTTCGGCTGCTCGGTCAAACACGGAGAGGATTCCTTCGGCCCGCAACACGCTACACATCGTACGCAGCGCCGCCACCATCGATTCAGCTCGATAGACCGCAGACCCGATCACGGGGCGCCCGCCCGGACAGCGCCCGCCGGCTGTCGAGTGCCCGGCGGCTACGGTAAGCTCGGTTCTATCGAACACTTTCTATGAGTTGCGTCCGATGCTGCCGGACCGGGGGCGCCATGCGTACGAGAACTGTTGTCGCAACCTCATTGGCGCTCGTGATGGCGTCCGCGGTGCCCGCCCGAGCCGCCGCTCCCATTCCGCCGCCACCGCCGACCGCCTCGATGGTCGTCGACGTGGTCACTGTGAGCGGGTCAGGCTGTCCACCAGGAACGGTGCTGGTCACTGTGGCCCAGGACAACACCCGGTTCTCGCTGATCTACAACTCGTTCTTCGTCCAGGTGGGTGTGGGCGCCGGACCCCTCGATTTCCGGAAGAGCTGCCAGGCCGTCCTCGCCCTGCGGCCGCCCGCCGGATTCACTCTGGCGGTCTCCGGGGTCGACCACATGGGATATGCCTTCCTGGCCGACGGCGCGACCGGTATCCATCAGGCAAGCCACCACCTCCAGGGAAGACCACGGCCGGCTTTGATCTCCCACCCGCTCATCGGACCGATGGACGGCCTGTGGCAGGCAACCGACGAGGTGCTCATCGAACCGGTCTACTTCCCGTGCGGCACCACGCCCATCATGGTCCTCGATACCGCGCTACGGGTCGGTGCCGGCACCTCAGACCCGCAGACCACCACGAGCTTCGTCTCCTTGGACGCGGTCGACATCAGCTACAGCAGCAGCTACCGCCTCGCCTGGGCAACCTGCTGAGCGGCACCCCACCGGGCTCGATCAGTGAATCCTGTTCAACCTACCCTTGCGGTCCGTCGTGGCCGGAGGTGGAAGTCGGGGCGGACGCGCCGCGCGGTTCAGGTTGAAAAAGGTTCAGTGGGGGTGGCGGGATTGTCGACGCTGAGCACCGTCACCGCGCCCGCACCGGCATCGGCGACCACCGAGCCGGGCCGGCCACTGTGGCGTACCGGACCAGGAACGCGGAGGTGGTGGCAATGACCCGGAGCGTCCGCAGCGCCAACAGCTGACCACCGGAAAGCGACACCCTGGAGTACAAGGGCGACGCCCGCAACTGGTTCAACACGTACGACGCAGCAGGGGACAACACCGTCGTCGCCGGGTCGAACCCGCCCGCGTGGCACGAATACTGAGTCTGGATCACCAAGGTCAACACGACTGACGTCGACATCCACTACCCCCTCGACGGGCACCGGGATCTGCGGCGTAGTAGCGGAGTTGGTGACCGCCCGCACGATTCAACGCCCCCCGGCGCCTCGTCCGAGCAGCCCGCCGGGACCTGGACCTTCGGGTGAGTCCGATCATGCCGGCTAGCCAAGAGCCACTGCTGTGCTTAGCCTAACCTAACCACTGAGCCGCCGAGGCTCGGTCGACCACGAGAGAACGGAAACCACCACCATGCGCGCATGGCGTCCGGTCCTGGCCGTGACCGCGTTGAGCGTCGTGCTCGCCGGCTGCGGCAGCGACTCCGACACCGCCGACACCCCCGCCGCCGGCGGTCCCTGGTCCTTCACCGACGGCTCCGGCCAGCTCGTGAAGGCGGACAAGACCCCCAGCCGGATCATCGCGCACGCAGGTGAGGCGGCCGCGCTGATGTCCTTCGGCATCAAGCCGGTGGGCATCTTCGCCGACGAGTCGGTCAAGACCGACCCCAACCTGCGCAACCTCGACCTGGCCGGGATCGAGATCCTCGGCGAGGAGTGGGGGAAGATCGACGTCGAGAAGGCCGCCGCGCTGCGCCCGGACCTCATCGTCGGCGACTGGTGGCCGGCGGAGAAGGCGCACAGCGGCATGGAGGAAGGCGTCGACGAGAAGAGCAAGAAGCTCGCCGAGCTGGCCCCCGTCGTCGGCGTCGCCCAGGGCAAGTCGATCGTCGCGCTGGCCGAGGGGTACGAGGATCTCGCCGAGAGCCTCGGGGCCGACGTGGACAAGCCGGAGATCGCGGCGAACAAGAAGCGCTTCGAGGAGGCGGTCACCGCCTTCAAGGCCGCGACCGCCGGCAAGCCCGGGCTGACCGTCGCGGCGATGTCGCCGGCCGACGACAAGGTGTACGTGGCCAACCCCGAGTACGCGCCCGAGCTGCTGGACCTGCAGGGCTGGGGATTGAAGGTGATCAACCCGGGCAGCCCGGACCCCGGCTTCCCGTACTGGGAGAACCTGAGCTGGGAGAACGCGGACAAGTACCAACCGGACCTGATCCTGTGGGACGGCCGCTCCTTCACCCCCACCGCCAACGCGGAGTGGGGCAAGAAGCAGCCGACCTGGTTCAAGATCAAGGCGGCCAGGGCCGGCGCGACCGTCTCCTGGCCGGCGTTCTGGCTGCACACCTACGGCGACTTCGCCACCGAACTCACCAAGCTGACCGAGGCGGTCAAGGCCGCGGATCCGAATGTCGGCAGCTAGCCGCTACGCGACGCTCACCCCGGGGCGCGGCGGGCGGCGGGCCTCGGCTCTCTGGCCCGGGCTCGCCGCGCTCTACGCACTCCTCGTCATCGTCGCATTCCTGAGCGTGACGATGGGCTCGCGCTCCATCGGGCTCTCCGAGGTGCTGCGTGCCCTCGGCAACCTGGGCGACGACGGGTCGATCGCCAGCACCGTCACGCTGGAACTGCGGGTCCCCCGTACCCTGCTCGGCATCCTGGTCGGCGCCGCGCTCGGCGTCGCCGGGGCGATCCTGCAGGGCGTCACCCGCAACCCGCTCGCCGACGCCGGGATCATGGGCATCAACTCCGGTGCCGCCGTCCTGGTCGTCTTCGCCATCACGGTGCTCGGGGTACGCGGCGTCGGCGTCTACATCTGGTTCGCCTTCGCCGGAGCGATCGCCGCGCTCGTGCTGGTGTACGCGATCGCGTCACTGGGCCGGGAGGGCGCCACGCCGGTCAAGCTGGCCTTGGCCGGAGCGGCCGTCACCGCCGGCCTCGTCTCGGTGACCACCGGGATGGTGATGACGAACGTGGACGCGCTCAACGAACTGCGGTTCTGGCAGGTCGGCTCGCTCGCCGGCCGGTACACCCCGATCCTGACCGGGGTCGCGCCGTTCCTGCTGCTCGGCCTGGCCGCGTCACTCGGCTTCGGGCGCGCCCTCAACGGCCTCGCACTCGGCGAGGACACCGCCCGCGGCCTCGGCCAGCACGTCACCCGGACCCGCACGGCCGCCTTCGCCGTGGTCGCGGTACTCGCCGGCGCCGCCACCGCCGCCTGCGGGCCGATCGTCTTCGTCGGACTGGTCGTACCGCACGTGGCCCGGCTCATCTGCGGTCCCGACTACCGGTGGATCCTGCCGTACTCGATGGTGCTGGCGCCGATCGTGCTGCTCCTGGCCGACGTGCTCGGCCGGGTCGTGGCCGCCCCCGACGAACTCCAGGTCGGGGTGGTGCTCGGTGTGCTGGGCGCGCCCGCGTTCGTGACCATCGTCCGCTACGGCCGGCTCTCGGAGGTGTGAGCGGATGACCACGACGACGACCCACCCGACCACCGCACCGACCGGTACCGGGGCAGGCTCGGCGCTGCGCGGCAACCGGCGGCGGCGCCGGACCCGCTCCACCGCCGTGACCTGCGCCCTGGCCGTGGCCGTGGCCGCGCTCTTCGTCCTGACCATGATGGTGGGCAGCTTCCGGCTCGGCGCCGGTGAGGTCGTCGCCTCGGTACTGCACCTGCGCGACAACCCCAGCGTCGACTTCGTCGTGCGCGGCCTGCGGCTGCCGACCGCCGCCTCCGCCCTGACGGTCGGGCTCGCACTCGGCGCCTCCGGGACGATCTTCCAGCAACTGCTGCGCAACCCGCTCGCCTCGCCGGACTTCGTCGGCATCACCTCGGGGGCCGGGCTCGCCGCCGTCACCGGGATCGTGCTGCTCCAGGCCGGCGGGCTCGCCGTCAGCGGGCTCGCCCTCGGCGGCGCGATCCTCGCCGGCCTGCTCATGTATCTGCTGGCCTGGCGCGACGGGGTCACCGGCTACCGCTTCATCCTGATCGGCATCGGCACGTCGGTCTTCTTCGACGGCCTCATCGGCTACGTACTCAGCCGCGCCCGGCTCTTCGAGGCCCGCCAGGCGATGCACTGGCTGACCGGCTCCGTCGGGCAGGCCAGCACCGACGAACTGCGCCTGCTCGCCGGTGCCCTGCTCGTCCTGCTCCCCGTCGCGGTACTGCTCCAGCGACCGCTGCGGGCCCTCGAACTCGGCGACGACGCCGCCCGTACCCTGGGCACCCGGCCCGACCTCAGCCGGGCCGGCCTGCTCGCCACCGCCATCGTGCTGGTCGCCCTGGCGGTCTCGGTGGCCGGCCCCATCGCCTTCGTGGCCCTCGTCGCCGGCCCGATCGCCAACCGCCTGCTCGGCCCGGCCACCGGCGGGATCCTGCCTGCCGCGCTGGTCGGCGCCGCGCTGCTGCTCACCGCCGATCTCGTCGCCGTGCACCTGCTGCCGACACCGCTGCCCACCGGTGTGGTGACCGGCGCGGTGGGCGCTCCCTATCTGCTGTGGCTGCTGGCCACCACGAACCGGCAAGGAGTGGGTGGATGACCCGACTGCGCGCCGAGGGCCTGACCCTCGGATACGACAACCGGACCGTCGTCGCCGACCTCGACGTCACGGTGCTGGACGGCCGGATCACCGCGATCGTCGGCGCCAACGCCTGCGGCAAGTCCACCCTGCTACGCGGCCTGGCCCGGCTGCTGCCGGCCCGCGGCGGCGCCGTCTACCTCGACGGCCGGGCCGTCGCCGACCTGCGCACCCTCGACGTGGCGAAGGTGCTGGGGCTGCTCCCGCAGACCCCGGTCGCGCCCGACGGCATCACCGTCGCCGACCTCGTCTCCCGGGGCCGCTATCCGCACCAGGGCTGGTTCCGGCGCTGGACCGACCGCGACCACAGGGCGGTCACCCGGGCGCTCGACGCCACCGGCACCGCGGACCTGGTCGACCGTCCGATCCGGGACCTCTCCGGCGGCCAGCGCCAGCGCGTCTGGGTCGCCATGGCCCTGGCCCAGGAGACCGACCTGCTGCTGCTCGACGAGCCCACCACCTTTCTGGACATCAACCACCAGGTGGAACTGCTGCGGCTGCTCCGCAAGCTGAACGCCGAGTCCGGCAAGACCATTGTCGTCGTCCTGCACGACCTCAACCTCGCCTGCCGGTTCTGCGACCACGTCATCGCGATGTCGGACGGCGCGATCGTCGCCGAAGGCGCCCCGACCGACGTCGTCAGCGCCGAACTGGTGGAGAAGGTCTTCGGGCTCGACTGCATGATCGTGCCCGACCCGATCGCCGGCACCCCGATGGTGGTACCCGTCTGAGGGGGCGGGCCGGCTGCGCAGCGCGGCCGCTCCCGCCCGCCCGGATCCCGGCGCCCGAGCGTGCCGCGACGACCACTGGAAGTACCCGACCAGGGACCGGAGACGGTACGGCCGGCGACCCTGGGACACGCCGTCGTCGAGATGCCCGCCGAGGCGGACCGGCAGCCCCTCTCCGCGCCGGCCGGCGTCGAGGTCCGCTGGCTGGTCCGCGACGACCGGCCGGGAGTACCCGGGACGTTGGCGCTCGCCGCGGCCCGGGACCTGCCGCCGGCCGACTCGCCGTACTACGGCTGGGTGGCCGGCGAACAGGCGCTCGCCACCGGGCTGCGCCGGCACTGGGTCAGCACCGGCGTGCCGACGGAGGACATCATGTCCTGCGGCTACTGGCGGGCCGCCCGCACCCGGGTCAACGCCGCCTAGGCTGCACCGGAGCGCCGGTACGCAGCGACTCGACGACGGCTTCGGCCGCCGCGACGCCCCAGCACGCCTCCTCGACCGGCATGACGTCCGGCTTGCGCCGGCCGGTGAACACCGCGAGGGCGTACCCTACCTCGCGGCGCAACGCCCCGCCGACCACACCGTCCTCCTCCGGCCACAGCGACAGGTCGGGAACCTGGACCCCAGCCCGAGTCCACTCCACCAGCGCGTCGCTCACCAACCGCTGCTTGAGGATCCCGTCCAGGCCCAGCACCTCGACCTCGCCCACGATGGCCCCGTCCAGGGTCAACGGACCGTCGTCCAGGGTGCCGGGCGCGGTCGCCGGCACGAGCCAGGCGGACTCGACCGTCGCGATCACTCCGTTGTCGAACTCGAGAAGGGTGCTGACCACGCTGGGTGCCGCGTCACCGGCGGCGCCGCTGCGCATCGCCACGACCCGGCGTACCGGGGTGCGGGCGAACGAGATCGCCAGGTCGATGTCGTGGATGCAGGACTCCCAGACCGGATGCACCCGGTCGCCGAAACTGAGGAACCAGGCGCGGCTGAAGTCCCGGCGCAGCCGCAGCGCGCACGGTGTACCGACGGCGCCCCGTTCGATGCCGGCCCGCATCCGGGCCATCGGTGCGGTGAACCGGGAGATGTGCCCCACCACGACCTGCCGCTGGTGGGCCGCGGCGGTGTCGGCGATCCGCCACGCGTCGTCGGCCGACAGGGCCAGCGGCTTCTCGACGAAGACGTGGCTGCCCGCCGCGAGGGCGGTCACGGCCAGCCCGACGTGTGAGGCCTCGTCGGAGGCGATCACCACGACCTCCGGGCGGACCCGGTCGAGCAGCGGGGTGAGGTCGGTGTCGGTCACCTCGACGCCGTGCGCCCGGGCCACCTCGGCGAGCCGGGCGGTGTCCGGGTCCGCCAGGCCGACGATCCGGGCGCCGGCCTCGGCCCAGACGCGGGCGTGCAGGGCCCCGAACCGCCCCACTCCGGCGATGACCACGGTCGGTCCGGTCATGACGATTTCCTTCCGGGGATGGACGGTTCTCTCGCACTCCGGCCGGCGGGCACCGCAGGAGCCGAGGGTGCCTGCGCACCCTGGCCGGCGGGCACGGCGGGAGTGAAGGGTTCTTCGGCGAGGGTGGCGGGTTCCTTGGCACCGTGGCCGGTGAGCACGGCGACGGCGCGCGGTCCCGCAGGCACGGCGGAGGTGTGCAGGGCCGCCACGGCGGCGGCCGCGGCCGGCTCCACGAACAGCCCGTGCCGGGCCAGATCACGGGCTGCCGAGGCGATGGCCGGCTCGTCGACGGCGACGATCGCGCCGCCGCTGTCCCGAGCGGCGGCCAGGGTCAGCAGGCCCTCGTCCTCGTAGCCGCGCAGCGCGTCGGCGATGGCGGTCGCGGCGGTCGGGGCGACCACGACGGGCTCGCGCAGCGACGACTCCCAGTCCGCCGCGTCCCAGGCGCGGGCCAGCGGAGCGCACGCCTGAGCCTGCACCCCGACCATCCGGGGCAGGGTACTGGTCAGGCCCGTGTCCCGCAGATCCGTGAAGCCGAGCCAGATGCCGCGCAGCAGCGGACCCGCGCCGACCGGTACGACCAGCACGTCCGGTACGGCGCCGAGATCCTCGACGAGTTCGGCCGCGATCGGCCGGTACGCCTCGGTCAGCAGCGGGTTCCGGTACGTGGTGGTGACGTTGAGCCAGCCCTCCCCCTCGGCGCGGGTCGCGGCGGCGTACGCGTCGCTGTAGTGGCCGTCGACCAGTTCCACCTCGGCACCGTGCGCCCGGGCGGTCGCCAGCTTCGCCCCGGCGTTGGAGCCGGTGGCGCAGAAGATCCGGCAGCGCAGCCCGGCCGCCGCGGCGTAGCTGGCGGCCGATACGGCGGCGTTGCCGGTCGAGGCGAGGACGAGACCGTCCAGTCCCCGGTCGAGGGCGGCGGACGCGGCCAGCGCCATCGCCCGGTCCTTGAACGAGAGCGACGGATTCAGCGACTCCAGCTTGACGTGTGCGTCGACCCCGCCGTGCCGCAGCGGCAGCAGTGGTGTCGCGCCCTCGCCGAGGGTGACGGCGTGCCCGGTCCGGGGCAGCATCCCGGCGTACCGCCACAGTCCGGTTCCGCAGGTGCGCCGGCAGTCCTCGGCGGAGACCGGGGTCAGGTCGAGCACCAGCGGTGACCCGCAGCTCGGGCAGCGGTAGGCGGGGAAGTCCGTGCTCTGCCGGCACCGGACACACGCGACGGTGAAGTCCCTCATCGCGTCGCCGTCGGTATCGAGCGCGCCGCAGCCGGCAGGGATCGCGGCTCCGGCGTCCGGCCGCCCGAACCGGCCTGCGGGTCGGTGACGGCACGGGCGGACGAACCGGCATGCGGGTCGGCACCGTCGCGAGCGGACGAACCGGCCTGCGGGTCGGTGACGGCACGGGTGGACGGACCGCTCCAGCCGAGCCGGCCGGAGAGGTCCGCGGCGGCGGCCCGGACCTGCGGACCGAGCCGGCCGGCGGCCCCGGCGTCGAACCGGGTGGCCGGGGCCGAGATGCCCAGCCCGGCGACGACGTGGCCGGCGTGGTCGAAGACCGGGGCCGCGACGCAGCAGATGCCGAGTTCACTCTCCTGCAGGTCGCGGGCGTAGCCGTCGGCCCGTACGCCGGCCAGCAGCGCGTCGATGTCGACGCGGACCACGGGCTCGCCGGAGAGCCGCCCGTGCGCCTCGATCACCCCGTCGAGGACGTGCGCCGGTGAGTGGGCGAGGATGGCCCGACCGATCGCGGTGGTCAGCGCCGGGTTGGTCTGGCCGACGCGGCTGTACATCCGCACCGGGGACGGACTGTCGACCTTCTCGATGTAGACGACGTGCACCAGGGCGAGCACGCCGAGGTGACAGGTCTCGCCGGTCTGGGCGGAGAGTGGTCGCATCACCCCCAGCGCCTCCTGGCGCAGGTCGAGTCCGTCGAGATAGGAGCGGGCCAGCGTCATCGTGCCGGCGGCCAGCGCGTACCGGCCGTCCGCCGTCTCGCGGACCAGCGCGGTGCCGCGCAGTACGCCGAGCATCCGGTGCAGGGTGGTCGCCGGGATCTCCGTCGCCTTGACGAGTTCGGTCAGCGAGGCACCCGGTGGGCTCTCCGCGAGCGCCCGGAGCACCGCGACGGTCCGCTCGACCGCCCGCAGGCCGTCGGGCTTCCGTTCGTTGTTGGCCATCTTCATGCCCTCATCTCGGCCTCGGCGTCCAGCCGGCGCACCGACAGCATCCGCTGCGTCATAGCACGATAAACCTCGGCCGCACCGCGCAACTGGTCGACGAGAACCCACTCGGCCAGGGAGTGTGCCTGGGCGATGTCGCCCGGTCCGCAGACCGCCGCCGGGGTGCCGGTGGCGGCGAGCAGGGCGGCGTCCGTCCAGAACTGCAACCCGACGGGCTCCGGGTCCGCGGCGACGGCGCAGAGCATCCCCAGGTACGGGTCGTCGGCCGGGCAGTCGAGCGGGGCGTGCACGAAGCTCGCCGTACCAGCCATCTCCTCGACCGTGGCGTCCACCCGAGGGTCCGCCTGACTCAACTCCGCCACGACCGCGCGCAGCTCGGCGAGTACCTCGTCGTGCCGTTCCGACGGCAGCCACCGCCGGTCGAGCTGGACGACACAGGACGCCGGGACCATCGGCGGCCGGTCACCGCCGGCCACCACCCCGACGTTGACGGTCGCCGGGCCGAGCAGTGGATGGCGGCGCCGGTCGAGCGCGGGTACCAGGTCCCGCTCGACCGCGTTGATGAACCGGGCCGCGTGGTAGACGGCATTGACCCCGTCCTGCGGCACGCTGCCGTGCGTCGCGACGCCCCGGAACGTCGCCTGCGCCCACATCGCGCCCTTGTGCGCCCGCCCGACGCGCAGCATCGTCGGCTCGCCCACGATCG
Organism: Plantactinospora sp. KLBMP9567; assembly: GCF_033446045.1. Classification (NCBI taxonomy): domain Bacteria; kingdom Bacillati; phylum Actinomycetota; class Actinomycetes; order Micromonosporales; family Micromonosporaceae; genus Plantactinospora; species Plantactinospora sp. KLBMP9567. The sequence goes on along the minus strand of NZ_JAWQRR010000018.1, from coordinate 275,981 downwards.
CGAAGTCGGCGCGGACGCCGGCCCCGACCAGCGCCCGCATCCCGGGGCTCCCGTTCTCCTCCCCGGCGACGGCGGTCAGCAGCAGCTCGCCGTCGAAGGTGACGTCCGGCGCGGCGAGCAGTTCGACAACGGCGATCATCGCCGCCAGGGCGCCCTTCATGTCGACCGCGCCCCGGCCCCACAGCCGCCCGTCGGAGACCCGGGGCAGCAGCGCGTCCGGCATGCCGTAGGGCGGCACGGTGTCCAGGTGCGCGTTGAGCATCAGCGTCGGGCCGGGCCGGGTGCCGCGTACCCGGGCGATCACGTTGGCCCGGTCGCCCTGCACCGGCTGGGTCTCGACCTCGGCCCCGCAGCCGCGCAACCGGTCGTCGAGGTAGTCGGCGACCGCGCGCTCCTGCCCGGGATGGTCCTGGTGGCCCTCGATCGCGATCAGCCGGGCGGCCTCCGCCAGAACCGCGTCCGGGTCGATCCGCCCGATCGTCGAACCCTTCTCCGCCTCTCCCTGCGGTCCGCCGGACCGCAGGGTCGGCGGCGGCGCGTGGGCGCCGCACGGTTCAGGTCGGGAGAGGTTCATTCCGCACCGCCTGCGGAGAGGGCCGGATCGCGGTGCAGTTCGGCGACGGCCGCCGCGCCGGTGGTGTAGCGCCGGCGGGCCCGCCGGTAGCCGGCCCGGTGCTCGTCGGGGGCCGTCAACGGCTCGCTGTCGTCCAGCGCCGTGCCGGCGGCGACGACGTCCGGCCAGACTCCGGCACCGATCCCGGCCAGCGCGACGGCGCCGCGCGGCGAGGCGTCCTGGCGCAGCCGTCGCACGGGCGCGTCGCACACGGCGGCGAACGCCTCGCACCACACCGCCGAGCGGGTCACCCCGCCACCGACCCGGATCTCGGTCGCGGCGCCCGCGCCGTCGAGGAGTTGCTCCACCGCCGCCGCGCAGGCGTAGGCGACGCCTTCGAGGACGGCGCGGGCGACGTCGGCGGGTCCGTGTTCCGGCGCGGCGCCGAGCAGCGCGGCCCGGACCGCCGGATCGTGGATCGGGGCGCTGGCGCCGAGCAGGTACGGCAGGAAGGTCAGTCCACCCGCGCCGGGGCCGCTCCCCCGGGCCAGCCGGTCGGCCGTGCCGTCGGGCACCTGGGCGGTACCGCCGGCGAGCAGGTTCCGCTCGGCCCAGCGGATCGCCAGCCCGGCCGCGTACGAGGAGACCATGCCGAGGAAGCCGTCCTCGCCGGCCCGGGCGAAGACGAACCGGTCGACGCCGGCCCGGGGCTCGGGCACCGGGGTGACGATCTGGGCGGCGGTGCCGACGTTGACGTAGACCCGGCCGTCGCTGACCGCCCCGGCCCCGAGTGCCGCGCAGGAGACGTCGCCGCCGCCGGCCACCACCGGGGTACCGGCGCGCAGCCCGGTCGCCTCGGCCGCCTCGGGCAGGACCGTCCCGACGATCTCCGCCGAGCCCTGCACCCGGGGTGCCAGCCGCTCGTCGGCTCCGCAGCGGGCCCAGAGTCGCGGCTCCCACCGCCGCCGGCCGACGTCGTAGAGCAGGGTGCCGGCCGCGTCGGTGGGATCGGTGCCCCAGTCGCCGGTGAGGTGGTGCCGCAGCACGTCCTTGGGCTGGACCATCCGGACGGCCCGGCGTACCGCCTCGGGTTCGTGCCGGACCAGCCAGGCGAGCTTGGGTGCGCTGAACGCCTCCACCACCGGGTTGCCGGTCAGCTCGCCGAACAGGTCGCCGTGCTCGCGCAGTTCCCGCACCTCGGCGACGGCCCGCCGGTCCGCCCAGGTCATCGCCGGGCGTACCGGCCGGTCCCGGTCGTCGAAGAGCGCCACCGCGTGCATGTGGCCGCTCAGCCCGACCCCGGCCACCGCTGCGGGGTCGAGCCCGGCGAGTGCCTCCCGCACCGCGCCGGCCGCCGCGCGCCACCAGTCGGCCGGGTCCTGCTCGTACCGCCCCGGCCGGCTGGTGTCCGACGGGTAGTCGCGGTAGGTCCGGGCCGCCGTGGCACCGGTTCCGGCGTCGACCACCAGCACCTTCACCCCGGTGGTACCGAGGTCGACCCCGACCAGCAGGGAGTTGCCCGACACGGCGGCGGTCAACGGCTGTGGTGCGGCGGTCAACGGCTGCGCCGGGGGACGAAGCCGAACTCCATCAGGTATTCCAGGGACTCCTCGGCGACCCGGTCGAAGTCGGCGAGGCCCACCCCGGCCGGCTCGCCGACCCCGATGTTGCCGCCGACCTGCCAGCCCTCCCACTCGACGCTGACGTACCCGTCGAAGTTGATCTCCGCGAGCGCCTCGTACGTCTCCCGGAAGTCCACCAGCCCGCCGCCGAACCAGATGTGGTTGCAGTGCACGATCGTCGGCAGCCCCACCTCGTCCTTGATCTGCACGATGTCGATGTACGGGCCGAGTCGCTTGATCGCCTGCTTGACGTTCATGAACGGCTTCACCGCGACGTAGAACGCGCCGGTGTCCATCGTCATCCGCAGGTTGCTCGCGCCGACCTCGTCGAACATCCGCTCGATCAGCTCGACCCGGTTGAGAATGGTGCCCTGCAACAGCTCGATGCTGACGTTGAGCCCGAGCTTCGAGGCGTGCGCGGCCACCTCGGTGATCGCCTCCCGGCACTGCCGCCAGGCGTCCTTGCGGCTGAGCAGCACGTTCAGCGGTGGGTCGTAGTAGCCGTCGCCGATCAGGGTGCAGACCGACTTCGCGCCGAGTACGGCCGCCGCGTCCAGGGCCTTCTTGAACGACTCGATGCCGCGCTCCCGGTCGAACTCCCGGGGGCTGACGAAGGTGGTGTGGTGGCCGAGGTAGCCGATGTCGATGCCGACCCGCTCCGCCGTGGCGCGCACGTCCAGGAGCTGCTGGTCGTACTCGGCCTTCGGCACCTCCAGCAGCTTCGCGAAGATGAAGTCGACGCCGTCGTAGCCGTACTTCGCGGTCTGCTCCACGCACCAGGTCGCCGGTTTGTTCCCCCAGGAGTTCCAGGCCGGACCGGCGGCCTCCAGCCGACCCCAGGGCATGTTCGGCCAGACCTCAAAACTGATCTTCACCGTTGGTCTCCCTTCTCCAGGTGTGCGACGAGCTACGGGTGCCCGACGGGCTACAGGTGCGGGACGAGGTCGGACATCCGGCGCGCCGCCTCGCGGTTGTGCTCGGCCGCGCCGGGCATGTTCGCGCTCATGAACACCTCCGGCGTCTCGCCACGGCGGATCTGGATGCCGAGCGCCTCGACGATGATCGCGTCGAGCAGGGCGAGACCGACCACACTGGACGACGGCCCGGCGGACGGCAGTCCGGAGCCCAGCTCGACGAGCGCGTCGCCGGGCGGGCAGTGGTTGTCGACGACCACGTCGGCGATGTCGTGCAGCCGTGGGCCGGGCCGGTCGATCGCCGACGCGTACCGCCGGGAGGTGATGGCGATCAGCGGCAGGCCGCGCGCCTTCGCGGCCTGGCCGACCTCGACGGGCAACGGGTTCGCGCCCGAGTTGGACGCGATCAGCAGGACGTCACGCTCGCCGTCGAGCCGGTAATCCGACAGCACCGACTCGGCATGGCCGTGCTCCCGCTCCAGCACGGTGCTGCGGACGGCGCCCTCGTGCAGCATGTGCGCCGGCTTGAGGATCGGGCAGACCCGCACCGCGCCGCCGGCCCGGTAGAACGCCTCCTCCCCGAAGATGTGCGAATGGCCGCTGCCGAAGACGTAGCAGAGGCCCTTCGCGGCCCACGACCGGGCGACCAGCTCCGCGGCCCGGCGCACCGCCGGCAGCTCCTCGGCCAGGGCGCGGCCGAGGACCTCCTGCACGCGTGCCGCGTACCCGGTGGCGGTCACGTCCGACGGCGACCAGGCCGCGCGCTGCGCGGGTGCCGGCCCGCTCACTTGACCGCTCCCGCCGTCAGCCCGCCGACGAAGTAGCGGCCGGCGAAGAGGAACGGGACGATGGCCGGGATGACCGTGCAGAGCGTGCCGGCCATCAACAGCCCCCAGTTCACGGTGTACTGGCCCATGATCGCGCTCAGCCCGATCGGCAGGGTCTTGAGCTGGTCGCTGACGATGAGCTGCGAGGCGAACACGAATTCGGTCCAGGAGAAGACGAAGGCGTAGACGGCGACCGTGGAGATGCCCGGCGCGAGCAGCGGAAGGACGATCCGCAGCATCATCCGGACCGGACCGGCCCCGTCGACGGCGGCGGCCTCGTCGATGTCCCGGGGGATCGCGAAGAAGAAGCCGCGCAGCAGCCAGGTGCAGAACGGCGCGGTGAACGCGACGTTCACGATCACCAGCGCGTTCCTGGTGTCGATCAGCTGCACCGCCGCGAACGCCTGGTAGAGCGGCACCAGCAGCAGGGTCCCGGGAATCATGTACGCCACCAGGATCACCCCGGCCAGCTTGTTGCCGCCCGGAATGCGCAGCCGGTATAGCCCGTACGCCGCCGCGAACGACACCAGCACGGTGAACAACGCGGTGGACAACGCGATCACGAAGCTGTTGGTGAGGTAGCTCGGATAGTCCGTCGCGGTGAAGAGCTGCCGGAAGTTGTCCAGGGTCGGATCGGTCGGGATCAGCGTCGGCGTCGTACGCAGGATCTCCTCGCGGTCCTTGAACGCCGAGATCGTGATCCAGTAGAGCGGACCGAGCACGACGGCGGTGAGCAGGACCCAGGTGACGAGGCGCGGCAGCCGTGCCCAGGGCAGCCGGCCCGGCACGGACAGCGGGGATGTCATGAGTCCTCCTTCGGCTTCGCGACGCGGATGTAGAAGAAGGCGACGGCGGCCAGCAGGATGATCGTGATCACGCTGACGGCGGCGGCATCGCTCGCCTGGAACTGGTTGAACGCCTTGTTGTAGATGAAGATCGGGGCCGTCGTCGTCACGTCGGCCGGTCCGCCCTTGGTGACCAGGTAGATCGAGTCGACGATGTTGACCGACCAGAGCGACCCGACCAGCCCGAGCGCGAAGAGCACCGGCTGGAGCAGCGGGAACGTGATCCGCCAGAAGATCCGCCAGGCGTCGGCGCCGTCCACCCGGGCGGCCTCGTAGATCTCGGCGGGGATCGTCCGCAGTGCGCCGAAGATGACGACCGCGCCGAGCGGGAACCAGTGCCAGCTGTTCATCAGGATCAGTGCCGGCATCGCCAGCGCGCTGTCGCCGAACGGGCTGCCCAGCCCGTCGATGCCGACCGCGGCACCGAGTTTCGGCACGATGCCGTAGTTGCTGTTGCTGAGCCACTGCCAGATGACCGCGACCGCGACGGTGGGGATCACCCAGGGGATGAGCACCCAGGTCCGGGAGGCCCGGGCCCAGCGCCCGGAGCGGCCGATCAGCAGCGCCGTGCCGAAGGCGATGATCGTCTGCACCACGAGGTTGCCGGCCAGCCAGATCGCGGACCGCCCGAGCGAGGCCCAGAACGCGCCGTCGGCGAACGCCTGGGTGTAGTTGTCGAGGCCGACGTAGTTCGAGCTGCTGCCGACCACCCCCTGGTCCTGAAGGCTGAGCAGCACGGTGTTCAGCAGCGGATAGCCGATCACGCCGAGCATCACGCGCCCGCGGGGGGGGGGGGGCCCGGGCCGGGGGGGGGGGGGGGGCGGGGGGGGGCGGGGGGGGGGGCCCCCCCCCCCCCGCCCGGCGGCCCGGGTACCGGGGATGGCCTCCCCGGTACCCGGTACCGCGTTGCGGCTGCTCACTGAACCTTTTTCAACCTCCCCTCGCGGCTCGACGGACCGCAGGGTCGGACGCGGTGCGTGAGCGCCGCGCGGTTCAGGTTGAAAAAGGTTCACTTGGCGACCGCCGCACGCATCTGCTCGTCACCCCACTTGACCGCCGCCTCCGGCGACTCGCCGCCGCTGTAGATCCGCTGTACGACCTGGGCCAGCACGTTCTGCCCGGAGATCTTGCCGACGGAGTCGACGTACTGGCCGTCGACGAAGCCGAACAGGGCGCCCGTCTTCGACTGTTCGAGCATGGCGTCGACGCAGCCCCGGTACTTCTGCACGACCTCGTTGCTGGTCCAGGACTCGGCCGTGGCACCGTCGGCGGTCAACGGCAGGAACAGGCCCGGCTCGGCGTTGAGCAGCATGCCGTAGTTCTCCGGCTGGAGGACGTACTTCAGGAAAGCCTCCGCACCGGCGGCCTTGGCGTCGTCGCTGGACATCACCATCGCGGCGTTGGAGTAGTAGATGCTGCCCGGCTCGCCGCCCGAGTCGGCCACCGGGATCGGGGCGCAGCCCAGATCGCTCGCGGGGCGCCCGGACTCCTGCTCGAAGGGGGCCAGGTACTGCCCCTTCTCGATCGCCATCGCCGCCGCGCCGCTGTTGAACGCCGCCTGCGGCTCACCCCAGGAGTAGTTGCCGCTGTCCGACGGCGACTGCTTGAGCAGGTCCCGGTAGAGGGTGAGGGCCCGGACGGTCGCCGGGGTGTTGAAGTTGATCTCACCGGTGGGGGTGAAGAAGTTCCCGGCCCCGCTGGTCAGCATCAGGCTGTAGAGCACCTGGTCGGTGGCGAGGTTCTTGCCGGCCGGCAGCGCGATCCCCTTCTGGTTGCCGGTGGTGAGCTTCTGGGCGTCCGCCAGCAGTTCGCTGGTGGTCTTCGGCGGTTCGTTGATGCCGGCCTTGGCCAGCAGGTCCTTGCGGTACCAGAGCATCTGCACCATGCCGTAGAGCGGGACGGCCCAGTACTGGTCGTCGTCGCGGTACGGCGCCTTGGCCGCCTCGCCGAAGGTGTGCGCCTTGTCGAGTTCTTCCACCAGCGAGGTCACCGGCCGGACCGCGCCGAGCGGGCGGACGTAGGTGGTGAAGTCGGGGATGGTGAAGAGGATGTCGGGCTGCGTCCTGGACTGCACCGCGCCCGAGATCTTCGTGTAGATCTGGTTCCAGTCCTGGACCTGCGCCTGGACCTTGTATTCCGGGTTCGTCGCGTTGTAGCCGTCGATCAGTTTCTGGAACCCCGCGACCCGGTTCGGTGGCTGTTCCATGTGCCACAGGATCAGTGTCTTGTCGTCACCGGCTGGCCCACTCGAGCCGCCGCACGCGGCGGCCGAGAGCCCGACCACCGCGGCCACGGCCACGGCAGTCAGCCGCTTGACCTTTCCGTACCTCATGAGCTGGTACTCCTCTCACGGCCTTCAGGTGTTCCGCGAGCTTCCGGATCGTCACGACTCTTCGTGCGGCTGACGACGACGCTGCGGACTAGACGGACCGAGCGGTGTTGGAATAATGTTCCGGACCATACCGAGGCGGTCTAGACCAGTCAAGAGCAAGGGGGTACCGGGTCTGGACCGGACCTGGCCGGGTACGGCCGCCAGCCGGAGATACGGGATGCTCACTTCATGTCAACGCCGAAACACGTCGCGATCACGAACGCTCTCCGCGAGCAGTGCCGGAACCTGCCGGTCGGGTCCCGGCTGCCCTCGGAGAAGGATCTCGCCGTGCGCTTCGAGGTCAGCCGGATGACGGTCCGGCAGGCGCTCGACGCATTGGCCACCGACGGGCGGGTGGAACGCGTCCCCGGCCTCGGCACGTTCGTCCGCCGACCCACCGTGGCCATGGGCCCCAACCTCTCCTCCTTCACCGAGGACATGCGCTCCCGGGGGTTGCGGCCGAGCAGCCGGCTCGTCGCGATCGAGGAGGTCGCCGCCTCCCCCGAGGTCGCCGTCGACCTCGGGGTCGAGGTCGACAGCCCGGTGATCCGGCTGGAGCGGCTGCGATTCGCCGACGACGAGCCGATGTGCCTGGAGGACGCCCACCTCCCCGCCCGGTTCCAGCGCGTCCTCGAGGCCGCCGAGCTGGAGGGATCGTTGCACGAGGTGCTGGCGAAGGCGGGCGTGGTGGTCGCGGCGGCCCGACGCCGGGTACGCGCCGTGCCCGCGCCGTCCCGCGACGCCCAACTGCTCGGCCTGCCGGAGCACGCCCCGGCGCTGGAGATCGTCGACGTCTTCTACGACACCAACCGCCGTCCGGCCCAGCGTTCCCGTTCCCGCTACCGCCACGACCGCTACGAGGTCATGTCCGACCTGCACCGCCCCAACACCGAACCGAGGGAGACCGACGCATGACGTGGACCGCCCACACCAGCCCCGACCTGCCCGAACCGGCCGGGCCGTACAGCCACGTCGTCGACACCGGCACCCTGGTCTGGACGGCCGGCTTCGGACCGAAGAATCCGGCCACCGGCACCGTTCCGGAGGGCATCACCGCGCAGACCGAGCAGGTGCTCGACAACGTGGAGGGCGCGCTGCGCACCGTCGGGCTGGGCCTGCGCGACGTCGTGAAGGCCACCGTGCACCTGCAACACCTGGACCGGGACTTCGCCGCCTACAACGAGGTGTACGCCAACCGCTTCCAGCCGCCCTATCCGGTACGCACCACCGTCGGCAGTACGCTCGCCGGAATCCTGATCGAGGTCGACGTCGTGGCCGTACGGCGCGACCCGACGACTGCGGGCTGAGCGCGATGGGCGCCGTTCCGCTGCTCGATTCCGTCTGGCTGGTCGGCAGCGGGAGCCACCCCGACGCGCTCACCGACCCGCACGACTGCCACTGCTATCTGATCTGGGACGGCAGCGGCGGCGTCCTGGTCGACACCGGCACCGGTCTCGGCGCCCGGGCCTGGCTGGCCGCCGTCGCCGAGGTCTGCGACCCGGCCGCCCTGAGCGGCGCCATCGTCACGCACTATCACGCCGACCACGCCGGTGGCGCCGCCGCGACCCGGGCCGCCGGGCTGCCCGTCCTGGCCAGCGCCGAGACCGCGGCAGCGCTGGCCACCGCCGACGAGTCGCGCACCTCGCTGGCGGCGGCCCGCGCCGTCGGGGTCTACCCGTCCGACTACCGGCTGGCACCCAGCACAGTGGATCGGGTACTGGCCGGCGGCGACATCGTCCGGGCCGGCGAGCTGGACGTCGAGATCCTCGACGCACCCGGCCACTGCGACGGCCACCTCGTCGTACTGCTCCGCCACGCCGGCCGGACCATCCTGTTCAGCGGTGACTGCCTCTTCGCCGGCGGACGGGTGAGTCTCCAGGCGATCCACGACTGCCGGCTCGACCGGTACGCCGAGACGGTCAACGCGCTGGCCGGGCGCGAGGTCGACGTACTGCTTCCCGGCCACGGCGAGCCGGTCCTGCGCGACGCGCTGGTGGACATCGGCCGGGCGGCCGAGTCCTTCCGGCGGCTCGTCCCCCCACCGAACGTCCTCACCTCCTGACCACCCTCAGCAGGTGGGGCAGGCGGCCCGCAGGGCTGGATCTGCGATGACAGGTGGAGGCGTGCCGGGGCACCCGCCGCGGATCACGAATCCGGTCCAGCGGCGCCACGGCCGGCCCCTTGTCGGTGGGCGGCCCTAGACTGCGACGCCATGGCGATGGTGAGTTTCGTCGACGAGACGACCGCGGGCGAACGCAGCGCCGCATGGCATCTGGAAATCTTCGAGGAACGCCTGCCGGTGCGGGAGGTGATCCGTCGCCGCGTCTTCCAGGAGGTCGCCGAGCACAACGCGAAGGGCGGCGACCACTTCCGCGGGCTGGTGCAGCCGACCGGCACCGAGCGGACACTCAACGGTTTCAAGCTCAGGCAGCCGCGCCGGATCGACCCGCAGGAGCAGGCCGACCGCGCGCTGGAGGCGTTCTCCCGCAACGGTTTCATCGTCCTCGTCGACGACCGGCAGGTCGACGAGCTGGACGCGGTGGTGGAGTTGACCCGGGGCACCCGGATCACCTTCCTCAAGCTCGTACCGCTGGTGGGTGGCTGATGCCGACGCCGGTGCTCCTTCCCGAATACGGCGATCGGATGGCGGAGCTCGCCCGGCGCGGCGACGTCCAGGGCCTCGCCGACGAGGCTCTGGCCTACGCCGCCGTCTACACCGGTCACTGGGGGCACGAGAGCCGGCACGTGACCGACGCGCTCGGGCTCGTCGCACCGGAGCGCAAGCCCGAGCTGCTGATGGCGATCCTCGACCGGTGTTGCCGGGTCACCGAGACCGACCATCGCCGGGTCACCAACGAGCTGTTGGAAATCCTGGTCAGGCGCTACAGCAAGATCACGACACCGGATTCGGCCGCCGTCGCGCTCGGCTTCGCCGCCCGGCACACCGCCTACTTCGACGGCGAGGAGCAGCGGCGGATGGCCGCGCTCCTGCTGGATGCCGGGCGGCCGCTGCCACCGGAGGTCGTCGCCATGATGCGCCGCACCGTCGCGCACGGCTACTGGGGCTCGGCCGAAGCGCTCAAGCCGCTGCTGGACAAGCTCGACGCACCGGCGTTGAGCCCGGGCGAGGCGTGGGCCGACCGCGCCCTGGCCGACGTCGCGTCGCTCGACCCGGACGAGGCCCGTCGCTGGCATGAGCTGTTCCGGCACGCGGTGACCGCGACGAGCGCCAAACCGTCGCAGAAGTGGGAGACGGCCGCCCGCAGGCTGCTCGACGAGCTGCCCGAGCCGGGTGACCGGCTGCGGAGCTGGCTCGCCCTGGTCGGGCAGCCGCGCACCATCCGGCTCAACCGCACACGCTGGGAGCACGACGTCAACGAGGCCTTCGACCAGTTCAACACCACTCCGCTGCGTGGACTGGTCTGGATGACCTCCTTCCTGCCCGACCACCCCGAGACCCCACGGACGCTCGGCACGCTCGTCGAGGCGGCACTGCGCAAGGTCGCCGGGCTCGGCCCGCGCAGCCCCAAGATTGCCAACGCCGCCGTGTACGCGTTGTCGCGGGTGCCGACCGAGGCGGCGCTCGCCCAGATCGCCCGGCTCGCCGCCCGGGTCACGTTCAAGGGCACGCTCAAGGAGCTGAACGCGGCCCTCGACGCCCGAGCGGCGGCGCTGGGCCTGACCCGGGACGAGGTCGAGGAACTCGCCGTACCGGCGTACGGGCTGACCGAGGTGGGCCGGCGGGTCGAACACTTCGGCGACGCGTCGGCAACGCTGGACGCCACCTCCGGAACGGTCACTGTCACCTGGCGCAACAGCACCGGAAAGATCGTCAAGTCGGTCCCCGCCTCGGTACGGTCCGCCTATCCCGAGCAACTCACCGACTTCAAGGCCGCCGTGAAGGACGTCGAGAAGATGCTCTCGGCCCAGGCGGAACGCCTCGACCGCCAGTTCCTCGCCCAGCGGGTCTGGCCGTTCGACGCCTGGCGCGCCCGCTACCTCGACCACCCCCTGCTCGGTACGCTGGCCCGCCGGCTGATCTGGCTCGTCGACGACGTGCCCTGCGCCTTCGCTGACGGTGCGCTGCGTACCCACGAGGACAAGGAGATCGCGGCCGGCGAGACGGTCCGCCTGTGGCATCCGATCGGCCGCGAGGTGGCCGAGGTGCTCGCCTGGCGCGCATGGCTGGAGGCCAACCGGGTGACCCAGCCGTTCAAACAGGCGCACCGCGAGGTCTACCTGCTGACCGCGGCCGAGGAGAACACCCGGGTCTATTCCAACCGGTACGCGGCGCACGTCCTGCGTCAGCACCAGTTCCACGCCCTGACCGCGGCTCGGGGCTGGCGCAACAAGCTGCGGATGATGGTCGACGACGCCTACGAGCCGGCCACCCGCGAGCTGCCGCAGTGGGGACTGCGCGCGGAGTTCTGGATCGAGGGCATCGGCGACGACTGGGAGGCCGACACCACCGAGTCGGGGGCATACCTGCGGATCGCCACCGACCAGGTCCGGTTCTATCCGATCGGCGCGCCCGAGCACTACGCGCACGCCGGTGGCGGCGGCTACGAGCAGTGGGTGTCCCAGGACGCGCAGCCAACCGACCCGGTGCCGCTGGCCGAGATCCCGCCGCTGGTGCTCAGCGAGGTGCTGCGCGACGTCGACCTCTTCGTCGGCGTCGCCAGCGTCGGCAACGACCCCACCTGGCAGGACGGTGGTCCCGGAGGGCGATTCCGCGAGTACTGGGCGTCCTACAGCTTCGGCGAGCTCAGCGGCACCGCGCAGACCCGCCGGGAGATGCTCGAACGCCTCGTCCCCCGGCTGGCCATCGCCGACCGGGCGAAGGTCGAGGGCCGTTTCCTCGTGGTCCGGGGCGACCTGCGCACTTACAAGATCCACCTGGGTTCGGGCAACATCCTGATGAGCCCGAACGACCAATACCTCTGCATCGTGCCGAAGCAGACGGCCAGCTCCTCGACCGGGGATGTCTTCCTCCCGTTCGAGGGCGACCGGGTGCTCGCCGTCATCCTCAGCAAGGCACTCATGCTGGCAAAGGACATCCAGATCACCGACCGCACGATCACCCAGCAACTGCGGGGCTGACCCGGCCAGCAGCGATCCGCACGGCGGAACCGCTCCCCTCGCTGGCCGAGCTGGTGTCGGGACGCTGCTGGCAGGCCGCGGTACGCAGGTCGGGTCACCGCCACCGGCCTTGGACCGATCCCAGGCCGGCGTCCCGGCGCTGGCCCGACCGCATTGGGTGGACCAGGTCGCGCTGGACGGTGACGCGCTGGTGTCCCTCGACCTTCAGGGCAGGGAGTGGGGCCGACCACGCCGGGCCGGCCCTGCCTGGTCGACGGGGACCAGGCATGGCTTGATTCCGAGCGGTGACGCGCAAGCGACGACCTGGCCGCCTGCCAGGTGTCCGCTTTCACCCAAAGACGCACTTTTACCACCCTATTCTGATCTGGTGCCCGGCCGGTAGGCGCCGGGTCCGAGACGGGGGATCAAGAGATTGAAGGAATCCGAGGGTGCGGACAAGGGCCCTATGGCGGGCAGCGGGTCGTTTGACTTCTTCGTGGTCAACATCTCCAGCGAGACGCTGACCGGCAATGTCACCTGGACCGGCGGCAGCAGGTCCGAGAGCCTGGACGTGGACGGCCTGGCACCCGCCGCCATGTCCCGGCAACAGTCCATCTCGCCTCAGTCCGGCGTGAACGACTACTGGCAGTGGTCGGAGAAGGGCGACAAATACAAACTCAACGTGTACGACAAAGACCGTTACACCGCCGTGGTTATCAGCGACTACGGCATCGGTGTTCTGGTGACCAACACCAGCCCCGACACCTGGGCCTGGTGAGATCGGAGGTGGCGAACTGAGCTGGATGATCTGCTGGCACGGTCCGCGCACCGGTTCGGGCGTGCGGAGCCGTGCCAGCAGGCGCTCAGCCGACGGCAGAGCTGCGGCCAGCCGGCGCTCAGCCAAGGATCTGCGGCGGCGCCGAGGACCACGGCTTTCAGCCGGCGCAGCAGCCGCCGGCGGGCTCCGTGCCGGGTGCGGCGGAGACCTCGACCAGGGGCAGTGGCGCGGCGATCAGGCCGCCCGAGATGCCGGTGGCGAGTCCGCGTGGGCTGCTGACCGGGGCGGCGTCGGCGCTCGGGGTGCCGCAGCAGCCGCCCGCGCCGGCGGTGTCGTCGTCGACGATCGGGTTGCTGTTGCAGACCCCCGTTTCCGGCAGGTCGAGCCGGACGTCGCGGGCCGCCGTCCAGTCCCCGGCGAGGGCGGCGACCACGGAGCGGGCCTGCTCGTAGCCGGTGGCCATCAGAAACGTCGGGGCGCGCCCGTAGCTCTTGACCCCGATCGCGTAGTAGCCCGGTTCCGGGTGGGCGAGTTCGTCGACGCCGTGCGGCGGCACCGTCCCGCAGGAGTGCTGGTTGGGATCGATCAGCGGCGCGAGGGCCCGGGTGGAGCCCAGGATCGGGTCCAGGTCGAGACGTAGCTCGGTGCTGATCGAGTGGTCGGGTCGGAACCCGGTCGCCGGGACGATCCGGTGCACGGCGAGCGTACGGGTTCCGTCGGAGACCTCGACCCATCCGTCCGGCGTCGGGGTGAGCCGGTGCACGGAGAATCCGGTGACCAGTTCGATCCGGCCCGCCTCGACATGCTCACGAAGCCGGGTGCCGAGGGCGCCCCGCGCCGGCAGGGCGTCGGCGCTCTCCCCGCCGTAGCTGCGGGCTGGGCTGCCGGCCCGGATCGCCCAGCTGACCTTCGTCCCGTCGACCCGCGTGGCGAGGTCGGCGAGGGCGAGCAGGGTGTTCGCGGCGGAGTGGCCGGCGCCGACGACCAGGGTGTGCCGGCCGGCGAACCGGTCCCGGTCGACGCCCAGGACATCGGGTAGGGCGTGTTCGATGAACGCGGCCGCGTCGGTCTCGCCGCGTGCGGGGATGCCGGAGGCGCCGAGGACATTCGGAGTCGCCCAGGTGCCGGTGGCGTCGATGACCGCCCGGGCGAGCAGGTCCTCGCCGGAGGCGAGCCGGATCAGGATCGGCGTGCCGTCCCGGCCGGCGGAGCGGAGCCGGTCCACGCCGAGCCGGGTCACCGCGGTGACCCGCGACCGGTACCGGATGTCCGGCTTGAGCACGGGAAGGTCCGCCAGCGGCTGGAGGTACTCGGCGACGAGTTGGGCGCCGGTCGGCAGGATCTCGGGATCGGGTTCGACCCAGCCGGCGTCGCGGAGCACCCGGGCGGCGGCCTGGTCGACGTTGTACCGCCACGGCGAGAACAGCCGCACGTGCCCCCACCGGGCGACGGCTGCGGCAGGGCCGTCTCCGGCCTCCAGAACGGTGAACGGCAGTCCGCGCTCGTGCAGGTGTGCGGCGGCGGCCAGGCCGACGGGTCCGGCGCCGATCACCGCCACCGGCAGGTGTTCCAGTCGGTCAACCATGACAACTCCCTATCTTGAAAGTACTCGAAATAGCAGGTCGGACGGTGCCCTCGCCCTGATCTGGACTGGCTGGCGGGGTCAGGTGATCGCGGGGCTGGACGGGGGCCGTTGTGGTCGGTGGCGCCGCGGGCCGTGGTTCAGTCGCACGCCACCGCGGCTCCGCCACCCACCTTCACCACTCGCACTCTATCGCTTATCGCCGATCGGCGATGGAAGTTCATCGGAGTGCTCGCCGCGAGCCACACGGTGGCGACGACAAGTCGGGTGATCGCCGCCAGCGTGTCCGGCTCGACCCGATCCGGCGTGTCGGCCGGGCTGTGGTAGCCGGCCATTCCGGCCCCGATCCCGATCGCGGCCAAGCCCGCACCGGCGTAGCGGCGATTGTCCGAGGCAACCGGTCCGGCCGCCAGGGGTACGCCGGTGTGCCGGCCGGCCTGGTCGAGGACGGCGAGCAGGCCGTGCGCGGGACCGCCGGCCTCGACGGCGGCGGCCCGGTGCAGACGTCCGGCCCCGTCGACGTTGACCACCAGCGGGTCCGCGCCGGTACCGGCGAGCCGGGCGGCGTGCCGGGCCGAGCCGAGCGCACCCACCTCCTCGCCGTCGAGCAGGGCCACGGACAGTCCGGGGCCAGCCGGCATCGCGGCGGCGAGGACACGGGCGGATTCGAGGACCACCGCGACGCCGCTGGCGTTGTCGGCCGCGGCCGGCTGCCGCAGACCGGGGTGGTCGCCCACGCCGTCGAAGTGCGCGGTCAGCAGCAGGTCCGGCTCCCGCGCCGCCGGTGACCGGAGCCGACCGTGCAGGTTCGCGGCGGTGACGTCGGCACGCCGGATCGGGGCGTCGGCCTCGAACCAACCGCCGCCGGCCACGGCCACCCGGCTGATCGTGTCGTGGACCGGGCTGGACAGGGTGATGACCGGCAGCGGGCCCGGATCCGGTCCGGCCAGCATCGTGAACTGCCAGCCGTCCGCATCGACATTGCGCGCCACCAGCAGCCCGGCGGACCCGTCGGCGTCGGCGTACGCCTCGGAAAGGCCCGTCCCGGCCGGTACGACGAGCCAGTGGCCGCGCGGATCGGATGCTCCGGCGAGAGCCAGTGGACCACGTCGGGCCGACGGTAGGTCGGCAGAGGCGAGGTGCAGGGAGGCGTCACTGCCGAAGGAGAGGTCCGTGGTGGCGGTCCGGTCTCCCCACCGCGCGGTCGGCGTGGCGTAGATGTCGGGCACCGCTCGTACCGGAAACCGGTCGGACGTCACGGCGGCGCCGAGGTCGGCCAGCCGCGCGGCGAGCCACGCCCGGGCGGCGGTGTTGCCCGCCGCGCCGACCCGCCGGCCGGCAAAGGCGTCACCGGCGAGCGCGGTGACGGTCGCGATGGCGCGGTCGGCCGAGACGGCCGCCAGTGCCGCGTCGATGCCGTACCCGACCGTCGGGCCGGAGCGGCTGGTCATCCGCAGCAGCCCTGTCCGGCGGCGACCGCTTCGGCCCTGGCGACCGGCGCGCAGCAGGAGTTCGCCGCGACCGCCTCCGCCGGAGTTCCACAGCAGGTGCCACCGGCGGGGTCGGGCAGGGTGACGTTGGTGGCCTGGGCGGGACTGCCGCAGCAGCCAGTGGATCCGGCGACGTCCAGGGCGGCGGCCGGGTCTCCGGCGAAACCGCCGGCGCTCTCGTGCACGGTCATGTCGGACTCCTTCGGCGGTCAGCGGGGCAGGGCCAGGCGGTGGATGTCGGTGTGGTCGCGTTCGTAGCGGCGGCGGGCGCGCTGGTCGACGGTGGTGACCTCGGCGCAGCCGTCGCAGAACCGGACTCCCGTCTCCGGGGGACGGCGGCGGAACAGGCGGAGCATCGGCTTCTCCTCGCAACGAAGCTGTCTTGACGTTCTTCGAATCAGAGATTTGCACACTGATTCGACATCTGTCAACCTAGACGCATGTCGAAACAGTTGCCGGCACTCAGCCTGACCGACCTCAACGCCGGGGTGCCCTGCTGCGCGCCGATCAGCGAGCAGCGGATCCCGGCGGAGACCGCCGCCGTGCTCGCCCCGGCCTTCAAGGCGCTCGGCGATCCGGTGCGCCTCCAACTGATGTCGATGATCGCCTCGGCTCCGACCGGGGAGATCTGCGTCTGCGATCTCACCCCGTCGTTCGACCTGTCGGGGCCGACCATCTCCCACCACCTCAAGACGCTGCGTGAGGCCGGCCTCGTCGACGCCGAGCGCCGGGGCACCTGGGTCTACTACCGGGCCCGGCCGGGCATCATGCGCCAGCTCGCCAGCCTCCTTCGGATCGGAAGCCCGGCGAACGCCTGAAACGCGCCACCTGGGCAACGCGGAGTTGGCCGCCGCCCTCCGTACACCCGATGTTCACCTGAACCCGATGGACGAGAGATGGCGCTGGATGGTTACATCAGGTCGTGCTGATATCAGACGCGCCTGATGTGATCAAACTCCTGGCCGACCCACTCCGGGCGCAGATCGTCGATCTCCTCGCCCAGGGGCCGGCGTGCACCTGCCACCTGGTCGCCGACACCGGCGCGAAGCAGCCCAACGTCTCCGGCCACCTGCGGCAACTCCGTGACGCCGGCCTGGTCGTCACCGAACCACGCGGCCGGTTCACCTACTACCGATTGCTGCCCGACGCACTGGAAGCCGCCGCCGCCCAGCTCACCGACCTCGCCGCCCGGGCCCGGGCCAACGCCGAATCCCGCCGGGAGTGCTGATGACCGCCACCACCCACACCGCCGAGCCGGCACCCGCGGTCGTCGCCCGGCTGTCCCGCCTCGACCGGTTCCTGCCGCTCTGGATCGGCCTGGCGATGGTCGCCGGACTGCTGCTCGGCCGCGTCATCCCCGGCCTGAACACCGCCCTGGAAGCGGTCAAGGTCGGCGGCATCTCCCTACCGATCGCGGTCGGGCTGCTGGTCATGATGTACCCGGTGCTGGCCAAGGTCCGCTACGACCGGCTCGACACCGTCACCGGCGACCGCCGCCTGCTGATCTCCTCCCTCGTGCTGAACTGGCTGATCGGCCCGGCGATCATGTTCGCCCTGGCCTGGATCTTCCTGGCCGACCACGCCGAGTACCGCACCGGCCTGATCATCGTCGGCCTGGCCCGCTGTATCGCCATGGTGATCATCTGGAACGACCTCGCCTGCGGCGACCGGGAGGCCGCCGCCGTCCTCGTCGCCCTCAACTCCGTCTTCCAGGTCCTCGCCTTCGGCGTACTCGGCTGGTTCTACCTGTCGGTGCTGCCCGACTGGCTCGGCCTGTCCGGAGCGGCGTTGCAGGTCTCCGGCTGGGACATCGCCGGAAACGTACTGATCTTCCTCGGCCTCCCACTGCTCGCCGGCTACCTCACCCGACGTCTCGGCGAGCGCCGCAAGGGCCGCACCTGGTACGAGGCCACCTTCCTACCGAAGATCGGTCCGATCGCCCTGTACGGGCTGCTGTTCACCATCGTCATCCTGTTCGCGCTCCAGGGCGACGCGATCACCAGCCAGCCGTGGGACGTCGCGCTGATCGCGGTGCCGCTGCTCGCCTACTTCGCGGTCATGTGGGCCGGCTCCTACGCCCTCGGCCGGACGATCGGGCTCGGCTACGAACGGACCACGACGCTGGCGTTCACCGCCGCTGGCAACAACTTCGAACTGGCCATCGCCGTGGCGATCGGCACCTTCGGAGTCACCAGTGGCCAGGCCCTCGCCGGCGTCGTCGGACCGCTGATCGAGGTACCCGTCCTCGTCGCGCTGGTCTACGTCAGCCTCGCCCTGCGACGGCGCCTGTTCCGCACCGCCTCCGGAAACCCGTCGTGAGTGGCCCACCCCGATCCGCCGGCAACGCCGTACCGGATCAGGCGCGGCCCAACGGGAGCAGGAGCGCCGACAACCAGTCTCGGCCCAGACCGTTCGGCGGCCACGTGAACAAGCCCTATCGCCCCCGATTTCACACCTCGGTGCTCGACGAGCGGCTACCTCGGCTTCCCGAACGCGTCATCGCACGCTCGGACGCCGGTCCGGCCGAGCGAACGACCACCGGCATGCCGACAGCGCGCCGTCCACACCAGCCGACCACGAAGGATCCGATCATGTCCGACAAGCCCAGCGTCCTGTTCGTCTGTGTACACAACGCCGGCCGTTCCCAGATGGCCGCCGGCTGGCTACGCCACCTCGCCGGCGACACCGTCGAGGTACGGTCCGCCGGCTCGGCGCCCGCCGACCGGATCAACCCCGCCGCCGTCGAGGTGATGCGTGAGGTCGGCATCGACATCACCGCCCAGATCCCGAAACTGCTGGACTGGGAGACGGCCGAATCCTCCGACGTGATCGTCACCATGGGCTGCGGCGACGCCTGCCCCGTCTTCCCCGGCAAGCGTTACGAGGACTGGCAGCTCGACGACCCCGCCGGCCAGGGCGTCGACGCGGTCCGGCCGATCCGCGACGAGATCCGCACCCGGGTGGAGAAGCTGCTGGCGGAGCTGGCGGCGGGCCGGGCCGCGGGGTGAGGCACCGCTGATCCACCACGTCAGCCGGGCTTGATCTGAGCGAGCTGCACCAGGAGCTGCACCACCCGGTACGCCTCGGCCATGTCACGCCCGGTGAAGGTGAGCGTGCGACCGCCGGCCGCCCGGGAGACGCCCGGGACCAGGGTGGCAAGGTCGACGGTGTACGGGCCGTACAGGTCGAGTTCGATCCGTACCGGAGTGGGGGTCGGCACGGGACGGACCCGCCGGCGTCCCCGGACCGCCTCGGCGGCGGCCAGACGGATCCGGTCCCGGGCCTCCCGGGGATGCAGCGTTTCCGCCGCCGCCTGGCCGAGCGCCCGCTTGACCTCGACGGTCACCGCCTCCGGCACCAGGTCCCGCAGTTCGGCGCAGGCCGCATCGTCCCCGCTGAGCAGCACGACCGGCACTCCGTAGTGGCCGGCCACGGCGGCGTTGAGCCCGATCTCCCCCACCGACCGCCCGTCGATCCGCAGGTCGAGTACGGCGTCGCTGATCGTGTGCGCCAGCACGGCCGGCCCGGCACCGGCGCGGGCGTGGTACCCGACGAAGAGCAGCGCCTCCACCCCGGCTTCGAGCCCGGCCACCATGCCCAGCGGGCGGGGCCTGCCCCGGATCAGCCGGACCCGTCCGTCGAGCTCCTCGGGCAGCAGGTTGCGGAACGGGCCGTGCGAGTCCGCGACGGAGACCTCGGCGTCGGGCTCGGCGTCCAGTACGCCGGCGATCGCCGCGTTCACCTCGGCCGTCATCAGCGCCCGTCCGCGTTCGTAGTCGTAGCCGCCCGGATTCGTCTCGGTCGGGTGCACGACCCCGGAGACGCCCTCCAGATCGGCGGAGATCAACACCTTGGGCCGATTCGTCATCGCACCACGGTAGTGCGGCGGGCGTTACCGCGGATCCCTGATCGGGTGCGGATGATCGGGAGTTGGCCCGGACGGTGAGGACGGCGATGTCGTCGGCGGGCGGCAGGAGTGTTGACGACGTGCGCGCCGAGCGCGGTAACCTGCCGTTTCGTTGATCGTCTGCCGGTGGCGTTCCTGCGCCGGCCCGGCCGGCCAGCACCACCGCGGCAGCCGCCCGGGGCACCGTGGCCGCGAGCGGACGGCGCCGTCCGCTTCGTAGAGTCTTCGCGGTCGGCGGGGAGTAGGGAGAAGCGGGCATGTTCGACGACACCGGGCTGCTGCGACCGCAGGAGGAGCAGGCGTACCGGCTGCTGCTGCGCCTCTCCGCGGCCCGACCCGCCGACCTCGCCAGGCTGGCCGCAGTACCGTTCCACGAGGCCAGCGCAGCGTTGGAGGGACTGCGGAACAAGGGGCTGGCCATGGCACGACCCGGACCGGACCCGGTCTTCGAGCCGCTGCCGCCGGACGTCGCACTCGGCAACACCCTGCTGCGCCGGCAGGAGTCGCTGGAGAACGCCCGGCAGGCGGTGGCCGCGCTGACCGAGGAGTACCGGACCAGCGCCCGGCGCCGCAACGCCGATCATCTGGTGGAGGTGGTGGTCGGCGCGGGCGCGCTGCGCGACCGGCTGCGCGACCTGCAGGACTCGGCCCGCGAGGAGATCCTGTGGTTCTGCCGGGCCAACCCGCTGGCCATGTCAGGCTCGGAGAACGCCGAGGAGTCCGGGGCGCTGGCCCGTGGGGTGCGCTACCGGGCGATCTACGAGCGAGCGCTGCTGGAGGCACCCGGCGAACTGGAGAGCATCGCGGAGAGTGTCCGCGCCGGGGAGGAGGCGCGTACCCTGCCGACGTTGCCGGTCCGGATCGCCATCGCCGACCGGTCGACCGCGATCTGCCCGCTGGTACCGGACGACGAGCGCGACGTCGGGGAGCCGACCGCCGCGCTGATCCGGCGCAGTGAGCTGCTGGACGCGCTGCTGGCGCTCTTCGAGAGTCACTGGGACCGGGCGACCCCGATCCGCTGGGACGGCGATCGCGGCGGACTGGCCGACGGGGCGCCCGACGACGCGCTGGACGACGGCGAGCGGTTCCTGCTGTCGCTGTTCGTGGCCGGCTCTCCCGACAAGTCGATCGCGTCGCAGCTCGGCGTCAGCCGGCGGACCGTGCAGCGTCGGCTGGAGCGGTTGATGGCACTGGCCGGGGTGGACACCCGCACCGGGCTGGCCTTCCAGGCCGCCCGCCGGGGCTGGCTCTGACCTCGCCGGGGCTGGCCCTGCCGGGAGCCGACGGCAACCGCCGGCGCTGACATCCACGCCGGCCGGGACCGGACGGCAGCCGATCGGCACCCGTCCGGGCACTGCCAGCCGATCGGCACCGCTCCGGACTGGATCGCGGCAGTGGCCCGGTCCGGGCGGGACGACAGCAGTACCGCCTCCGGGCGGGACGACAGCAGTGCGCCGTCCCGCCCGGAGGTTGTTCAGCGCAGCCCGTACGCCCGGATCACGGTCTGGGTGACCGCGTTGCCGGACCGGTCGGTGGCCCGGACCCGCAGCGACACCGTGCCCTTTCCAGCCGGAACGCTCGCCTGGTAGGCGTTGCCGTACCCGGCCACCCGGACCGGCCGCCAGGTGGCGCCCTCGTCGAAGGAGACCTCGGCGGTCAGCCCGGTCCCGTTCGCGGCGGGGTGACCGTCCTGGTGCCGGACCTTCAGCCCGACGGTGTGCGGCCGGCCGCTGGCCCGCCCGGTCAGGTCCACCGGCGCGGCGTAGTCGACCTGCAACAGCGGCAGCGGCCGGGCCTCGTTACCGGACCGCTGCCCGGACCGGAACTCCCACACCGTCTCGGTACGGGTGCCCCAGATCCACTCCTCGCCACCGCGCTCGGTGGTCAGGGCCAGCCGGTAGCCGGCCTCGGGCCCGGTGGTGGTGACGTCCTGCCGGGCGTCGGGCAGCTCGGCCAGCAGCTTCCCGTCACGCCACAGCATGGCGCCCACCCGGAACGTCTCGCCGATCGTGTAGTGGCCCTCGGCGTCGACGAACTCCGGCACCCGCAGCGCGAGGGTGTTGCCGGTGCGGGTGGAGACCAGTTCCGGTATCCCGCGCGGCGAGGCCGGGCGGACCACCGGGGCGAGCCAGGTCTCCTCGGCGCTACGGGCACGGTAGCTGGTGGGCCGCTCGGCCATCCCGCTGTCGAGGGCGCCCATCTCGTTCCACGGCCACTCGTGGCTCACCCGGTGCTGCCAGACCGAGTCGCCGGTGGTCACCCACTCCTCGCGCTCCTTCGGGGTGGCCACGAACCGGGACGTGTCGTTCCATGCATAGGTCTGCCAGGGGCGCCATCCGAACCGCTGCTCCTTCGCCCAGGGGAATCCGCCGTTGTCGGCGTACCGGGTAGTGATCCGTGTCGAGTTGGCCGGGGTCACCCGGTAGACGATCCGGTCCGGGATCCGGTTCCGCTCCACGTGCTGCACGTCGTAGAGATAGGGGCTGGAGGTGGTCAGGGTCAGGCTCAGCGTCGCCCGGCCCCGCTGCGCCCGGGCGATCAGCCGCTGGCCGTCGTCGTTCGCCACCGCCAGCATCGGGATCGGCTCCCGGTCCCCGAGGGGCCGCCACACCGTCCACGCCGACCAGTCCGCCGGGCGCACCATCAGGGTCACTGCCGCGCCGGCCCGGGCCGCCGCCGCGGTCACCTCGCTCTCGCTCGGCGCGTCCTCCCCGCCCGGCTCGTTGCTCGACTCGATGAGTACCGCCGCGCCGCGCACCTTCGCCTGGGCCAGTTCCTCCGGGGTGCCCCGGCCGGCGTGGACGAGGGGGAACCGGCGGGTGCCGTCGTACGCCGGGGACTGCCCGGTCAGGTTGATGTCGAACGGGCCGGAGACCCCGGCGACCTCGGCCCGCACCATCGGCGCGACGAGCTGCCACCGGGACGAGAACTCGTACTGCCCGCTGGTCAGCCTGCCGGTCGGGGTGACGTTGACCTGCTGGATCGTGCTGAAGTGCATGGTGCCGTGGCTGATCTGCCGGCCGGTGCCGGTCACCCGGTGCGAGTAGTAGCTCAGCACCGCCTGCTGCTCGGCCGGCCGGGGCGTCTCGATCCGGATCGGGGTGCCCTTGCGGGCGTCGAGCAGCACCTCGATGTCCCGGTCGACGCGCAGCTCCGGATCGGTGATCAGGGTGGCCTGCTCGTCGAGTACGCCGCCGTCCTCGATCAGCGCGTGCAGCAGGTACGTACCCTCGCCGACCTCGATGGTCTTGGTCTCCTCCGGCCACAGGAAGTTCAGGTTGTCCCAGCGGTAGTTGTCGCCCATCAGGGCGAGGACCGGCACCGCCACCGGCTGGCCGGCCCGGCCGACCGCGCGGAGGGTGACCTTGTGCCGGGGACCGTCCAGGCTCACCCCCACCGCCGTGCTGGCGAGCACGCCGCCCGGACCGGTCGCGGTGATCCAGCCGCCGAAGAGTCCCCGGTCCAGCTTCGCCAGGTCGACGGTGACGGGTACCTCGATCGACCCTCCGGCCGGCACGGTGACCGTACCGGAACCGGTCGTCACGGCATCGGTCTCGGGCACCTCGGTGGCAACGTTCTCCAGCTCGACGGCGAGGCTCAGGGTGACCGGCGCCGGCCCGTCGTTGGTGTACGTGACGACCTTGCCGACCGGCACCGCAGCCGCGCCGGTGCGGGCGGTGGCGGCATCGTCCGGGTCGGTGTGCAGGCCGAAGTCGACCTGGCTGCTGGCGTACACCCGCTGGCCGACCGCGCGGGCGACGTCCACCCGGCCGGTGCCCTCGTCGAACACCGACAGCTCCGGGTTGGTCCGGGCGGTGCTGACCAGCGCGTCCTTCAGCCGCGCCGGCGACCAGTCCGGATGGGCCTGGGCCAGCAGCGCGGCCGCGCCCGCCACGTGCGGCGTCGCCATCGAGGTGCCGGAGGCGGCGGTGTACCGGTCGTCGACCGGGGTGCCCATGCCGGTGCCGGCGGCGCGGGCGGCCACGATACCCACCCCCGGAGCGGTGATCTCCGGCTTCAGTCCCTCGTCGCCGAGTCGGGGGCCCCGGCTGGAGAAGTCGGCCAGCGACTCGTCCCGGTCCACCGCGCCGACGGTCAGCGCGGACGGGGCCGCGCCGGGCGTACCGACGGTGTAGTTCGCGCCCTCGTTGCCGGCGGCCACCACGAAGAGGGTGCCGGTGTCGACGGTGATCCGGTCCAGCGCCTGGCTGAGCGGGTCGGTGCCGTCGGTGGGGCCGCCGCCGAGGCTCATGTTGACCACCGCCGCGCCCTGCTCGGCGGCCCACTCCATCCCGGCGATGATCCAGGAGTCGTAGCCGACGCCGTCGTCGCCGAGCACCTTGCCGGCCAGCAGGCTGGCGCCGGGGGCCACCCCCCTGCGGGTACCGCCGGATCCGGCGCCGGTGCCGGCCACGGTCGCCGCGACGTGCGTACCGTGTCCATGGTGGTCGGTGGTGTCCGGGCTGCCGCTGAAGTTCCGGGCGGTGACCTTGCCGACCAGGTCCGGGTGGGTCTGGTCGACCCCGGTGTCCAGCACCGCCACCTTCACCCCGGAACCGTCCAGGCCGGCCTGCCAGGCGGCCGGGGCGCCGATCTGGGCGACGCTGCGGTCCAACACCGGCCGGACCCGGCCGTCCAGCCAGATCTGGCTGATCCCGGCACCGAGCGCGGATGTGGCCGCCGAACGGGACGGGTCGGCCGGACGAACCTGCTGCCAGAAGCCGGCCAGCGAGTCCTTACCGGCCGCCAGTGCGGCACCGCCGATGCTGGCCAGCGGCCGGGTGTTCGTCGTACCGGCCAGGGCGCGGGCGGTGCCGGCAGCGGTGTTCTGGTAGCGGACGATCAGCGGCAGGCTGGCCGCGGCGGCGTCCGCGTACCCGTCGGCGATCAACTCCTCGACGTCGAACAGGTCCGCGTCCAGGGTGCCCGCCGAGACGTACGGCACGACGTCGCTGGGCAGTACCCGCAGCCCGCCGTCCACCTCGACGGTGTGGAAGGTGATCCGTTCCCGTCCGGCCGCCGGGCGGACCGAGGCCGCGTACCGGCCGGCGCCGGCCGGCGAGACCTCGACGACGTCGCCGGTGATCAGGGTGACCCGCGACCCGGCGGCGGCCGCACCGAGCGCGGCGAGCGAGCCGGTGACCGGGGGTACGGTCGATGGAGGCGCGGCGGTCGCCGGTGGTGGCCCGGCGGCGGTGAGTGCGAGTACGGCGGCCAGCACGGCAGCGGTACGACGCAGCGGAGATGACATGGCGGGGTCTCCTTCGACTCTCGCGAAGACGCCGTCAACGGCGACAGTCGGAGTCTGTGGCCGGAGCATTTCCTTGGTCATCAACCTGCGGTGCCGCAGAGGCGACATGGCGCCAAGTGGACACCCGGCCGGCACGGCGGGTACCTCCGGCGTTCACCCAGCGGATAGCCTTCCCGGACCAGACAGTACAGGGTTGGATGTACTATCGCGGTGTGGAGACGCTGACGCACGGCGAGGTGCTGGCCCGATTCGGTCACGCGCTGTCCGACCCGACGCGGGCGCGACTGTTGTTGGCCCTGCGGGACGGGCCGGGTTACCCGGCCGAGCTGGCCGAGTTGCTGGGGACCACCCGGCAGAACCTGTCCAACCATCTCGGCTGCCTGCGCGGCTGTGGCCTGGTGGTGGCCGTACCGGAGGGTCGCCGCACCCGCTACGAGCTGGTCGACGCCCGGATGGCGCACGCGCTGGGCGATCTGCTCGGCCTGGTGCTGGCGGTGGATCCGGCCGCCTGTCCCGACGCCACGGCGAAGGGTTGCTGCTGATGGCCGCGCCGCTGCGGCTCGAACCGCCCGGGCCGGCGCCGGCCCGCCGCGCCCTGCTCGCTCGACGGATCCGGCTGCTGGTCGCGGCGACGATCACCTACAACATCGTCGAGGCGGCGGTGGCGATCACCGCCGGCACCCTCGCCTCGTCGACCGCCCTGATCGGATTCGGTCTGGACTCGGTGATCGAGGTTTCCTCGGCGGCGGCCGTGGCCTGGCAGTTCGCCGGCCGGGACCCGCAGTCCCGGGAGAGGATCGCGTTGCGGATCATCGCGGTCTCGTTCTTCGCCCTTGCCGGCTACGTGACGGTCGAGTCGGTACGCGCCCTCGTCGGCGGCGCCGAGGCCGCACACTCCACCGTCGGCCTCGGGCTGGCCGCGCTGTCTCTGGCGGTCATGCCGCTGCTGTCGTACGCGCAGCGTCGCGCCGGCCGCGAACTCGGCTCCCGCTCGGCGGTCGCCGACTCCAAGCAGACCCTGCTCTGCACCTACCTGTCGGCGGTCCTACTGGTCGGGCTCAGCCTCAACAGCCTGTTCGGCTGGTCCTGGGCCGACCCGGTCGCTGCGCTGGTCATCGCGGCCGTCGCGGTCCGGGAGGGGCGCGAGGCGTGGCGCGGCGACACCTGCTGCGCCGTCCCGCTGACCGCGTCCCCGGCCACCGAGCGGTCCGCCGCCACGACCGCCGACGATGCGTGCGGCTGCGCACCGGACTGCTCCTGCTCTCCGGTCTGACGGCCCGCGGCGCACGTGCTTTCGCCGACCGACCAGGTGCCGGCCGGGGCTCGGTCGCCGCGACCCGTCCACCCGGGCCGCCGCTGTCAGGAGGTTCCGTCGCCGCCCGGACGCCTCGGGCGGCCCTGCGGATCCGCTCCACCCCGGGTCTCGTCCACGGCCTCGAAGCTGTCTCCCGGCGTACCTCCGGCCCGGCGTACCTCCCGCTCCGCCTCGTCATGCGGTAGTCCGGTCGTTCCGAGCAGGTCGGTGGCGATGGCGCGGACCTGCGCGACCACCACATTGCCGGAGAAGCCCAGACCCTGCCGGTAGGCAGCACTCGCCTGTTCCACGGCGTGGCACACCAGTTCCACGGCCCCCTTCGGCATCGAACCGCGGCGAAGATCGCGCTGCACCACCTTCGCCGCCTCCGCCAGACCACAGAGCGAGGCCACGAGTTCCTTCGGCGCCGGTTCGTCGTCGCGCAGCAGGGTCACCGCCCGCCGGGTCAGCACCCGGGCGTTACGGACGGCGCGCTCGACGTACTCCGCAGCCTTCACGTACTGCTGCAACGCGGCACGCGACCGCCAGCGCAGCGGCGCGATCGTGGCGGCCTCCCGCCCCTGGGGCAGCACCTCGTAGAACTCGTCGAGCTTCTCCTCACCACGCGTCAGCGCCGCCAGCGCCTCCTGCACGGGATCCTGGTCGCGCTCCGCAAGGCCCCGCGCGGTCACTGTCAGGCCCTCGACGAGTACGTTGAGAGCCGGTCGGGCCACCCGCGACACCACGGTCACCGGATTCACCGGCAGCAGCAGGGCCATCACCGACAGCGCCACGGCGCCACCGATCAACGCGTCGATCAGACGGGTGAAGTAGATGCCCTCGGTGGGCGGTCGCAACGTGGCCACCAGGACCGACGAGGTGGCGGCCTGGGACACTATCCCCGCCGACCCACCAGCCAGAATCGTCACCGTCATGGCCAGGGCGGCTCCCACGCCGATCTGCCACGATCCCCTCCCGATGACATAGATGAGCCCGTCGCCGACCGCGATACCGGCCGTCACGCCCAACACCAGCTCCACCGCCCGGCGCAGTCGCTGACCGGCCGATATCCCGAGAGTGACCATGGCCGCGATCGGAGCGAACACCGGTTGCGGGTTGCCGACCAACTCGGCGGCCAGGAACCAGGCCAGCGCCGCCGACACGGCGCTCTGGGCCACGACCACCTCGACCGCCCGCAGTTGGCGCCACCGTTCGACCAGCGCGCCGCGAACTCTGCTGCTGACACGCCGGGTGATCATCACCGCCGCCTGGGCGGTGAACCCTTTTCGACCTGAACCGCGCGGCGCTCACACACCGCGTGCGACCTTGCGGTCCACCGCACCGCAAGGGGAGGTTGACGAAGGTTCAGTCTGCCGGCCATCACAGTGCCACGATAGGGAGGAACTCCGGATACAGCGGTTGGATCCGGCATATACGGCGTACCGGCGACGACGTCCGGATCCCGGCCGAATCATGCTCTCCGGTGCGCGGGCCCGAGCCGGCCCCTGCCGCCGACCCGCCCGCCGGAGCTGCGGTGGTCCCACCATCGCCTGTCGGCGAGGGCTTGAAGTGCCCTCTGGCGGGAATGCCGGGCCGGTAGGGCAGACGATCATGGGAGCGAAGAGTGGCGGCGATCGGAACCGGCACTTCATCGCAGGTCGCGATGGTGGTCGCCTGCCGCAACGCACCGCGGGCGCACTGCGGCAGGTGCGGGCGGTTTCCGGGCGGAACCTCCCAGGACCGAACCAACCGAGAGACGGATCATGGCACGGATCGTCACACCGTACGGGCGGCACTCCACCGCTGCGGAGGTCATCGACGGGATCGACCTGTCCGGACGCCGGGCCATCGTCACCGGAGGCGTCTCGGGCATCGGTCTGGAGACGGCGCGGGCACTGGCCGGGGCGGGGGCGCAGGTGACGGTGACCGCTCGGGACGACAACGCCCGCCAGGCAGTGGCCGACATCGTGGGATCGACCGGAAACCCCGAGGTACGGGTCGCCCGCCTCGAACTGACCGACGTCTCGTCCATCCGGACCTTCGTCGACGAGTGGGAGGGGCCGCTGCACATCCTGGTCAACAACGCCGGTGTGATGGCACTGCCCGAGTTGCGCCGGACCGCGCAGGGTTGGGAGGAGCAGTTCGCCGTCAACCACCTGGGCCACCATCTGCTCGCCGTCGGGCTGCGTGACGCGCTGGCCCGGGCCGAAGGCGCCCGCGTCGTGTCGGTCAGTTCGAGTGCCCACCACCTCTCCCCCGTCGTTTTCGACGACATCCACTACCTCTCCCGCCCGTATCACCCCCAGCTCGCGTACGGGCAGGCCAAGACCGCCGTGGCGCTCTTCGCCGTCGGCGCGGCCAGTCGCTGGGCCGGGCTGGGGATAACGGCCAACGCCCTCAACCCGGGCGCGATCGCCACCGGTCTGCAGCAGTACATCGGCGGTGACCTCGGAGTTCCGGCCGATCTGCAGAAGAGCCCCCAGCAGGGGGCAGCCACCTCCGTCATGCTCGCCACCTCACCACTGCTGTCCCACGTCAGCGGCCGCTACTTCAACGACTGCGCGGAGGCCACGCCGGTCACCGTCCAGCCTACGGACGAAGCGGAGCTCGCCTCGTCCGTCGCCCACTACGCGATCGATCCGGAGCAGGCAGATCGACTGTGGCGGTTGTCCGACCAGATGGTCGGCTGATCCAGGGACCGGCGTCGCGGTCGTCCCGGTGGACGAGCCTGCGGAGCCGGCGGCACCCTGCCACCGGAGGCGGTGCGGTTCGCCGGTCGTCGACGTGCCGGCGACCAGCCGAGTGCGGGCGCGAACGGGGTCCCCGCGCCGTCAGGCGGTCCGATCACCGGGGCGGTCGCCGTCGTTGCCGGACGCCAGGCAGCCGCGGCCGCCGTCCAGCATCGCCTGGACCGCGTCCGCGAGTTGGTCACCGTCGTGCAGCGGCACCGGAAAGCACAGCCGGATGTCGGAGTCGTGGTCGGGATGTTCCAGCCGGAGCACGATGCCGAACCGGTCCAGCGCCAGCGGTCGGATCTGGCGTACCCCGTGGAGCCGGCCCGGCGGTACCAGCCTGGACAGCCGCGCGACCGTCTCGGGATGGTGGTCGTCGAGGTGGCAGAGCAGGTCGGCTTCACTGTCGGCCAGCGGATCCGGGCGGGCGACGGCGAACGCCGCCGGATCGATCGATGCGGTGGTACCCGCGGTGACCAGTTCGGCCGTTGCCAGCTCCAGTACGGCCGGCAGCTCCGCATCGGCGACGGCGACGCCGTCGGCGACGGTCAACCAGCCGGTGAGAGTGGCCCGGGCCCGGACCCGGTCACGAACCTGGACGGGCGCCAGATCGGTCACCTCGACCAGTGCCACCAGCTCGCCCGACTGGCGCAGGTGCCGGGCGAGGCAGCTCACCGCGGGCAACTCGACGATCAGCCGTTCGGACGGCAGGCGGTGCCGGCCGACGAGATCCGCCCGGTGTCCGGGCGTGTGCAGGCTCAGCGACTTCGCCGCGACGAGCAACGAGCGCAGTCGTTCGGCCGGGGAGCCGGCCAGTACGGGAGTGAGCTGGTTGCCAGACATGATCGCCTCCAGTTAGGTTAGCCTCACCTTACACACGAAGAGGTGATGGATGAACCAGGCACGCCCGAAGGTCAGGCGCTCCCGCGCCCTCGGCATCCCCCTCACGCCCAAGTGCGTGCGCTACTTCGAAAACCGCCCCTTCCCGCCGGGGCAACACGGCCGGGCTCGGCGTAAGGAGAGCGACTACAAGGTCCGGCTGCTGGAGAAGCAGCGGCTCAAGGCGCAGTACGACCTGCGCGAGGGGCAGTTGCGACGCGCGTTCGACCGCGCGGTGCACCGACCCGGCAAGACCGGTGAAGAACTCCTGATCGACCTGGAGACCCGGCTCGACGCGCTGGTACTGCGGGCCGGCTTCGCCCGCACCATCTACCAGGCCCGCCAGACGGTCAGCCACCAGCACGTCACGGTCAACGGCCGGCGCGTCGACCGACCGTCAGCCCGGCTGCGGCCCGGCGACACCATTGCGATCGCCGAACGCAGCCGCCACAAGGCGCCGTTCCTCGCCGCCGCCGCCGGTGCGCACGCCCCGGCACGCCCCGCGCCGTACCTCGACGTCAACCTGGCGGGCCTGGCCGCCCTCCTCAACCGGCTGCCCGCCCGCGCCGAGATACCCGTCATCTGCGACGAGCAACTGATCGTCGAGTACTACTCGCGCTGACCGGGTCGGAGCTGCCGGACCGGCACGACGCCGTCGACCGGTCCGACCCGACCGGCGGCTGCCCGCCGGACCGCAGCGGGGCGGCGAAGACCTCCGACGGGGATGGCACCGAACGGCGCCATCCCCGTCGCAACTGCTCCTACCTGGCGGTACAGGTCAGGGTCGGCGCGGTGTTCGTGCCGCTCCAGGAACCGTTGAACCCGAAGCTGGTGCTGCCGTTGGCGCTCAACGCGCCGTTGTGACTGGCGTTGGCGGCGCTGACCGACGCCCCGCTCGAGGTTATCGACGCGTTCCACGAACTGGTGATGCTCTGGCTGTTGGGCCAGGTCCAGCTCACCGTCCAGCCGGAGATCGCGGCGTTGCCGGCCCGCACCGTGACCTGGGCACCGAAGCCACCGGTCCACTCGTTCGTCTTCGCGTACGTCGCGGTGCACGCACCGTTGCCGGCCGGCGGCGGGGTGGTCGGCGGGGGGTCCGTCGGGGGCGGGGTGGTCGGCGGCGGCGTGGTCGGGTTGCCGCCACCGCCGAAGATCACGTCACTGCACAGGTAGTACGGCTGGTCGAGGTGGCTCGCCTGCCAGATCGTGTAGACGACGTGCCGCCCGGTGCGGTTGCCCGCGTTCACCTGGGCCTCGTACAGCCCGGTGGTCGGGTAGCTGGCGGTGCGCAGCACCAGGTCCAGGCTGCCCCAGGTGAGCGGCTGGGTGGTCGGATCGAAGCCCTGCTTGGTGATGTAGATCAGCAGGTAGTCGGCACCGTGCCGGGCCCCGTCGGTGAGCGTCAGCGTGAAGTTGTTCGGCATCGGCTTCGCGACCCATGCGCCGACCGCGTCGAGCGAAGCGTACAGCCCGCCCTGGGTGCGGCCGCCGCTGCAGAGCTGCCCGTCCGGGACGGCGGCCTGGTGGTTGCCGCCGACGTTCTCCCGGAACAGACCGTTCCAGTTCCACATCGTGTTGGGGTTGGCCTGCCAGGCCTGAGCACACATCGGGTCGGTCTGTGCCATGTTGGGGTTGAGGTGGTCGTCACCCCAGCGTTCCCAGCATCCGTAGTTCCGCGACGGTGGGTTGGTGACCGACCCGTGCGCCGAGGCCGGGCTGGCCTGGTTGACGACGACCATCGTGAGCCCGGTGACGAGGACGGCAACCGCGGCGAATATCAGATGGCGGGCTGTTCGTGAGGCTTTCATCAGTGCTCCAGCATTCCGCCGACGCCTGTGTCGCTCGACGGGATGCCCTGGCCCACGAGGAAACACGCGCCGAGCAACATGAAGAGTCTCGGAAGCGCAGGCAAGACGGCTGTGCTGCCTGCGATGGCTTGGGTGGCTCCCGCGATGATCCTACAAGGTGCATCCAGGGATGTGAATCTCTTCCTGGAGTTCGCCAAGGCGACCCGGACAGCGCGCTCAGACCGGTCAGGTGTGGCTGCGCCGACGCGCGGGCTTGCCCGATCAACCGACGTGTGTGCAATATATTGCATGCCCGTCCCCGAGAACGCACCGGCGATCGACCGACGCCTGCTCCGCGACGACGTGTATCACCGCCTTCGAGACGTCATCGTCGACGGCAGCCTCGC
Source organism: Plantactinospora sp. KLBMP9567 (assembly GCF_033446045.1). Taxonomy (NCBI): domain Bacteria; kingdom Bacillati; phylum Actinomycetota; class Actinomycetes; order Micromonosporales; family Micromonosporaceae; genus Plantactinospora; species Plantactinospora sp. KLBMP9567. Next base: position 243,663 of record NZ_JAWQRR010000018.1, on the reverse strand, counting down.
GCCCGGCGAGCAACTGCGCGACGTGGAGCTGGCGGCCTGGCTCGGCGTCAGCCGTACCCCCGTCCGAGAGGCGTTGTTGCGGCTGGCCGAGGCCGGTCTGGTGGTGGCCCGGCCGGGGCGCTCCACGACGGTGAGCTCGCTGAACCTGCGTGACGTCCGCGATGCCCGCGACGTGGTCGCGGCAATGCACGAGCTGGCCGTACGGGAGGCGGTGGGAAGCCTCGGTCACGCCGACATCGAGGCGATGCGGGAGGCGAACCGCCGGTTCGGTGCCGCGATCGGGCAGGGCGACGTCGAGGCCGCGTTGCGCGCCGACGACGAACTGCACGGCATCCCGGTGACCGTGGCCGCGAACCGGGCGCTGGCCGCAGTCCTCGAACAGTTCACCCCGGTGCTGCGGCGAGCCGAACGGCTGCGCTTCTCCTCACTGGCCGGGCGTGCCTCGCTCGCCCGGCACGACGAGCTGATCCGGCTCTGCGCCGCCGGGGACGCGGACCGGGCGGCAGCGGTCGCCTTCGACACCTGGCGCACCCTACCGACCACCGAGGAGTGACCGTGGCCCTGTCCGACTTCCCACGCCACCGGCTGACCTTCGGGCCGAGCCCGGTCCACCCGCTGCCGCGACTGACCGCCCACCTCGGCGGCGCGTCGATCTGGGCCAAGCGGGAGGACTGCAACGCGGGACTCGCCTACGGCGGCAACAAGACCCGCAAGCTGGAGTACCTCGTCCCGGACGTACTGGCGCAGGGCGCCGACACGCTGGTGTCGATCGGCGGGTACCAGTCCAACCACACCCGCCAGGTCGCCGCCGTCGCCGCGTCGCTGGGCCTGAAGGCGGTGCTGGTGCAGGAGAACTGGGTCGACTGGCCCGACAGCGTCAGCGACCGGGTCGGCAACATCATGCTGAGCCGGATCATGGGCGCCGAGGTCCGGCTCGACCCGGCCGGATTCGGCATCGGGTTCAAGGACTCGTGGATCCGCGCCATCGAGGACGTACGGGAACGTGGCGGCACGCCGTACCCGATTCCGGCGGGCGCCTCCGACCACCGGCTCGGTGGGCTCGGATTCGCAAACTGGGCGTACGAGGTCGAGCAGCAGGAACGCGAACTGGGCGTCTTCTTCGACACCGTCGTGGTCTGCTCGGTCACCGGCTCGACCCAGGCGGGCATGATCGCCGGGTTCGCCGCCCTTGAGGAGGCCGGTGGCCGGCAACGCCGGGTTATCGGGATCGACGCCAGCGCGAAGATCGAGGAGACCCGCGCCCAGGTCGCCCGGATCGCCACAGCCACGGCCGAGCTGATCGGCGTCGCCCGGCCGCTGCGCGACGAGGAGATCACCGTCCTGGCCGGCTGGGCCGGCGACCGGTACGGGATCCCGGTGGAATCGACCCTGGAGGCGATTTTGCTGACCGGCCGCCTCGAGGGCGTGATCATCGACCCCGTCTACGAGGGCAAGTCGATGGCCGGCCTGATCGACCTCGTCACCAGCGGCGAGATCCCGGAGCAGGCCATCGTCCTCTATGCCCACCTGGGCGGCCAGCCGGCGCTGAACGCCTACAGCGGCCTGTTCACCCACACCCGCCCGCCGAGCGCCTGACGTCGTCACCGCCCTTCCGAAGGGACGGGCGTCGGTCAGACACATCGGGCGGTTGACACACGCCTGGTACTTCTGGCAGGCCTGGCGACTGGCGGTGGAACCTACCCGAACAGGCCCTCGGGCGGCAGCTCTTGTCCGACAGCGCCGGTCGAGCGGGTCGAGCCGATCGATATCTGGTCGGTACGTGGACGCGAGATCAATCGATGTAGCCTCGTAGGCTGGCTCGTAGGCTGGATCGTGCCCCCGACCCGCACCACCTGAACAGATGTCCCGACTGTCCTGCGGTCTTGCCCCGCCGCCCAGGTATGGAGAGGATTTGGCGATGATGAAACGTGCCGTAACGTTCACCAAGCATCACACGCCCAACTCGTTGCGCGTGGTGGCGCGGCGAGTGATGTGTGAGACCCACAACGCCAGACTGCGACTCTCGGTTCCGGTCGAGTCGCAGAGCGAATTTGGAAACATATACCACTGCACGATTCGCAAAACGGCCAGCCAGTGGGTCAAAGCCGTGTTCAACGACCCCATCGTGTATCGGTACTCTGGATTACTGCCCTACGATCCGCGCCCCTACAAGTGGCGATACCCGCATGCCTTGCCACCCAACCGCGTCGTCTCGTCCCTCTTCATGTCCTACAACGGCTTCATGCGCCTTCCCAAGCCTGACTCCTACCGGGCGTTCTTCGTCCTCCGCGACCCCCGCGACATCGTCGTTTCCGGGTACTTCTCCTATCGAAGTTCGCACACCGCGATGGGCGACATTCCGCAGGTACGGAGAGTGCTGCGAGAAAAGCCGTTCAAGGAGGGCCTGCTGTATGTCATCGATCATCTCGCCAACAAAGGCACATTCAGGTCGCTTCGCTCGTGGGCGACCGCTCCGAGCACCGAAGCCATCGGCCTGTTCCGGTACGAGGACCTGACCGGGGAACAGCAGGCGGATGAGGTGGCTCGGCTGATGCGCCACTGCGGGATTCCCATCCCGCCGTCCGATCTCGACGCTCTGCTGTCCCGATACAGCTTCTCAAGAATGCGCCGTGGCGTAGAGACCGCCGGGTCGGTCTCCCACTATCGGAAGGGTGAGTCCGGCGATTGGCGCAATCACTTCGATGACGACGTCTACGAGGCATTCGTCGCAGCGGCGGGTGACCTCGTCGAGGTTCTCGGTTACCCCCCGCATGAACCCTCGCCTCGCGCCCGGCTTGGCCAGGACTCCTGACCGTCCGGCCGAAGCAATGCCGACGGGTGGGTGCGCCAGCGGTCGAGCTCGACCTGGAGAGGGGTCGCCGTGCTCCCGGACAGAGCGGCGTCATTCCTGCAGAACGTGATCCGTGAGATGTTCGAGGCCCAGTCCGACCGCACCGGCCCTCGGGAGTTCGACGGCGTCGTCGAGTGGCAACTCAGGATCGGCTGGGACGACGGTGAACAACTGACCCGCCTCGTCCTGACAGCGTCCCAGCCGGTCTGGTCCGACAGTGTCGGGGCCAGGGTCCGCCCGGTGGTCTTCGTCGCGGTCGGCAGTGACGCGCAACCGCACCCGCCCTACGGCAGGCGCCCGACGGTTTCCCGCTTCCAGGACCGGCCGGCGGACATCCCTGGTGTCCCCCTGGACGAACTGCCGGCCACTCCGGCCGGTGGTTGGGCCAGGGCCCTGATCGGACGACTGGGCGGCGCGGGCGCCCGTCAGTGGGAGGACGGTTGGATCGGGTTCACCGTGACCCTGCCCGACGAGCCGCCCTGGATAACCGGAACGACGCGTGGCCCTCACGGTCGTCCGAGCGCACCGGACCCGGGCAGCCGAGCCTGACCGGCAGAAGGTGCCGGTGCGGCAGCGCATCCGCCGGATACCCGGTCGCTCCGACGGGGTAGCTTCCCCTGCAGGATCGCGCGGTGCAGGGCGGCCAGTTCGGCGCCCGGCTCCATCCCGTACCCGCTGATCAGCGCGACCCGCGCTCTTTGGTACGCGTCGAGCGCCCCCGCCAGGTCTCCACTCCGGTACAGAGCTTGAATTGTCAGGATTACGTCCTGTGTTAATCGCGTCGCGTGCTGATCGTTCCAGGGATTAGCCTGGCGCCGTGAGTTCAGGGGATGACCTTCAGGGCCGATGTGCTGAGCTGGTGGTCCGGCAAGAACGGGCCGAAGATCACGAGGCCGTGCGGGAAGTTCACACGCAGGCGTTCGGCGACGGCGAACGGGTCCCGACGCTGGTCGATGTGCTGCGCGCAGTTCAGACATCGCTCGCGTCGTTGTCGCTGGTCGCTACCGTCGGTGAACGCGTGGTCGGCCATGTGATGCTCAGTGCCTGCCGGTTGGACGCTTTGCCGCGGCTCGTGGACGTGTTCTCGCTGTCGCCCCTCGGGGTGCTGCCGGAGTTCCAGCGTCGTGGAATCGGCACTCGGCTCGTGGCGCACGCCCTCGCGGGAGCTGGCAGTCTGGGCGTCCCTCTGGTGTTCCTGGAGGGCTCACCGCACTACTACGGCAAGCGCGGCTTCGCCGACGCCACGAAGTTGGGCTTTCGTCCGCCCACACTGCGCTACTCGCCAGGCGTCTTTCAGGTCGCCAGACTGTCCTCGTACGAGGAATGGATGACGGGCACCTTCGTGTACTCCGATGTCTTCTGGGCCCTCGATTGTGTGGGCGGGCGGGACGAGCGCCTCGCGGCGGCGCAACCTGGTGCCACGATTCCGAAGTGATCCGAAGCGCGGTCGGACAATGCCGCCGCCAGCAACCGGATCGCTTCACGCCGAGCCCGGCCCTCGACCGTCAGCCCACCACCATCGACGCCGGTTGCCGACCGGTGCCGCGACCGGGCTCCCCGTCCTGACGGATGTCCAACGGCCGCAACAGTCCGGCCGCGGGTTCCATCGCGACCGCTCCCCCCGTTGCCGTGGAGCACCGTCTACTCCGGATCACACGTCCTGCTCAGGATCACGCGTCCTGCTCAGGATCACGCGTCCTACTCCGGATCACGCGTCCTCTTCAAGATCACGCGTCCTACTCAGGATCATGCGTCCACCGTGGAGGAAGCGTGGAAGGAACGTGGAGAGCTTCCCCGGGTAACATCAACATCTTCCACTGCCGTGGCCGCGAAACCGTCGAAATGCGAGGTCGGAATGCTGATGGTTTCGGTGCTGGGGCCGGTGCAGGTGCTCCGCGGCGGCGTCCCGGTCCGACTGGGCCCGCGACAGGTCGAGGTGCTGTCGATCATGCTGATCAACCGGGGTGCGTCGGTGCCGGCCAGCCGGATGGTGGAACTGCTCTGGGGCGATGCGGTTCCGCCCGGCGCCCCGGCCACGCTGCGCAGTCACGTGTCGCACCTACGCCGGGCGCTGCATCCGGCCTCCCCCGGCGCCGCCGACATCATCAGTGGCGCCGGTAACCCCTCCGGGCGGGGATACCGGCTGGATCTGGCTCCGGAACAGATCGACGCACACCGGTTCGAGCAGGAGTACGCACGGGCCCACCACCTGCTGCGGGCACGCGACGCCGAGGAGACGGGCCGGGCCGTCGCCGTACTGCACGACGCCCTGGGGCTCTGGCGTGGACCGGCCTTCGCCGAGGTGGCCGACCGCCCGTTCGCACTGAACGAGACGGCCCGGCTCACCGCGCTGCACCGCTCGGCCCGGCTCGCCCATGCCGAGGCGCTCGCCTCGCTCGGCCGGTACGGCGAGGTGATCATCGCGCTCTCCGGTGTGGTGGCCGAGGAGCCGTACGACGAGGGGCTGCGCCGGCTCCTCGCCGTCGCCCTCTATGCCGAGCAGCGGGTGGACGAGGCCGCCCAGCTCTGCCGGGCCGGCCTGGTCCTGCTGCGCCATCGCGGCATCGACGCCCCCGACCTGCAGGAGTTGCAGCGCCGGATCCTACGGCGCGACGTCCCGCTGCACAGTCCACCGACCCGGGCGACCGGCGCCGGACCGGCCGGACCGGGAAAAGCGGCCGCCGGACGCACGCCCGCCACCACCACCACCCGCCCTCCGACCGGCCCGACCCAGCCCGCGACCAGTACCGGCACCGGCAGCGCCACGAGCGCCACCGGCACCGGCACCGGCACCGGCACCGGCACCGGCACCGGCACCGGCACCGGCGAGCCGAGCCCCGCCGAGCCGGTCGCGCCACACCTGCTGCCGCCGGATCCGGCACGTTTCGTCGGCCGCGCGGCAGAGCTGGCCGAGATCCGGCGGCGGCTGGACGACCTGGCCGACCGGGCCGAGACGATGGTGATCACCGGGCCGCCGGGGGTGGGCAAGTCCAGCCTGGCGATCCGAGCCGGGCACGCGGTAGCGGACCGGTTCCCCGACGGCCAGCTATACGTCAACCTGCGCGGTTTCGACCAGACCGGCCCGGCGCTCGGCCCCGGTGAGGCGATCCGAGGTTTCCTCGACGCGCTCGGGATACCCCAGCAGCAGTTCCCCGTCACCGAGGCGGCCCAGGCCGGCCTGTACCGGGCGAGGCTGGCCGGCCGGCGGATGCTGGTGGTGCTGGACAACGCCCGCGACGCCGACCAGGTACGCCCGCTGCTGGTCGGGTCGCCGGGCTGCGCCGTACTCGTCACCAGCCGCAACCAGCTTGCCGACCTGGTCACCACCGAGGGAGCGCATCCGCTCGGCCTGGATCTGCTCTCCGAGACCGAGGCCCGGCAGTTGCTGGCCCGCCGCCTCGGCGACGAGCGGGTGGCCGACGAACCGGAGGCGGTGGCGGAAATCGTCCGCCGGTGCAGCCGGCTCCCGCTGGCACTGGCGATCGTGGCCGCCCGGGCGGCCGGCAACCCGCGCTTTCCGCTCGCGTCGTTCGCCGACGAGCTACGCCAGGCCGACCAGGGCCTGGACGGGTTCCGGGCTGCCACCCCGGGCACCAACATCCGTACCGTCTTCTCCTGGTCCTACCACACCCTCAGCCCGGCGGCCGCTCGGCTGTTCCGGCTGCTCGCCCTCCCGCCCGGCCCCAGCATCACCGTGCCGGCGGCGGCCAGCCTCGCCGCCGAGCCGGCCGACCGGCTCCGCCCCGTCCTCGCCGAGCTGGCCGCCGCGCACCTGGTCGCCGAGGTGTCACCCGGCCGGTACGCCTGTCACGATCTGTTGCGGGCGTACGCCATCGAGCTGGCCGGCGAGGACCCGGAGCGCGAACGACAGGCCGCCGAGCGCCGCCTGCTCGACCACTACCTGCACACGGCCCGCGCCGCCGACCGGCTGATCTGGCCGCAGCGGGACCCGATCGCCATCGCGCCGCCCCGGGCCGGGGTGGTCCCCGAGCAGCTCACCGACCAGCACTCGGCGCTGGCCTGGTTCGCCGCCGAGCACGCCGTACTGCTGGACGTGGTCGCGCGGGCGGTCGACACCGGATTCGACGCGCCCGCCTGGCAACTCGTCTGGACCCTGGTGAACTTCTTCGACCACCGGGGGCACTGGGACGACTGGTTGGCCAGCGTCGGGCGGGTGATGCCGGCGCTCGACCGCCTCGGTGACCGGTCCGCCCAGGCGCACGCCCACCGCCTCCTCGGTGCCGCGTACGTGCGGTTGCAGCGCCACGACGACGCGCGGGCGGCGTACCGGCGCGCACTGGAACTCTTCGGCGAACTCGGTGACACGGTCGGCGAGGCGTTCACCCACCGCAGCCTGGGCTGGCTGGCCGAACGGCAGGGCGACCCGGCCGGCGCGCTCCGCAGCGACCTGCGGGCGTTGCAGCTCTTCCAGCAGGTGGGCCACCTGGACGGCCAGGCCAGCGCGCTCAACTCGGTCGGCTGGTGCCAGGCGTTGCTCGGCCGGTACGAGGAGGCAATCGACCACTGCGAACAGGCCCTCCTGCTGCATCGGAAGAACGGCAACCGGGGCGGCGAGGCCAGCGCCCTGGACAGCCTCGGCTACGCCCATCACCTGCTCGGCGACCACGTTTCGGCGATCGGCTACCTGCGGCAGGCGGTCGAGCTGTGCCGGGAACTCGGACGGTGGACCCAGGAGGCGGAATCTCTGCACCGCCTCGGCGACGCGCAGTACGCCTCCGGGGCCGTACCCGATGCCCGCCTGGCCTGGCGGGCGGCGCTGGCCATCCTCGACCGGCTGGGCCGCCCCGAGGCCGCCACGGTCCGCGGCAAGCTCGACCGTGGCGGCCCCGGGGCCGGTCCGCCGACGGGTCACCTGTAGTACCCGCCGTCCTGGTATACCCGCGGGTTCCTGGTCCGGGCGTCGGCCAGGTTGGCCGGGATCAGCCTGCTTGGACGGTCCCGGCGTGGCGCCGGGGCTGGCCGGGATCAGCCTGCTTGACGGAGAGACTGTGCCGGAACACGTCCCGGGGATCCCAGCGCGCCTTCGCCCGTTGCAACCGGGGATAGTTGGCCCCGTAGTACAGCGAGTGCCACGGCACGCCGGAGGTGTTCCAGGCCGGGTCGGCGAGGTCGACGTCCGGATAGTTGATGTAGGAGCCGTCGTTGACGTCGCCGGGCACCGGCACTCCGCCGGTGTCCGCGTACACGTCGCGGTAGAACTCGCGGATCCACGCCAGGTGCCGGGCGTCCTCGGCCGGGTCGGCCCAGCCGGCGAGGTAGAACAGCTTGATCACCGAGTCGCGCTGCGCGGTGGCGGTCGCCGCCGACGGTACGGTGTTGATCTGCCCGCCGTAGGTGTTGAGACTCAGCGACCCGGCCGGGTTGTCGTAGTCGCTCCGGGTCAGGTGGTGGTATGCGGCGGCGATCTGCCGGTCGGTGAGCCCCCGGCGGAGGTAGCCCGCCTTGGTCTTGAGCCGCCACTGCTTGCCGTCGTCGCCGTTGCCTCTCAGCGCCGAGGTCAGCCACGGTAGGACCTCCTGGCTACGGACCGGCGCGACACCGACACCCGCGTTCAGCACGGCGACGTGCTCGTCCAGCAACCGGGTGGCGTCGGCACCGTCGGCAACCTGGCCGATCAGCGTGTGGTTGCCGGCCGGCCGGCGGGACAGCAACAGTTCGCCGTACAGCCGGGCCTGCGGGGTACCAGGAGCGCGGTGCCGCGTGCACCAGTCGCCGAAATTGCGGGCCAGTCTGGCGAATCCCCGCTCGTCCATGCCCTGCCACGGCCACTGGACCGTGAAGGTCAGCACGGATGCGGGCGGCCGGGGCAGCAGCCGGCTCGGGTCGTCGCCGGTCGCCCCCGGCGAGCGGAACCAGTACCGGGTGACGACTCCGAAGTTGCCGCCCCCGCCACCGGTGTGCGCCCACCACAGTTCCCGGTTGGGGTCGTCCTGGTCACGGGTGGCGACCACGGTACGGGCCGTACCCGACTGGTCCACCGTGACGACCTCGACGGCGTAGAGGTGGTCGACGACCAGGCCGTGCAGCCGGGACAGCGGCCCGTACCCACCGCCGGCGACATGCCCGCCGGCACCTACTCCCGGGCACGAACCGCCGGGCAGGGTCACGCCCCAGCCGAGATAGAGGCGGCGGTACACCTCGCCCAGGCTGGCGCCCGCCTCGACCGCGAACGCGAACCGCAGCGGATCGTAGTAGACGCCGGTCATCCCGGACAGGTCAATGACCATCCGGACCTGCGGATTGTCGACGAAGTCCTCGAAGCAGTGCCCGCCGCTGCGTACCGCGATCCGCTGGCCGGCCCGTACTCCGGCCTGTACCGCGGCCCGGACCTGTTCGGTCGAGCCGACCACCCGGACCTGGTCGGGGGTGCCGACGAAGCGCCGGTTGCCCCGGCGGACCAGATCCGCGTAACGCGGATCGTCCGGGCCCACCGCGACCGGCCCCAGCGGTGGCGGGCAACCGTCGGCCGGAGCGGCGACGGCGGGTGCCGGCCGGTGAACCTGCCGGGCGGCCACCCCGGTGGCGACCGCGGCGATCGCGGTGGCGCGGAGCAGATCTCTACGACGGTGTTCGGACATCTGGCGGGTGCTCCCGTTCTGGTGGTGGCAGCGCCGCTTCCTTACGGTCGACGCCCCGCTGTTCGAGGTCGCCGACAACGCTAGGAGCGTTGGCGGGGCACGGAAATCTTGCTGGCCACCACGTCCGTAAGGGGGAAGGCCCTACATTCACCGCGACTGGGCGCAGACCGAAGGACAGCTGAAGCGGGTTGGACGCAAGCCGCCGGGCCACCACGCCGCCCGCGTTCCGCTTTAATGGATCGGTGCCGACACACCGCGCCCAAACTGTGGCGTACTTCGCCGCCGCCGCTGTCCTCGTCGTCGCCGCGACGCAGGTGCCCGGCCGGCTCGCCGCGCGGCATGACCCGGCCCCCGCCGAGATCGTCCCGAGCCAGGTGCAGAACCCCTGGCTGTGGCAGGCGACCGTCGGCCAACATCCGGTCGGGCCCGCCTCGGTGCTCTTCTTCACCGCACACACACGCTATCTCGAGTCGACCGGAGTCGTGGTCGGCCGCGACGGCGGCTACCGGCTGCTGCCGATCAGCGTCGGCGAGGGGCACGGGCTGCTCTCGCCGGACGGCCGCTGGTACCTCCGCCCGGGCACCGGCAGCCTCGTCGACCTGCGCAGCGGCGACGAACGGCGTACCCACCGGCCGGGTCTGCACCCGCTGACCTGGTCTCCGGACGGAAGGTCGGTCGTCGTCAGCAGGAGCAACGACGACCAGGTGATCACGTACGGGCCGGACGACCAGCAGCTCAACGACCCGGCGAGGCCGGACGACCTGCTCATCGTCAACCCGTGGAGCGGGGCGGAGCGGGTGCTGCCGGTCGGCGTCTTCGACAGTCACAGCGCGGCCGCCTGGTCTCCGGACGGCTCGCAACTGGCCACGAGCGGCCCGGTGGACCCGGCCGCGCAGCTCGCCGAACGCGAACGGCTGGTGGTGGCCGACCCGGTCACCGGGGCGGTGCGCTGGCAGGTCGAGTTGGGCGACCGGCGGCGGCTGGCCGGGCGGGCCGCCTGGAGCACGGACGGCCGGCGGATCGCCCTGCTGACCCACGACGGCTGCACGACCGGCTGCGCCGACATCGCCGAAACACTCCGGCGCCCCTGGCGGATCGAGTTCCTCGACGCGGCCACCGGTCGCCCAATGGGAGCCCCGGTCCCGGTCCCCGGCTCCGCCACCGAACTGGTCTCCTGGCGGGGCGGGGACCCGGTGGTGGAGCGGCAGTCGCCGGAGGCGGACGACGAGAAACGGCGGACGGCCCTCGCGGCGATCTCCGCAGACGGTCGGGAACAGGTGCTACTGACCGCCCCGACCGGTGTCAGTGACCTGGAAGTGCCCGGGGACCTGCTGGGCCGTGCCGCGTTCGGTGGTCCGGATCCGCGGCCCTCCCCGTTCGCCGCGCCGCCGTGGTTGGCCGCCGCTCTCGCCGTGACGGTGCTGCTCGCCGTACTGCTGCTGATGCGCTGGCGGCGCCGACGCGCCAGACTCCGCTGATTCCACCCCTCGGCTAACCGTCGCGCCAGCGGACCCGGGTCGGGCGCTTCCCCGTCGCGGCGTACTCCAAGGCGGCGTCCCGGACGGCGCCCGGTGTCACGCAGGCCAGGTTCGGACCGCAGCCGATCCGATCGTCACCGTAGTCGAACTCGATCTCCGGAATCCCGTCCTGCCAGGGCGGCAGGTCCGCCTCGTAGCCGAGGACGCTGGCCGGACCGGTCCAGTAGAGGAATCCGCGCGCCATCTCCCCCGGCCCCACACCATCGCCACGATCACCCGGCTGCTCCGGGTGCCTCCGTGGACCCGGCGCCCCGTGCCAGCAGGGTCCTCCTGGCAGGTCGTCGAGCCGGCCGGCCAGGACCAGACGTTCGTAGGCCCATCGCCACTCGTCGCAGCGGCTCCGCCCGCACCGGACGCACACCCCCGTCACCGGATCGTCGGCGTGGGTCAGCATCGTGTCCCTGAAGTGCGCGGCCATCTCCTCGGACACCTCGACCGCCGCCGACGGCCGGTCACCCGGTCGCCCCGTCACCGTCGACCACTCGGCCAGCGGGCGTCGGGGCGCGACACCAACGGCTCTTGATCTGCGACAAGACAATCGTGAACGTACTGGCCTACGCCCGTATGGTCCTTCCCGCGACACCCGGCAGCCATGCTGCGGCCGTACTCGACGCGATGGCCGGATTCTGCCCAGCCTGGGCACCGGTCACCTACGACGCGGTGTTCTACCTACCCGACCACTACCACCACCGGTCCGACCCGATGCGGGCCAAGGTCGCCCACCTGCAAGCCGAAACCGCCCAGGCTGTCCGCGACACCTGCGCCGACGTCGGGCTACCGCTGGTCGACGTGCCTGCCGGGCTCGACACCGCTCGGCGCGTTGCCTGGATCGCCCGGCGGGTCGATCCGCTGCTCGACGGCGCTACCGGCTAACCTCTGCGGCGTGATCGCCCCACCCGTGCACCCGGTTGACGTGCTGCTCCTGCTCACTCACGCCGGTCACGTTCTGTTGGCGCTACGGGAGGACACCGGCTACGCGGACGGTCAATGGAACCTGCCCTCCGGCAAGCTGGAGGTCGGCGAGGACGCCATCAGCGGCCTGGTCCGGGAGGCCCGCGAGGAGATCGGCGTGCGGCTCGACCCTGCGGAGCCGCGAATGGTCACCACCGTGCACCACCGCAACTCAGCCGGGCTAGCCCGTGTCGGGCTCGCCTTCGCCGTACCGTTCGACCCAGCACGGCACGGCGAGCCGGTCAACGCCGAGCCGCACAAATGCACCAAGATCGAATGGTTCCCCGCCGACATGCTGCCGCCGAACACCTACCCGTACACGGCCGCGTGCGTGCGGGCCTTCCACGACGGCGAGCCGTTAGCGCTCAGCGGCTGGTCATAGCGGCTGAGGGTCGCGCCCTGACGGTTCGTGGTGTCAAGCTGTGAGGGTGAACCGTCGCCGTGACCGTCGCCCGCGTACGCGCAGCGTGCGGGTCCGGCGTGCGGTGCGCCAAGCGATCAGGCCGACCCGTACCGGGTGCCGAAGGGGCGTGACCGGGATGCGTGGTTGCACTGGGCTGATGACGCCTACAACCGGGCCGTGGACGCGGTGTTCGATGAGGAGTGGGAGCGGCAGGCGCACGGCGAACCGTCCAGGGTGATCATGTTGCAGGTCCACGACGAACGGATCGACGGCCCGGTGCCGGACGAGGTGCCGGCGGATATCCCGGCGGCGGCGCAGAAGCGGCGGGCGCTGGCGCAACAGTTGCACGCCGCAGTTGGCCGACCCGCCTTCGTGGACCGGCCCGGACCGGTTCGGCTGGTCGGTGCTGGAAGTGCCGGCGGCGCGGCTGGACGGCGCAGTACGGGCGTTGCGGGAGGCAACGGTGACCGTCCTGCGCGATCCGCGGTCGGTGCTGATCACGTCCGGCAAGCGCTCCGGCGCGGTAGTGCTGCGGCTGCACGGTGACTCCTTCTCCGTGGTGTTCCACGTCTCGCCCGGTGACGGGCCGGTGTTGCTGGTGCTCGATGAGCTGCCCGGCTACGCGGTCCGGGTGGACACCGCCCCGGACCCGAAGGCCGTCATGCGGGTCATGACGATGAAGTTCGAGGTGCTTCGCGCGGTGGAGATGGCGCAGCGGTCCCGCCCGGCGGCGGCCGACACGCCCGTGTCGCACCGCCTGGGACTGTACAAATTAACTTGACACTGCCATCGACCGGGTACGCCGACGGCGAACGGTCATGCGCGTAGCGCCGTATCGGCAGCGCCGACCTGATGTAGCAGCGGCTGGCCCGCGACGAAGCGACCGACCTCGTCTACTACCAGCCGACCGACGCGGCGCCGCTCGAGTCCGATACTGCCGGCGATGTGTGGGGTGAGCACCACGTTGGGCAGCGTATAGAGCGGCGAGCCCGGTTCGGGTGGCTCGGGATGGGTCACGTCGAGGAGCGCGAATACGTCCTGACGCCGGTGCAGGACCCGGATCAGCGCGGGTTCATCCAGCACTGCACCGCGTGCGGTGTTGATGATTGTGGCACCCTCGGGCATCGAGGCGAGGAGTTCCTCGGTGATCAGTCCCGAGGTCTGTGGCAGAGACGGCGTGTGCACAGTGATCACGTCGGCGCGGTGAAACAGCTCGTCGATTCCCACGAGCTCGACGCCGAGAACGGCCGCACTCGCGGCGTCTACGTACGGGTCGGCGGCAAGCACACGAACGTCGAGTGCGGACAGCCGTTGGGCCACCAGGCGGCCGATCAGGCCGAGTGACAGTATGCCGACCGTCGAGCCGAACGTGCCGGGCGCCGCCGGCTGGGATGGGAACCGGCCGAGCCGGCGTACCGCGCGTTCGAAGCGGTGAGCGTGCTTAAGCGCCAGCGTCACCTGCGCGAATGTGAACTCGGCGACTGGCACCGCGTTGGCGGCGGCGGCCGACACGATCTGGATGCCGGCGGCCCAGAACTCGTCGGTGACGATCGGCCGCACCGATCCACCGCCGTAGAAGACCGCACGGAGCCTGGTCGCGTGGGAGAGCAGAGTGCTGTCCAGGCGGGGGCCGCCCCAACCGGTGACGAGCAGCTCGACGTCGGCCAGTAGCGCCGGTCGCGTGCTGATCTGCTCAACCGTCGCGTCCGGGCCGGCCCAGCGGACCAGGCGGTCCAGGTGGGCACGTTCCTCCGGTCCGTATACGTCGTCGACCAGGTCGCGCGGCATGACCAGCAGGGCCGACGGACGGTGCGCCGCGTCGGCGAGCACCGGTGACGAGGCTCGGGGTGATGGGGACAACGCACAGCTCCTTCGTGATCGACCACGCTGAGTGGGGAAAGACCCGGAAGTACCGACGCGAGTCATCGCCGGCGTGCCGGCACCACGGTTTGGTGCGCCGCCGTATGTGTGAGCGGCGCACCAACCCTCGTGCTTTGCGCAGAAACAGCCGGCGATCGAGTCGAGCGCGACGGGGCAGCGGCTCACCCATCCGCGGCGGTCGCGCTGCCGGCAACGCCGCTACCCGCCAGCTCCGTCGTCGCGGTCCGGGCGGTTGCCGGCGCCGGGCGCGCTTGGCCGGAGGCGTTCCCGCTGGCAGGACTGAGCGACAGTGATGCTCTCGAAGGTGCTCTTCGTGGATGCGTAGAGCCCGACGCCGCCGCTGCGGACAACGGTGTCGCGAGCCGCCAGGACCTGGACGCCGTTCAACGTCACGGTGATGCGGTCGCCGTGAATCGCCGCACCCAGTCGAACGGGGCCGGTCAACGGGTTGCTGATTGATGCCGAGCCCACCCCGACCGGACCCGACGCGTGGGCCTCGCGGATGATATTCGCGTACCGGGTTCCTTCGCTCGTCTTGCCGATGTGGATCCGGTACCCGTACGAGTCCGAGGTGTCTCGGAGCGAGATTCCCGCGTTACCGACGGATCCATTGATCGTGACCGTGGTCTCCGCGACGAAGTCGCACGCCTCGGAGAAGCGCGACGGCAGTGTCGAGTCGGCCAGGACGTGCGCCCGGCCACCGGCAGGAGGCGTGAGGTGCAACTGACCCGAGGCGACGGACACGGACCCGGCTATTGCCCGCCAATTGGCCTGATCGATCCCTTCCCTGATCACGATGTTGTCGAAGGTCGCCGCCCGCCGATGCGTGAAGGCGGCGGCACCACCCGTCGGCAGCTGTGTGTCGTCCGCGGAGATCGACGTGTCGCCGACTTTGGCGGTCAGATGTTTCCCGATCGCGGAAACGATCAGCTTGTGCGGGGTGTTGGCGCCGGCGGGCAGTGCGGTCTCCGCGAGAATCGTGGTCGTCGCGTTGTATATCTTCACGAGCTGCAGCGTCGCCCCCGACGAGGAGTTGAGTACATTGGCCCGATAGTAGTTTCGGGAATCGTGGTAGCGGAACGCGAGACCGGTACGGGCCGTCGTCTGGCCGCGTACCCCGGGAACGATGTCCGCGGCCATGACCACGTCATCCGGTACATCGTGCAGCGCCGCGAACGACACAATGTCCGCGGTCGAGGTCTGTGCCAACTGCGTGTCCGGACCGGCGCCGGTCAGCGCCCAGGTGCCCTGCACCGGCGTCCAGCCGTCAAAGGATCCGTTGAAGTCGTAGACGGTGCGGTCCAGGCTGGCATCGGCGAACTCGTCGTCGAGCACGGGTGTCGGGGAAAACGACGCCTGGACCGACACGGTGATGAGGTCGCCCGTGCGGGTGAACGCGGTCGGGGTCTCGTTCACCGTCACCGCGTTGACGTTGGGCGCGTTGACGGAGAGCGTGCCGGTGAACGGGTCGCCAAGCGAGATCTGGGCGGTCGCGCCTCGCAGTTCCACACTGACGTCGGACACCGGCGCGGATGCGGCGACAACGGTGGCACCCTGGTCGACCAGGGACGACCCGCGGGTCAACGCGTACCGGGTGAGCCCGCCGCCCGAAGCACGCTCGAGGTAAGCGGTCTCGGCGTTGGTCGTGGCGGCCCCGAACGCCCTCGACGAGGGAGTCGCCTCCCGCGAAAGGTAGAAGCGTCCGGTCGCGTCCGGCAGGCCGATTTCCATCGCGGTCGCCACGGAATGACCCACCCCGGGCATAACGATGCGCCTCGCCGTCACCGCGGGCGCCGCGCCGGCCTTGCCGGGAACCACCACCGTGTCCAGTCCCGTCGACCCAGTGGCGCGCCAGTCGTACGACAGGTAGTCGACGTCCGTGAGTACCTGATCGCCGACGCGTACGGCGCCGTCGTCGTGGACAGTGGGGGTGAGCGCGGTGCCGGCCGGGGCTACCGGGACGAGCCGCACGCCGGCAACCGGTGCGGCTCCGGGCACGGTGTCGAAGCCGACCGTGGCGACCTTCGTATTCGGGTTGACGGTGACCGGATCACCCGGGAAGTGCCAGAGCTGCCGGTAATTGTGCGCGGCGGTGTCACCGGTGAGGTCGTCGGAGACGACCCAGAAGCCGGGCTTGACGAAGTAGACGGCGCGATCGTGCACGACCGGCCGGTAGCCCATCGTCGTACCGCGGTAGATGTCGAGGCCCGCGTTCGAGCGCCACAGCGACGTCGTGCGGGGGACGCCGGCGGTCTGCGCGCGTCCGTCGACCTCGATGGTGTTGTGCGCCTCGGTGGTGCGGCGCATCCAGTCGTTCGTCGGAGTCGCGCTGTAGTCACCCACTCCGGAGTCCACGATCAGCGGACGCCCGTACGCCGCCATCACCAGGCTGAGGTCGTCCGGATGCCGATGCGAGGCGGTGTAGCTGGAATTCTGGTTGTTGATCAGCATGTACCGGGCGTCGGCGTCCCACCCGGAACGCTGGACCGCGAAGCTGATCGGAAAGACCGTGGACGGCAGCGTCGGGGCGGTCCCCTGCGTTCGACCGGAGGCGACCCAGGTGAAATCGGGCCAGGAGTTGCGTGCACCTGTTCTGCCGATGGCGGACGCACCGGCATCGGCGTTCGGCGAGTCGCCCACCATCGCGACCTCAAGGTTCGGCTGACGGGTCGCGAACAGCGAATCCGCGATCCAGTCCGACGTCTGGGCGATCGATTCAGGAAGGGTCCGCCCGTTGGCATCCGCCAGTCTGATGACGGTGTTGAGCAGATCCGCCACGTATGCCTGATAGTTGAACGCCGGCTCGCGGTACACACCGTCGCCTTTCACGTGCGCGCGCAGGAACCGCTCGAACGAGCGCACCGCGAACCACTCCCAGCCGGGCGATGCCGAGAACTCGGGCAGAAACACGGCTGCCGCGTAGACCGAGCGGGCCATGGACACGTACCAGTTGTTCCCGACATGTATCTGCATCACGCCGACGAGGTACTTCGCCGTGGCGTGCACGCCGGACAGGTACGCCACGAGGTCATTCGCGTCGATGCCCGGGTCGGTCCGGAACACTGCAAACGCACTGACCAGCTGCGCAAGCCGCTTGGCGGCCGACAGGTTGCGGTTCTGTGGCCAGCTCTGATTGTCGGCGAAGAAGTCGAGCGAGATGTCCATCCACGCCGACGCGTACGCCGCACGCTCTGCCGGGTCACTCTCGAACGCGTAAGCGCTGACCAGTCTGGGCATGAACGCGAGGTCACTCATCAAGACCTGCGCGCCGCCCGGGGTGGTCTGCGTCCCACCCCAGGCGTCCTGCCAGTTGACGTCGATCCGCTGCTGGGCGTCGTTGTAGAAGTCGCGGGTCTCGGCGCCGAACCGGAAGATCCCCGCCGCGAGCTCATCGGCGCTGGCGTCGCCGCCGCCCGCGTCCGCGCTCGGAGGCAGGTACTCAACGTCGGTGCGGCCCGCGTAGAACACCTTGAGCTCGCCCGCGGCGCCCGCTTCATCACCGGCGGCGAGCTCTGCCGCCACCGCGGCGAGTTCCGGACGCGTCAGGTCGAGCAGTTCGCCGAGATCCGACATGTCGGCCGCGGCGGCCCTGCCCGGCGACAGGACCGTCGCCACCAGAGCCAGCACGAGCGCCGCAGCGGCACCCGCACGGGCCCGGCGATGCGTGTACCAGGGAAAATAGCTTCGTCTCACTATGTCTTCTCCCTTACCCGTGAGAGTGAACCTTTTTCAACCTGAACCGCGCGGCGCTCACGCACCGCGTCCGCCCTTGCGGTCCGTCGGACCGCAAGGGGAGGTTGAAAAGGTTCAGCGTTAGCTGAGTCCTTCGACCGCGTCCGGGAGCGCCGAAAACAGTCCGCGGAGTTCGCGGCCCGGCTGGTGTTGCTCAACCCGGGTGGGTGGACTTCACGGCTCGGCGGCCGAACCGAACGGGTACGCCGGACCGGCCGCCGTGTCCGGCTCGTCAGCGACCCGCCTGCTCCTCGTACTCCGCCTTGATCTTGTTGCCCACCCGGTCCATGAACTGCTTGATGGCCGGCTGCCACGCCGAGACGGGTTTGTTGCCCAGCTGGATCTCCAGCAGGACCGAGTCCAGTTCCTGCTGCTCGCTGGCCGCCTTGCTGGCGGCGGTCTCCGAGTACAGCCCGAGGGCCGGGTCCGGGACGGCGAGCGGGACGCCGGCGACCTGGTGGTCGTACTGGTCCTGCACGGCCTGGCGGTTAGCGGGCTCGTAGATGACGGGCGATGCCTCGGCGAGGTACCGCACGGGCAGGAACGTCTGGCTGCGCCCGCCCTCGGTGAGGGTCGGGTCGGAGCTGTCGCGGTTGAACGTCTGGCCCTCGACGCCGTACCGCAGGGCCATGTACTCGCTGCTGCCGAAGGGTGAGCACAACCAGTTGAGGACCTTGAGGATCTGCTTGATCCGGTCGGCGTCGTCGGTCTTGGCGATGGCGGTGAAGCTGGACAGCGTCGGACCGGGCGTGCGTACCTGCGTCCCCGTGCCGTCCCGGGTGGGCGAGAGCATGCCGGTCAGGCGGAAGCCGGGCACGTCTTTGGCCTGGCCGTAGAACTTGCCCCACCCGGCGTACAGGCCGATGGTGAACGAGGTCGTGCCGGCCAGCATCCACTGGTTGCGCTTGGTGTTGGGCGCGCCCGCCTGGTCGGGATGTATCACCCCGGACTTCACCAGCTCGACGGTGTCCTGGAGGGCCTGCGTGAACTGCGGTGTGGTCCCGGTGTGGGTGAAGACGCCGTCCTTGGCCTGCCAGGCGCCGGCGCCGCCGGGCCAGTTGCCGGTAATCCCGTTCATCTCCAGGATCGTGTTGAACGGGATCTGCCCGAACGCCCAGCGGCCGGCCCGCTCGTCGGTCAACGCGGCCGCCATCTGCTTGAACTCGTCCCACGAGGTGGGTTGGAGGCTGAGTCCGGCCTTGGCCAGCAGGTCGGCCCTGGTGTACAGCACGGTGCCGATCCGTGCCCTCGGCACCGGGATGCCCCAGATCCGTTGGTCGTAGACGGCGCTGCGCCAGGCATCGGTGGGCAGGCCGGCGAGGTTCGGGTAGGCAAGGACCGCGTCCCCGGACAGGTACTCGGTCAGGTCGGTGAATGTCGCCTTCAGCATGGCCGGCATCTGTTGGACGACGCCCTGGATTGCGACCATGTCCGGCAGATCGCCACCGGCGATGGTGGTGGCGACCTTGCTCTTGTAGTCCGCCGACGCGACGTACGTGATCTTCAGCTCGGTGCCGAGTTTGTCGTTGAGGTTCTGCCAGTAGGGGTTCGAGCCGAGCGCGGGGGCGATCGGGTCGTACGTGTACGTCAGCGCCGTGACGGCCTCGCCCTGCACCGGCTGCGACGCGGCGGTGGAGGCGGTCGGGTATGTGAAGTATCCCGGCGACACCCCGGCCGGCTCGGCCGCCAGGTCGGGCGTGGCCGCGGTGACGGGCTTGTAGGTGGGCAGCTTGACCGGCCCGGTCGAGCCGTTCGACGAGCTCGACCCGCCGTCGCCGCACCCCCCGAGCAGCGGGCCGAGCCCCGCTGCCGCGCCGAGTGCCAGGACGCGACGGCGGCTGAGGTTAGGTGCCATGACGTCTCCTTCCACATTGTGTGGACGACCGGTCAGCCCTTGACGGCGCCGACCATCAGTCCCTTGGCGAAGTGCTTCTGGATGAACGGATAGATGAACAGGATGGGCAGGATGGAGATGACGAGAATCGCCATCTGGACCGAGATCTGCGGTGGCAGATTTTCCAGGCTGGAGCTGAGCTGATCGGACCCGATCGGGGTGTCGTTGACGACGTAGGTGCGCAGCACCAGTTGCAGCGGCCACTTTTCCGGCGACTGGAGATACAACATCGAGGAGAAAAACGCGTTCCAGTACGCCACGGCGTAGAACAGTCCGATCACGGCGACGACCGCCTTCGACAGCGGCAGCACGATCCGCAGCAGGATGCGCACCTCCCCGGCACCGTCCATAAAGGCGCTTTCCAACAGCTCGCCGGGGATTTCCAGGAAGAACGCGCGCATGACGATGACGTTGAACGCGTTCACCAGCACCGGCAGGATCAGTGCCAGGTAGTTGTCCAGTAGGCCCAGCTGCTTGACCGTGAGGTACATCGGGATGATGCCCGGGTTGAACAGCAAGGTGAACACCGTCATCAGTAGGATCGGCTTGTGCAGCAACGAACCTGGCCGCGACAGCGCGTACGCCAGAGCGATCGTGGCGACGAGGCTGAGTGCCGTGCCGACCGCGGTGATGCCGGCGCTCACCATCAGGGCACGGGTGACGATTCCGCCGGACAGGACGGCCCGGTAGGCGTCCAGCGTCGGTTCGCGCGTCCAGAGCACGAAGCCGCCCGCCCTGCTGATCTCCTCCGGGGAGGCGATGCTGGTCATCAGCACGGCCCAGAACGGCACCACCACCGCCAGGCAGCCAAGGCCGAGCACGAGTCCCCGCGCGCCGATCCCCAGCCTGCTGGGCTCGCCCATCCAGGCCGGGCGCTGGCCACGGCCCGAGCGTGGCCGCCGCGGCCGCGCGCCGCCGGCGGGGCGCGGCACGGACACCGCAGGCGACACAGGTCCGCTCGTCACTTGGAGTACACCCCCTGCTCGCCCAGCGCGTGGGCCGCCCGGTTCGCGCCGAGCACGAGCGCGACACCGACAATGCCTTTGATCAGCCCCACGGCGGCCGCGGTGCCCCAGTCCCCGCCGACGATCCCGTGGTTGTAGACGTATGTGTCGAGCACCTCGCTGGCACCGGCACCGACCTGGGCCTGCTGCAGGATGATCTGCTCGAACCCGACGGACAGCGAGTCACCGAGCCGCAGGATCAGCAGCAGGACGATCACCGGGCGGATGGACGGCAGGGTCACGTGCCACAGGCGGCGAACCGCCGAGGCACCGTCCACCACCGCGGCCTCCATCTGCGCCGGATCCACTCTGGACAGCGCGGCGAGAAAGATGATCGTCGACCAGCCGGTGTCCTTCCAGATCACCTGTGATGTGATCATGAGCTTGAACAACTCGGGCACGCCGACGATGTGGAATGTCGACAGGTCGGCCGAGCGCAGCCAGCCGTTGAGCATCCCGCCGTTGCCGAACATCTGCTGGAACAGGGCGACCACGATCACCCAGGACAGGAAGTGCGGCATGTAGAGGATCGACTGGGTGAGGCGTTTGAGTCGTTCGCTGACCGTCGCGTTCAGGATCAACGCGAGGCAGATCGGCAACGGGAACACGAAGACGACCTGAATCAGCGTGATGATCAGCGTGTTGACGAGCGCGTTGAGGAACACCGGGTCGCCGGTGAGGATGGGCTCGAAGTTGTCCAGCCCGACGTACGGGCTGTGCCAGATTCCCAGGAACGGCTGGAAGTCCTGGAACGCGATGATGTTCCCGCCGAGCGGCAGATAGTGGAACAGCAGCAGCGCCGTGACCCCGGGAAGCGCGAGCAGCAGCAGGACCCGGTCGCGCCGCCAACGGCTGCGCAGGCTATGCATCGTCGCTCCCCACCGGGGGATGCGAGCCGATGGGCTGGCCCGCCACGCAGGCCCGCACCGCCGCCCGCAGCGCGTCGTCGGCGTTCGCCGCGACCCTCCTGCTCCGGGCAACCGCGGGCGCCGGATCGGTGGCGATGTCGGTGACCGCCGCGACCACCGTCGCCGCGGCGCGATGGTCGAGCTCGATCACCAGGTCCGGGGCGCCGAGGTCGGCGAACATCTGGGACTTGGTCGTCTCGGTCGGCTGTCGAAGGTAGATGGTCGGGATCGCGTGCCGTGCGGCCAGGATCGGCGAATGGCACTCCATGCTGACCACCAGCGACGAGACGGCGTAGACGCCGGTCGCCTCCTCCAGCGGCCAGTACCGGTCCAGGAGCCGGACCTGCCCGAGCGTCTGTGGACTGACCAGGCTGGGAAGGTGCTCGTGCGCCAGCTCGACGGCGTAGCTCATCTCGGGCACCACGATGGCCGGCAGGCCGCTGACGCGTACCCAGGTCTCGATCGCCGCCGCCAGCACTGCCAGGTCGTGCGTCACGGTCGCCCGGTTGACCGCGTCGCGCCGCATCTGCTCGCGGGTCGGATCCGTGCCGTAGATCTTCGCGTAGGGGCTGTAACGCAGCCGCGGGACAAAGCAGGCGAACCGACCAGGCTGCAGGCCGAGGCCCTCCAGCAGGCGGGCGGCCGCGACGGCGTCAGTATGGTCGAACGCGAACGTGCCATCCGGCCCGAAGGCGAGGTCGGGCCTGGTTATCTTCTGGCTGCGCAGGGTCGCGAGGGTCAACGTTTCGCGGCAGTAGACGAAGTCGGCGCCGTCGAGGCGGTCCTTGACGTCGTCGTCAAGGTAGGACGGTGGGAGCAGATCGACCATCTGGGCCAGCTCCGGCAACGTCGCCACGGTCGGTGGGCACAGCGGATCCACGGTGACCCCGAAGTACCCGTACGGGCGGCCCACGTGCCGGCGCCACCAGTCGATCTCGGTGCTCTGGAAGGCGTCGGCACCCGATCCGTGCATCAGGACGTCCGCGCCGTCGATGGCGGCGGCCAACTCCGGGGTGCTCGGCCCGTCGCCGCCGAGAGTGCCGTCAACGACGCGCAGATCGGGCAACGCGTGTCGCAGCATGGATCGCTCGCGCTCCTCCAGCCGCACCGGCCAGAGGATGACCTCGACCTCGGGGGCGAACCGCTGGAACGCCCGCACGACACCAGGGGAGTGCGCCACGTCGCCGATGTTCACCGTCGCCCAGGACGACCGCAGGAGGACGGTGTGACGGGTCGATGTCATGCATGCTCCTTCGGTGACGTATCGTTAATTCAACGTAGAGCTGGTTAGACGTTACGTCAAGATCCGAGGAGGCTTGCAACGTGGCAACGCAACGTGACGTCGCACGAGCTGCTGGGGTGTCGCTCGCGGTGGTGTCGGCGGTGGTCAACGGCACGAGCCACACCCGGATGAGGGAATCCACCCGCACCCGGGTGCTCCGGGCGATGCAGCAACTGGGCTACCAGCCGAACCATGCGGCGCGCTCGCTTCGACTCAACCACACCGGCATGATCGCGATGATCCTCAACAAGCTCGACAACCCGGTCTACGGACCCCTGCGGCAAGGCGTCTACGAGGCGGCGGCGGAGCACGGCGCGACGGTCCTGCTGGGCGATGCCGAGACGATGCGCTCCGGCAGCCAGTTCCTGACCCGGCTACTCAGCCAGGGCACGGTCGACGGCATCCTGATCCGCGGCGAAGGGCCGCTGGACGACGACGTAATGGCCGAACTCCGCTCCCACCCCAAGCCGATCCTCATCCTGGAACACGCACCGGACCATCCCTGGATCGACATCGACGATCGCCGCGCAGGCGAGATCGCGACCCGGTTCCTGGTCAACCTCCGCCACCGCCACATCGTCTTCATCGGGGGATCGGGATACATCTCCCAGCAGCGCTACCTGGGCTACCAGCAGGCGATGGACTCCGCCGGCCTGGCACCGGCCCCACACCTGGCCACCGGGTTCGGCGAGCAGGCCGGCGTCGACGGGCTCCGGCAGGCCATGCAGGCGGCAACCGCACCCACCGCCATCGTCGTCAACAACATCATGAGCGCGGTCGGGGTCCTGGCCGCCGCACACGACCTCGGCATCGCCATCCCCGACCAGCTGTCGGTGATCGGCATCCACGACGTCGACCTGATGCAACACCTGCGCCCGGCCGTGACCGCGGTCCGGATGCCCATGTACCAACTCGGCTGGGCCGGCGTCGAGGCGCTGTACGACCTGATCGCAGGACGGCCGGGCACGGGCGGTCTCATCACCGACCCCGAACCCGAACTGGTAATCCGAGACTCAGCGACCGCTCTGAACCCGCCGGGCACCTGAACCTCGCTGCCGTTGGTGCGCATCACATCGCAGCGGTGGTCCTGCTGGTCGGCAGGCTGTGACCTGGTGCACCGGGAAGCCTGGTCGGCATGTCCACCGCTCGTCGCGGGATACGCCAACGCCCATCGCGTCGAGCCCGGTCGGCGCCGAACCCGCGCAGCGCGGCTGCGACACGGTCACCGCGCCGCAGCCGCCCCGCCAAGGCGGTCACCTCGGTTCATCACCCTGGTTACCCCGGGCCTGCTGCTACGACAGCGCCTCGCCAGGCAGGCTGCCCTGGCCGAGCGTGTGCTTGGTGGCGATGTCCACCGTGGTCGGGTCGAAGCCCCGCCCGCGCCGCCCGGACGGCAGGATCGTCACGGTGCACAACCGGTCGATGAACAGGCGTTGGTCGGCCAGTTCCAACCGGTCCCATGCGGCTACCGGATCCGGCGCGTTGATCACTGTGGCCAACGGGTCGGTGGTCACCGAGGCGTTCAACACCTCGTCGATCTCGGCGATGCGGGCGTTGCCGCGTTTGGTCGCGGCGATCACCTGGGCGCGGGTCTTCAACCCGAGCACTTCGTCTTCGGCCATCAGCTCAAGCCGGTTGCGGATTGCCTTGCGTCCGGCGCGCAACGCCTCGGCGTCCACGTCCGGGGCAGGCTAGGCCAGCAGCTCGTACGCCGGCGGGTGGGTCAGCGCGTACAGCACATGGGCGAACACCAGGCGGTCCACGCTGGCCACGTTGCGGGTCAGGTGGTTGTTGTTCTTGCACTTGTACCGGGGCTCCCGCCCACCCAACGTGACCTGACACGTCACCGGCTTGTCAGTCTCGGTGCCGGGCGGAGTGCAGATCCCGCACCGGTAGATCCCCGACCCGTGCCAGCGCGGCGCCGCGCCCGGCCCGGTGCGGCGGTTCGGGTCGGTCAACAGCTCCCGCACCGCGAAGAAGCTGAACACGGTCGAACAGGAGGTGTTGCCGGACGCCACTCATCAGCCGGCCGTCGGGACAGGCACTCGACCCTCATGGCGGTCGGCATGTCTTTCGAGCCTCAACTGTCGCGCCAGCCGACGCGGGTCGGGCGGGCGCCGGTCGCCGCGTACTCCAGGGCGGCGTCGCGGACGGCGCCCGGGGTCACGGTGGCCAGCTTCGGACCGCAGGCGATCGGATCGCCGCCGTAGTCGAACTCGATCCGTTCGACCTCCGCCGGCCACGGCGGCAGCTCCGGCTCGTAGCCCAGACTGCCGGTCGGCCCGGCCCAGTAAAGGAATCCCCGCATCGGATGCCCGAGCCCGAGCTGCAACGACGGCAGGGCCGGCGGCGTGCCCGGCCGAAACCCCGGCTCCAGAAACCTCGGCGGATACAGCCCGACCACGTGCGGCCCGCGCGAGGTCACCGCCAGGCCGGCCAGCAGAGCGTCCAGCTCGGCGATGCCGCTCACCGCCCGCCACCGGCCCTGTCCCCACACCACCGCCACCATCACCCGGCGACTCCCGCATCCCCCGAGGACGCACCACCAGCGCCCGGTCTGGCGGACCTCGGCAGGTCGGCGAGCCGGCCGGCCAGGACCAGCCGCTCGTAGGCCCACCGCCACTCGTCGCACCGGCTCCGCCCACACCGCACGCAGACCCCGAGGTCGGGATCGTTGGCGTGCGTCAGCATCGTGTCCCGGAAGTGCGCCGCCATCTCGTCGGACACCTCGACCGCCGCGGACGGCCGCCCGAGCGGTCGCTCCGTCACCGCCGATCACCCCGCCACCGGCCGTCGGCCAGCCGGGCGTTACGGGTCTGCCAGCTCCGCAACGCCGCCTTGACCCGGTCCGCGTCGGCGCGGGCCACCCGGACGTCGCGCCGCAGCAGGTCCACCTCGTCGGCCAACCGGGCCAGGAAGTGGTACACCTCGTCCGGGTCCAACCCGCGCCGCCATGGCCCCCGCCCGAACCGGACCGAACGGATGTCCGTCGAGGTCAGCCTCGGATACACCGCGCTCACCGCCGACCACCACCATCATGATCGGGTACGCCCACCAGCGCCCCAACCGCAACACCACCCCACCCCGCCCTCCGGGCGGCTCCCGCAGACCAAGACACCTGTGCCCTCCCGACGTCGTCCGCACCTGTCGACCGGATCGGCACCGAGGCGGGCGGGGTCGGCATCCCGCCACGCCGGCATGGCGGAAACCGTTGGCCACAGCACCCGCCCCGGGCCGTGGGTGGATCCTGTACCGGAATGCGCTCCGTCAGAATGACGCAACGTTGATGCGATATATACGCAAAGCTCATTGGTTCGATAACCTCGTCGGTATCTGTCCGACGCGAACCGGCACCCCTGGTGGAGGGTCCTGACATGTCCAGCAAAGCCCCGCCAGTCTGTCGCCGGTGTGGCACGCGGCTGGCGAAAGACAATCGCACGAGAGTCTGTCGGCGATGCGGCGGCGAGGCTGGCAGTTACCTTTTCGCGCCGCCACCATTGCCGTCCGGGTTCTGGCAGGCCAGGGAGCTACGCGATGCTCTTGCCGAGCGCCACATCGGCCACGTGATCAGGGCGTACCGGCATCATCCCCACCACGGGCCGCGACCGCTGCCCCAGGACCTCGTAGCTGGCTGGATGAACCTGTCGCAGGCCCAGCTCAGCCGCCTGGAGAACGGGCCAGGGCTACGCGACCTCGATCGGCTGGTCGACTGGGCGCTGTTGCTCGGCATGCCCGCGGAGATGCTGTGGTTCGCGCTGCCCAGCAGTGCGCCAGCACAGGCCCAGCCTGGACCGGACGGCATCGCGCTTCCGTTCGTGCACGCGCTCCGCGCCGTCGATCGAGAGGTCGGCGGCGCTCACCTTTATGCGACAGTCGCGGCCCACCTCGCTCAGTACCCGTCCGCGCTCCCATCGTCCGGTGCGAGTTCACGAACGCACCCGAGATCAGAATCCGTGGCGTCCCTTGCCGAAATGGCGGGTTGGATGGCGTTGGAGAGCGGTGCCAGGACGATGGCCCGCCGGCACCTGTCCTACGCCGTCGCCAGCGCCGTCACCAGCGGCGATAGCCAACTGGCTGCCCAGGTCTGTGCGAGTCTCAGTCACTTCGCCCGCCAGGATGGCAACGCGCACGATGCGGTGGCACACGCCGAGGCCGGGTTGGTACATCTCCGGAATGGGCCACCACACGGCCCTCTTGAGGCCCGGCTACAGGCAGTCCGCGCCTCCGGGTTGGCGGCAGGTGGCCGCCCCGTCGAGGCTGTAGCGGCGATCACGGCCGCCGAGACGGCATTCCAGGGCACCTCTGTCTCCTCCTCACACTGGTTGAGCCCGTTCGACGAAGCATCCCTCGCCTCGGAGGCAGCCCGATGTTTTCTCCAGGTAGGCGACTTCGCTGAGGCGGCTCGACAACTACACCAGGCCCTCGCGGGCCGCAAGCACGGTCGCGTGCGTAGCCGTGCTCTCGCCCAGATCACGCTTGCCACCGCGCTACTTGGCCAAGGGCGGCCGGACGAGGCATGCACCCTTGTCCGCGAGGTGCTCGCATACACCACGAACCTCGGTTCGGCAGTACTCCTCGACCGGCTGAAGCATGTGGCGTTGCTGCTCAGATCCCACACCGAGCGATGCAGCGACGTTCCGGAGCTGATCGGGCAGCTTCGTCAAGCTGTGCTCGACCGCGCGTGGATCGGCACCACCGGGGCCCTGCACGATCTGCCAGCAGTACGTCGGCCGCAATGACCGACCAGGAGCGGCCGTTGTACGAACGCGACCGGGCGGCCTGGCGGGAGCACCTCGCCGAGGGTAACGCCAGGCAGGCCCGCAAACGGGTCGGCGCCGACGCCCTCATCCGGAACGGTCGGGGTGAGATCCTGCTGGTGGATCCGAGCTACAAACCAGACTGGGACCTCCCCGGCGGCATGGCCGAGCAGAACGAACCACCGCACCAGGCTGCCGAGCGTGAACTGCGTGAAGAGTTAGGTCTCGAACTCTCGCTCAACACGATGCTGGTGGTTGATTGGGTCGCACCGCACGACCCCTGGGACGACAGCCTCATATTCGTCTTCGACGGCGGCATCCTCGACGATCGACAGATCACTTCGCTCCGCGTGGCGGATCCGGAAATCAGGGCGTTCGAATTTGTCTCCCTGGCGCAGGCGGCGACGTTACTCAGGCCGTACGTCTGGAAGCGGCTCGATCGGGCACTGGCTGCCGTCACCGACGGAACGGCGGGCTATCTGCACACGTCGGTGAGCGACCGGCTATCCGGATGACCACGTGTCGTGAGAGCTGGGCAGTCACGTCCTGGCACACTGGCAACGGTGTCGCTCGAAGTCACATCTTCCGCCGTGAGTGGACGAGAGAAGTCCCATTCTATCGTCCTCGGAAACCTCGCCCTGGCTCACATTCGGCAACGTCACATCGAGGAGTCGGCCGCCGTATTGCACGAGGCGATCGACATCGTCGAACGGACTCGTGCCGGTGGCGGGGCAAACATCCTTTTCGGCGCTTGCCGAGAACTTCAACCGTGGCGCAACCACGTCGGCGTCTACGACGTGACCGACCGAGTACTCTCCCTCGTGGCGGGATGAGGAGCGCACGGATATCGACCAGGAGAAGGGGCAAGCACGCGAGAAAGTGTGGCGCCGACTGGAGCAGTCCGGTGCCGCCTTGCCACCTGGCGCACACGGCCGAATCCCAAATTTCCTGGGCGCCGACAGGGCGTCTGCTCGACTGGCCGAGTTGCCGCAGTGGCGCCGAGCCAAGGTCGTCAAGTCCAACCCAGACAAGGGCCAACTACCAGTCCGACTGCAAGCACTCAGCGACCGCAAGCTGCTTTATATGGCGGTTCCCAAGCTCGCCAAAGCCCGGCCGTTCTACCTGCTCGACCCAAGCAATCTCGGGGCTCCGCCCACCTCCATAGCCACCGGGGCCGGGGCTGCCGCACACGCCCTCACCGTCGAGATTGGACAAATGCAGCCGATAGACCTGGTAGTCTGCGGAAGCGTCGCCGTCAACCGTGATGGCGTGCGAGTCGGCAAGGGCGCGGGTTACTCCGACATCGAAGTCGCTCTCCTAACTGAGGCTGATCTGATCGCACCCACCACCTTGATTGTGGCAACGGTCCACGAGCTTCAGGTCCTTGACGAGCCTCTACCCGAATCGCCACATGACTTCAGTGTCGATTTGATCGTCACCCCCCAAGAGGTTATCTGGTGTGCCCCACCTCGACGCCCACGCGGAATCTACTGGAATGCAATCAGTGACCAACAGATCGCCGAGATCCCGGCTCTCGCATGCAACGCTCAACGTCCGAAGTGAGCGGAGCGCCGGTTGACGGGGCATCGCACATGCTCGGTCTGCGCGAGCGGATTGCCGGGCTGTCGATGGCGGGGACGTAGTGCAGTTACGCGGGTCTACCGTTTTCCAGATAGATAATGACGCCTTGGTCGACAACCGCCAGCGTGTTGGCGAGCCGAGCCGCAGGCCCGCCCCTCTCCACGAGACTGACAGCCTCAGGCCCAGAAACCAAGCGGAAGGCACCAATCTCCGAAGCGTCTATCCTCATTGCCCCCAACTGCGCGGCGGTCAGGATCCCCCCGTCAAAGAGGAACTGAACACCCGCCGGACGGTCAGTGGTCGCCGTCTTATAGTCCACAGAGAGCAGACGCCCGACTTCGATATCCAGCCCGATCTCCTCGCGGACCTCGCGCCTAGCTGCGTCTATTGGCGACTCGTCAGCTCCCATGATCCCGCCAGGCAGGTGCCAGTCCGCCTTGTAAGTGGGCTTTAGTAGTAACAGCGCACCAGCGCTGTCCCGGAGGACTACGCCCGCTGCACCGATCAGCTTGGCCTGACCCGCGTAATAGCTGTAACTCGCCATCACGAATCCCCCTTCGCTGGCCACCGTCACTGGTCGTCCGTCGAGCGGCGAACATGATTAGTAAGGATCCGGACGAGTCAGCCGTCCTGTCTCGACCAACCGTCCAGCTCCGTGCAACGACTAGGCCAGCGGCACGTCCGGAAAGCGTGTCAAGCCCCTACCGGACGTCAGCGCCTACCGGGCTGCGGCCGGCGCGGTGGCCTGCTGCATCAAGGCAACATATCCGTCCTCAAGCGACGGTGCCACCGGCACCGCGTCCGGGCTCGGCCGGGTCGGGCTGACCACCCGGTAGTGGGTACCGTCGGTCCGGCTGATCGCCGAGACCACCACCCCGACCGTCGGAGCCGGGCCGGAGCTGGTCACCTCCCAGGTGGCGCCCTCGCCGACCCGGACCAGATCGGGAACCATCCCGGTGTAGACCACCCGGCCCGCCGCCATCACCGCCGCGTG
Organism: Plantactinospora sp. KLBMP9567; assembly: GCF_033446045.1. Classification (NCBI taxonomy): domain Bacteria; kingdom Bacillati; phylum Actinomycetota; class Actinomycetes; order Micromonosporales; family Micromonosporaceae; genus Plantactinospora; species Plantactinospora sp. KLBMP9567. The sequence goes on along the minus strand of NZ_JAWQRR010000018.1, from coordinate 213,288 downwards.
CTGGCAGGTCTGCGCCACGTCCTCCACGATGTGCGTACTCAGCAGCACCGTACGGTTCCCAGCCAGCCCGGAGAGCAGGGTACGGAAGCGTACCCGCTCCTCGGGGTCCAGCCCGGCGGTCGGCTCGTCCACCACGATCAGCGCAGGATCACCGAGCAACGCCTGCGCGATGCCGACCCGCCGCCGCATCCCACCCGAGAAGCCCTTCATCCGCCGCCCGGCCACCTCGGTCAACGCCACCAGCTCCAGCAACTCGTCGACCTGCCGGCGACGGGCCCGGGTGTCGTCGAGCCCCTTGAGCAGACCCACGTAGTCCAGGAACTCCCGGGGCGACAGGTCCGGATAGAGGCCGAGATCCTGCGGCAGGTAGCCGAGCCGGCGCTGCACCGCCAGCCGCCCCGCCCCGGTGGTCAGGTCGTGGCCACCGACCCGCACCTGCCCACCAGTCGGCGGCAGCACGCCGGCGAGGATCCGCATCAGCGTGGTCTTGCCGGCACCGTTCGCGCCGAGCAGCCCGTACATGCCGCCGGGGATGACCAGGTCGACCGAGTGCAGCGCGATGACCTTGCCGAACCGGCGGGTCAGACCCGTGGTCTGGATGTCCATACGAGGGAAACCTTTCGGAAGTGAGACGCGTCAGGCGGCGTGCCGGCGGCGGGTCAGGACGGTGTGCGCGACCAGCAGGGGCGCCACGCCGAGCAGGACGAGCAGGGCGACGCTGAGCAGCGCGCTGCCGGCGCCGGGCTCGGGGCGCAGGAAGGAGAGCCAGCCGGGTACCCCGGCGAAGAGCGCCAGCTCGCCCGAGAGCCAGCTCGCCGGATAGTCGCCGATCGGCGTGACCAGCGTGCCGGTCAGCGACGGCAGGAAGTCCGGGGTGAGCATGTTGCCCCAGAACCAGTACCCGACGAAGAGCACCCGGAACAGCGGCGCGGAGATGGCCAGCGGGCAGGCCAGGGCGAACCCGGCGACGAAGACGAGCCCCGGGAGCATGACCACGGCGAACGCCAGTACCGCCCAGCCGAGCATCAGCGGCTCGCCCCGGTGCACGGTCTCGTAGCCACCGGCGAGCAGCATCACCAGCAGGACCGGCAGCGCGGTCGCGGTGAGCCCGCCGAGGTACTTCCCGGCCAGCAGCAGACCCGGCCGGACCGGCAGGCTCTCCAGCAGGGCGGCGGTGCCGAGCCGGCGGTCCCGGATCAGCCGGTCCGCCAGCACCATGCCGAAGCCGAGCGGCACCACGATGCCGAAGATCAGCGCCCAGCCGGCCATCACCTCCGGTGCCGTCGCGTCCGCCGGCAGGTAGCGGGGCCCGCGCGGGCCCTGGAGCAGCGCGATCACCGTCGCCAGGACCAACGTCGTCAGCCACAGCGACCGCTTGCGGGCCTGCATCCGGAACTCGTACCGGCCGACCGCGAGCAGTTCCGACATGCCGCTCACTCCTCCTCCTCGGACAACAGCAGATGGGGCCGGCGCAGCAGCAGCGCGACCGCGGCGACGAGCAGCAACCCGGTGAGGGTCAGCACCAGCCGGTTCGCCAGCCAGCCCTCCCCGGTCCCGAGCCGGCTGGTGGCGAACAGGTAGAGCGGGCGGGTCCAGTCGTGACCGGCCAGCACGGACGCGAAGACCTGCTCACCCAGCCACAGCCCGGCGACCGCGCTGGTGGCCACCACGACGCTGCGGCCGAGTACCGCCAGCAGCACCGCCAGGGCGGTGAGCCAGATTGTCGGTGGGGCCCAGACCAGCGGCGAGGCGAGCGGGTCCGGCCCGGTCCACCAGCCGGTGAGCCCGAGCCCGGCCGAGTAGACCAGCGCGGAGATCGCGGCGGCCAGCGCCAGCACCCCGAGCCGGCGGCCGAGCGTGCGGGCGTATCGGGTCGGGAGGGCGAGTTGCAGCTCGCGGCAGCCGTCCCGGGCCACCAGGGTCACCGCGGTCATCGCCACCGCCAGCGGCAGCAGGGCCTCCAGCCCGGTGAGCAGCAGGTCGCCGACCTGCCGCCGCCCGGCCCCGCCGTTGGCCGAGAGCAGGGCCATCGCCACCGCGACCAGCAGCGTCGCCGGTGGCGCGACGCCGGCCGCCCAGCCGGCGCGGCGCGCCTCGTACCGCCACAGTTGGCGGGACCCGGCTTGCAACAGTGGAAGGTGCCAGGAATATTGGGCCATCACGCAACTGGGTGCGCCGGCGAGCCGGCGGGGTTCACCGGCACGCGGGTGACCCGGGCCACATCCGGTGCCGGTCACCGACCGTAGGCGCGTCGTCCGACTCCGGCCGGCAGGTGCGGTAGGAGTACGACCGTGCCGGCCATCAGCAGCGCCGCCACCAGCAGCAGCGGTCCACTGGTCCGCCACAGCGGCTCGACCAGCCGGTCCACCGTGCCGTCCAGGGCGTTGGAGCCGGCGAGCAGCCGGAGCACCCAGAGGCCCATCGCGACCCCGATCCCGACCGCCGGCCGCCACAGCACCGACAGCGCGAAGCTGACCGCCGAGAGCAGCGCCATCGGCCCGAGCCAGGCGGCGAAGAGGCCCACCGGCGCACCGGCGTCGAACCAGACCAGCCCGAGGGAGGCGACCGAGGCGGCGCCGAAGATCGCGCCGAGTACCAGGGTGAGCCGGGCCAGCAGCACCGCGCGTACCCCGGTGAGGCTCGCCGCGACCAGCTCGCCGGCCTCGTCCGTGCCGCTGCCGCAGGCACCGGCCACGCCCAGCGCCGCGACCAGGGGTACCACAATGGCCAGGACCTGCTCGGAGAGTCCCGCCGGCGCCCAGCCGGCGAGAGCGGTGCCGGCCACCAGCACCACGGCGGCGACCAGCCAGACCCGCCGGTCGACCAGGCGCCGCTGGGCGGCCAGGATCCGCACCGCCCGGCGCGCGGCGGCGCCGCCGAGCGGAGCCGCATACCGGGGTACGACCGGCGTGCTGTCCCGGGACGGCGCCAGCCGGGACAGCACGGCGCCGAGCAGTCCGGGCGGCGGCGGGGCGACCGCCGCGACCCGGTCACCGACGGCGCCGGCCACCCGCCGCCAGGCGGTCAGTTCGGCGGCGCAGCCGGGGCAGTCGGCGACGTGCCGGGCCACCTGGCCGGCCCGGTCGTCCGGCAGGGTGCCGGCGGCGAACCCTGCCAGCAGGTGACTCGGGTGGGTCATCGTCCCGTCTCCCGTCCGGTAACCCCGACCGCCGCCGCCTCGGGCAGTGCCCGGGCCAGCCCGGCCCGGGCGGCGAACAGCCGGCTCTTCACGGTGCCGACCGGAATGCCGAGCACCTCGGCGATCTCGGCGTGCGCGAGCCCGACGCCGAACGCCAGGTCCAGCACCTCCCGGTGCGCCGGAGCCAGCTCGGCCAGGGCGGCGGCCACCGCCCGGGCGTCGGCCCGGGCCAGGGCTACCGCCTCCGGGCCGGGCTCACCGGCCGGCACCTCGGCGGCGGCCTCCATCGGCAGTGGCGCCGGCCGGCGTCCGGCCATCCGGCTCAGCGCCTGCCGCCGGCAGATGCCGAACAGCCAGGTACGCACCGTGGACCGCCCCTCGAACGAGCCGGCGCCCCGCCAGGTGGCCAGGAAGGTGTCCTGGAGCGCCTCCTCGGCCCGGCCACGGTCTCCGAGCAGCCCCTCGGCGTACGCCAGCAGCGGCTGGCCGTGCCGGGCGTACAGCTCCTCGAAGGCGCGCTGGTCCCCGGCGGCCACCCGGCGCAGCAGCCCGTGGTCGACGTCATCCATCCCGTCCTGGGTAGCCCGCCGGGCCGCCCGGGTTCACCTGCCGGCAGTGAATGTGCCGATCGTCACAGCCGAATGTGCCGTACCTCGGATCGAAGGCAGCCAAACCGGTAGCTTCCACCCCGGAAATAGATCGAATACTGGCTATGGATCGGACGCGTTCCGAACGGCGACGACGGGAAATGATCTTGTAACGCCGAGGAAAACCGGAGCTCGCACGATGCCCGTTACCCCCCAATCCCCCAACTGGAGGTCGCATTGTCCAGCCTTCCGGGTCGGCTCCGGCCGACACCTCGGCGCCTGGCCGTCGTACTGGTTCCGGTCCTCACCGCGGCGCTCACCGCCACGGTCGTCTCCATCGTCAACCGCTCCCCCGAGCCGGCGGCGGTGGCGCTGCCCCCGACCAGTGGCGCCGTCTCCGGAGTCACCGGACCGACCGAGATCCGCAGCGCCGCGTACGCCCAGGCGGTGGCCGGGGCCAAGGCGAAGAAGCCCAAGGTCACCGTGATCGGCACCGGCGGCACCATCTCCGGCGTCGCCACCTCCCGGAGCAGCTTCACCGACTACCAGTCCGGCCGGATCGCCATCGGCGACATGGTCGCCCGGCTCCAGCCGGAGATCGGGCAGGTCGCCGACGTCTCCACGGTGCAGTTCGGCAACAAGGGCTCCGGCGGCTACACCATCGCCGAGTTCCACGCCCTCACCCTGGCCGTCGAGGCGGCACTGAAGAAGTCCGACGGGGTGGTGGTGACCAGCGGCACCGACACCATGGAGGAGTTCGCGTACTGGCTGGACCTGACCGTGCAGAGCCGCAAGCCGGTGGTACTCACCGGCGCCATGCGGCCGTGGGCGGCGGTCACCCCGGACGGGCCGCAGGTGATCGGCGCCGACGGTCCCGCCAACCTGTACAACTCGATCGTGCTGGCGGCCAGCCAGTCCACCTACTGCTACGGCACTGTGCTGCTGCTCGGCGACGAGTTCCACGCCGCCCGGGACGTCACCAAAACCAGTTCCTACCGGATGGACACCTTCCAGTCCCGGGAACTGGGCGTACTGGGCTGGGTCGACGGGCCGAACATCAAGGTCGGCCGGGCACCGGCCCGGGTCGAGGACTGCGACGCGAAGAAGCACTGGCTGACCCCGTTCGACCTGTCGAAGGTCGCCCCCGCCGCGGTGCCCCGGGTCGAGGTGGTCTACGGCTACCAGCAGGCCGGCGGGGAGGCGATCACCGCCTTCGCGGACGCCGGGGTGAAGGGCATCGTCACCGCCGGCACCGGCGCCGGCGGCATCTCCTCGGCGCAGAGCAGCGCCCGGAGCGCCGCCGCCGCGAAGGGGGTCGTCTTCGTCAGCACCACCCGGACCGGCTCCGGCTCCGTCTACGGCGGCAGCACCAGCTCGCCGATCATCGCCGGGGACGACCTGCTGCCACAGAAGGCACGACTGTTGCTGATGCTCAGCCTCGCCTTCGCCCCAGCCGACGTGGCCAAGGTACGGACCTGGGTCACCACGCTGGGCAACCCGGAGTGGAACACCGCCCCCAAGGGCAGCCCGAAGAACTGACCAGCGTACCGGCGGCGCCGGGACGGACGACCGGATGCCCGGAGTTCGCCCGGCCCGCCGTCGCCCGGGCTCGGCCCCGCCCGGCCCGCCGTCGCCGGGGCTCGGCAGTACGGCCGGAAGGTGGGCGGAAGGTGGGCGGAAAGTGGGCGGAAAGTCCAGTGGCTCAGGCTGGTCCGCATGTCACCGCCACCCAGGGGCCGCCTTCGGCTGCGCTTCGCCCTACTCGGTCCCGTCCGCGTGTGGCGGGACGGCCGGCCGGTACGGGTGAACGGCGTCCGGCCGCGAACACTGCTCACCGCCCTGCTACTGGAGCCGAACCGACCGGTCTCCCTCGACCACCTCATCGAACTGATCTGGGAGGGTCCGCCTCCGGTGTCGGCCATCGCCAACCTGCGCACCTACGCGACCCGACTCCGTACCTCGCTGGGCGGCTCGCCGGAGGCCGGACGGAGCCGGCTGGCCACCACCAGCGGCGGTTACCTGCTCCGGGTCGGCCCGGAGGAGCTGGATCTGCAGGTGTTCGCCGACCGGCTACGGCTGGGTCGTACGGCGCTCGCCGCTGGTGACCCGGCCCGGGCCGCGACGCAGTTGGCGGCGGCGCTGGCGCTGTGGCGTGGTGACGCCGCCAGCGACGTACCCCGCAGCCCGGCCCTGGCCGCCCGGCTCAGCGCCCTCGACGAATCGCGGCAGCTCGCGATCGAATGCCACCTGCGGGCACGTCTCGGCCTCGACGGCAGCGAGGATCTCGTCGGCGACCTGCGCCGGCTGACCCTGGCCTATCCCACCCGGGAGACCCTGTGGGCGCAGCTCATGGTGGCGCTGTACCGGCGCGGTGACGTGGCACCGGCGCTGGCCGCGTACGGCCGGGCTCGCGAGGCCCTGCGCGAGCAGCTGGGCGTGGAGCCCGGACCGGAGCTGATCGCCCTGCACCGGGCCATCCTCAACCGCGATCCCCGGCTCGGCTCGGCACCGCAGTGGCTGCCGTCGGTGATGGCGGACGGCCGGCACTGCGCACACTGCCACCGGCCCGAACAGCCCGTCCGACCCGGCTGACCGCCGCGACCGGAGCACGGACGCCGGGCGCCGAACCGGACCCGGAACGCCGGGCCCGAACCCCGAACCCCGAAGCCGGGCCCGGAACGCCGGACGCCGAACCCGACCCGAGCACGGACACCGGACCGGAGCATGTTCGGCCACCTTGCCGACCGCGATCAGGTTCGCCGGTCCTGCCCCGGCCGTCGCAGCGCGGGCACCTGCCGCCGGTGCGGGGGTAGCTCCGCCAACGGTCGGCGGCTGATCGACCCGGCCCGGCCGCGCCGCTGATCTGCCGGCCCCGCCGGGACGGACCGGCGGGACCCGGAGTTGCCGTCGCCCGGGGCGGGCGCGAACCCCGCCGACCGGGCCCGAACCGATTCCCACGGCGTGGCCCGACCTCCGACCGGCCTGGCGCACCTCTGCCGGACGCGCCGCGCGGCCGCCCCGGTGGCCGCCAGCTCGCCTCCGGAGAATGCGCGTCAACCCGTCGGCCCGTTCCCGCTGCCACCCGGCACCGCGCCGGACCCCCGGACCCGGCGAAGACCCGGACTCCACCACCGAACGGGCGGCGTTGCCCCGCAGCCGCTCCACGCCTACGGTGCGCCCGGTGACGCCGTCCGTCCGGAAAGTAGTCGGGACGTGCACGCAACCAACGGATCCGACCAGTTGTCAACCCTGTAGACCCTAGGGGGACGACCTACACCGGACCCTTCTGTCTGGTACACAGGGATCGTTGATCACAATGATGAATTTTCGAATCCTCGGTCCGGTGCGGGCCGAACATCGCGGGACGCCGGTGGCCGTGGGTCGGCGCCGGGAACGCTGCCTGCTCGGGCTGCTGCTCCTGGAGGCGGGCCGCCCGGTGCCGATCCACCGCCTGGTCGACCTGCTGTGGGACGGTGACCCGCCCGACACCGCTCCGGCCGTGCTGAGCACCTACGTCTCTCGGCTGCGCACCGCGCTCAACGCACCCGGAGACGGCAGCGGCGAGGCACTGGTCCGGCGCGGCGACGGGTACGCGATCGAGGTCGACGCCGAAGCGGTGGACGCGCACCGGTTCACCCGGCTGGTCGAGCGGGCGCGTTCGTTGACCGGGGTCGGCCGGGCCGACCTGCTCCGCGAGGCGCTCGACCTCTGGCGCGGTACACCGCTGGCCGACGCCCCGGAACCGCTGCGGGAGCGGGTCTGCGCCGGACTGGAGCGGCTGCGCGGCTCGGCGATGCTGCTGCGGATCGAGACGGACCTGGCGCTCGGCGCTCACGAGGAACTGCTCGGCGAGCTGACCGAGTTGGTGGAACGCGACCCGTCGGACGAGACCCTCGCCGGTCACCTGATGGTCGCGCTCTACCGCACCGGGCGGCGCCAGGACGCGCTCCAGACGTACCACCGGATCCGGCAGCGGCTCGCGGACGAGCTGGGCCTGGACCCGGGGGCCCAGCTCAGCGAACTGGCCCGGGCCGTCCTGCGGGGTGATCCGGTGCTGGACCTTGAGCACGGCGGCGACGACCAGGCGGAGCCGCCGGCCGACGACCAGCTCGGGACGAATGCCGACATCCCGCCGGCCCAGCCGGTGGTGCCGGCGCAACTGCCGCTCAACCTGCCGGTCTTCGTCGGCCGGACCGCCGAACTCGACCGGCTGGACGCCATCCTGTTGCCGGCCGGCGACTCGCCGCCGGGGTCTCCGGTCGCGGTGATCTCCGGAACCGCAGGGGTCGGCAAGACCGCCCTGGCGGTGCGGTGGGCACACCTCCGGGCCGCACGCTTCCCCGACGGCCAGTTGTACGTCGACCTGCGCGGCTACGATCCGGCCGGATCGGCCCCACCACGGCCGGACCAGGCGATCCGCGGCTTCCTGGGCGCGCTCGGGGTTCCACCGCAGCACGTACCGGCGGATCTGGCCGAGCAGGCGGCGCTGTACCGCAGCCTGCTCGCCGGCCGGCGGATGCTGGTACTGCTGGACAACGCCGCCGACACCGCTCAGGTCCAGCCGCTGCTGCCCGGCTCCCCCGGCTGCGGCGTCATAGTGACCAGCCGGAACTGGTTGTCCGGTCTGGTGGCCGTGGTGGGCGCCGAGCCGCTCGCCCTCGACCTGCCGCCGGTGGTCGACGCCCGGCACCTGCTGGCCCGGCGGATCGGCGCGGACCGGGTGGCCGCCGAGTCGGACTCGGTCGACGAGATCATCTCCCGGTGCTCCCGGCTGCCGCTGGCGCTCGCCCTGGTGGCCGCCCGGAGCGCCGCCCGGCCCGGGTTTCCACTTCGGGCCCTGGCCCAGGAACTGCGCCGGCCCGACGGCCGGCTCGACGGGTTCGGCGACGGTGATCCGGGTACGGACGTGCGGTCTGTCTTCGCCGGCTCCTACCACACCCTGTCGACGGGAGCGGCGCGCCTGTTCCAGCTATTCGGACTGCACCCGGGGCCGGAGATCGGTGTCGCCGCCGCGGCCAGCCTGCTCGGGGTGCCACTCGGGCAGGCACGCCCGGCCCTGGCCGAGCTGGCCCGGGCGAGTCTGCTGGTCGAACGCTCCCCCGGCCGGTACGGCTGCCACGACCTGCTCCGTGCCTACGCCGGCGAACTGGCGCGCGATCGGGAGCCCCAGCCGGGGCGGCAGCAGGCCGTACGCCGGCTGCTCGACCACTACCTGCACACCGCGTACGCCGCCGCCCGACTGACCCACCCGCACCGGGACGAGATCAGCACCGCTCCGGCCGAGCCGGGGGTGACCGTCGAGACGTTCCACGATCCCGAACAGGCGCGCGCTTGGTTCGGCACCGAGCAACCGGTACTGCTCGCCCTGCTCGGCGAGAACTCCCCGGTGGACTTCCCGCACGCCTGGACCCTCGCCTGGACGTTCGCGCCCTTCCTCGACGAGCACGGCCACTGGCCCGACCTGGTGACCGTGCTGGAGGGCGCACTGGCCGCGGTGCGTCGACTCGGCAACCGGCCCGACCAGGCGTACGCACTGCGCTACCTCGGGATCGCCTACCTGCGGCTCGGCCGGCACGACGACAGTCACTCGCACCTGCGGCAGGCTCTCGCGCTCTTCGCGGAGCTGGACGACCCCGTCGGCCAGGCACAGGTGCAGCACAACCTGGCCCTGGTCGCCGAGCAGCAGTCCCGGTACCGCGACTCGCTGCGGCACGCCGAGCAGGCGCTGGAGCTGTTCCGGGCGGCGGGACACCGGATCGGCCAGGCCCGGGCGCTCAGCTCGGTGGGGTGGTGCCGGGCCCAGCTCGGCGAGTACGAGTCCGCCCTCACCTCCTGCTATCTGGCCCTGGCGGAGCAGCAGGAGCAGGGCGACCGGCCCGCCGAGGCGCACACCTGGAACAGCCTCGGGTACGCCCACCGGCACCTCGGCCAGCTCACCGAGGCGATCGCCTGCTACCGCCGGGCCCTGGAGCTGTTCCGCCGCCTCGGCAACCGCCCCGCCACCGCCGACACGCTCGTCCGGCTCGGCGACGCGCGGTATTCCGACGGTGGGATGGAGACCGCCCGCCGCACCTGGCGGGAGGCCGTGGAGATCTTCGACGACCTCCACCACCCGGACGCCGACCGGGTGCGCACCCGGCTGCGACGGCTCGGTACCGGCCAGGTCCCGTACGGCCCGGCCCGGCTCTGACACCCGGGCGCGGTCGGCCAGCGGGATCGGCCGCGGTTTCGGCGACGCTCCGTCGGGCCGGCCGTCGTCGCCGGGCCGCCGGCGCGGACGTCGAGCCGCGCAGGTACGCCAACCCGCCCACCCCTGCCGGGACGGCACGGCGATCGTGGACATCACCGCCTCGGGGCGGTTCAATTCGTGCCCATGGGTGAGCCGAGCAGGATTCTGCTGGACGAGGCGGAGATGCCGCGTCGCTGGTACAACGTCGTGGCCGACCTGCCCGCCGCACCGCCGCCGGTGCTGCACCCGGGCACGCTGGCGCCGGTCGGTCCGGACGACCTGGCGCCGCTGTTCCCGACGGCACTGATCGAGCAGGAGGTCACCGCCGAGCGCTACGTGGACATACCCGAAGACGTACTGGACGTCTACCGACTCTGGCGGCCGTCCCCGTTGTACCGGGCGCACCGGCTGGAGCGGGCGCTCGGCACCCCAGCCAAGATCTTCTACAAGTACGAGGGCGTGTCGCCGGCCGGATCACACAAGCCGAACACGGCGGTGCCGCAGGCGTACTACAACGCGGCGGCGGGAATCCGCCGGCTGAGTACCGAGACCGGTGCCGGCCAGTGGGGAACCGCGCTCGCCTTCGCCTGCTCCCAGTACGGCCTGGACTGCGAGGTGTGGCAGGTGCGGGCCTCGTACGACCAGAAGCCGTACCGGAAGATCATGATCGAGACGTTCGGCGGGGTCATCCACCCGTCGCCGTCCGAGCTGACCGCGGCCGGCCGGGCCGTGCTGGCCAAGCAGCCCGACTCACCCGGCTCGCTGGGCATCGCGATCTCCGAGGCGGTCGAGGTGGCCGCCGGCAGCTCGGACACCAACTACGCGGTGGGCAGCGTGCTCAACCACGTACTGCTGCACCAGACGGTGATCGGTGAGGAGGCGATCGCCCAGTTCGGCAAGGTCGGGTTGATGCCGGACCTGATCGTCGGCTGCACCGGCGGCGGCTCCAACTTCGGCGGACTCGCGTTCCCGTTCCTCCGGGAGAAGCTGGCCGGCCGGATGGAGGTGACCATCCGGGCCGTCGAGCCGGCAAGCTGTCCGTCGTTGACCCGGGGCGTCTACGCGTACGACTTCGGCGACACCGCCGGGATGACCCCGCTGATGAAGATGCACACGCTCGGACACGACTTCATCCCCGACCCGATCCACGCCGGTGGGCTGCGCTACCACGGGATGTCACCGCTGATCTCGCACGTCTACGAGCTGGGGCTGATCGAGGCGGTGGCGAAGGGCCAGCGGGAGTGTTTCGAGGCGGGCGTGCGGTTCGCGCGTACCGAAGGCATCGTGCCGGCCCCCGAACCCACCCACGCGCTGGCCGCCTGCATCGAGGAGGCGTTGCGGTGCAAGGAGACCGGCGAGGAGAAGGTGATCCTGACCGCGCTGTGCGGGCACGGGCACCTGGACCTCGCCGCCTACGGCGCCTACCTCGCGGGCGACCTCGCCGACCACGAACTCTCCGAGTCGCAGCTACGCACCGCGACCGCCGGGCTGCCGTCGGTACCCGCCGGTCCGGCGTAGCCCACGCCCGGTGCACCTTTTCCACCGGCACCGCGCGACGCACGCGCCGGGACTACCACCTGCACCGCGCGACGCACGCGCCGGGACTACCACCTGCGGCCACGACGGACCACATGGGGTTGGGAAAGGTTCAGCGGTGGCCGGCGCTATCCGGTCACCGCGGCGGCCGGGTGGCCGAGCGCGGCGACGAGGCGGCGGGCCTCGGTCGAGAGCCGGCTCGTCCCCCGGCGGGCGGCCACCTCGGCCAGCCCGGGGACGGCGATCGGGACACCGGTGGCGGTCGCCGTCTCCGCCGCGAGGGTCAGTAGGTCGGATACGCCGGGGCGTGGCTTCGGCGCGGCCAGCAGGGCCGGCAGGGCGGCGGCGAGCAGCCGCCAGGTGCTGAGTCGGGCACCGGCCAGCGCCAGGTCCCGGAGCGGCTCGACCGTCCGGGTCAGGGTGACCAGCCCGCCCGACGCCAGCTCCCCGAGTTGCCGACCCACGGAGGCGGCATCCAACTCACCTGCGGCGGCGAGCGCCAGCAGGGCGTCGATGGTGGCAACCCGGTCGGCCCGGTGCCGGGCGGCGAGCCCGTACGCCAGGGCCAGGTCGAGCGCCATCCCACCGTCCCCGGTGCTCTCGGCGAGCAGCGGCAGTATCTCGGCACCGCCCCGGAGGTCCTGGTCGGCGGCGCCGGCGATGTCGTTCAGCGCGTACGCGGCGACCAGTCCCCGATAGCCGGGCAGTATGGAAGGCCAGAGCCGGGACCATCGCGCGCAGTGGTTGCCGAACCGGGCCACCCGACCGGTGAGCAGCCCCAACGGGTCGTCGAAGCGCTCCACGCCGGCCTCCTGCGCCGTGCCGACCTCGACCTGCACCCGCTCGACCGGGGTGGCGTGTTTACCCGAGTAGTAGTAGGTGACCTGCTTGAACGTCACCCTGGCGGGCCGGAATGTCGGCGGTGGCAGCCCGCCGGAACGCAGCCAGGCGGCGAGCCGGTCCCCACCCGGGGTGCGCAGTGCCTCGGCGCGTCCCGCCAACGCGTCGTCACCGCCGGGCGGCAGCCGGAGTAGCGCCTGGGTCAGGTCCCAGCGCCACGGCTGTGCCTCGCCGAGCGCGGCCAGCCGGTCGTACAGCGCGGACGGGTCGAGCGCGCCGTTCGTCGAGGTGGGCGTGGCGAGCAGGACCACACCCGGGGACCGGCCGAGGTAGGTGCCGATCTCGGCGAGCCGGACCCGGAGCAGCCGGTGCGGCGGGGCGATCCGTGGGTCACTGGCCAGCTGGGACCTGTGCGCGGCCGAGAGCAGCCCCACCCACCACCTGCGCAGCGTACTGATCTGGGCCGGGCCGGCCGCCGCGCGCAGCAGATCCTCGACCGGGCCGTGCAGGCAGGACGGCGACCAGCGGTGCTCGCCGGAGCCGTGCCGGTCCAGCACCGGCGCCAGCGCCCGGGTCAGGCCCGGCTGGTCGGTCGTGGTCAACCGGACCGCCGCGTCCAGCACCCGCTCCAGCGGCAGCGTGGTGAGCCCGGTGCTGAGCAGCGTCGCGACCTCCTCCGCCAGCTCGTCCGGGTCGGTGATCGGGGGTGGGACGGCCGTCGACGCCGGCGCGGGGGGCAGGTCGTCGCCGGAGCGCACGACCGCGCTGGCCGGTCCCGAAGCCGGAGCCGGAGCCGGAGCCGGTTCCGGTGCCGCGCGGTGCCTGGCGACCAGTGCCACGGCTCGGTCCCGCAGCTCCACCGCTGGGTGCTCGGCCGCCGCGCCGAGCACGTCGGCGATCTCCGCCGCCCGCTCGGGCCGCTGCCGGGCAAGCTGGTCCAGCCAGCGAAGCTGGGCGCGTACCAGGCCCTTCTCGGGGCGGATCAACACCGCCCGGGACGCGTCGAGCAGCTCCTCCAGCTCGACGTCGGCGGCTCCGCGCAGCGCCTTCTGCGCCATCGACGCCACCGGCCCCGGGCCGTCGGCGAGCAGCCTGAGGTAGTCGCCGGCCCGGTCGGCGCGTTCGGTCGGCGTCGGGGCGAGCAGGTCGTGCAGGACGAGGAAGGGACGCAGCGCGGCTGCCCGGTCGCCCCGGACCAGCCGGTCGACGCAGCCGCCGAGCAACACCGCCCGGTCCACCCGGCCCTCGGCGGTGAGCTGGACGAGGGCGTGCGGCAGGGCCATCGCCGCCCCGGTGTGGTAGTCCTCGAAGCCGAGCCGGCCGCCCAGCCCGTCCACTTCGAAGAGCCGGGGCAGCAGCGGGTCGAGGAAGGGGTCGGCGCGCAACCGGTCGGGCAACGGGGGCGCCTCTCGCCCGCCGCTTGGCCAGGACATCTCGTCGAGCCAGCCCTCGACGAACCGGTCCCCGGTCGGCGGGGTCAGCCTCTCCTCGGCGAAGAGGTAGGCGACCAGACCCCAGCTACGCGGCGGGGTCCCGGTGAGCCGGCCCGCGAGCCGCCGGGCGAGGTCGGGCAGCCAGTCGATGCCCCGGTCCCGGGCCGCCGCCACCACCGGCGGACCGGCCGCCATGTCCAGCTCGACCGCGCGTCGCCCGATGATCTCGGCCGCCTTCGCCGCGCTGGGCAGGCAGCCGACGGCCACCACGGCGAGCGCCGCCGCCTCCCGGCCGACCCACCAGTTGTCTTTGAGCCGGCGGACGAAGGCGACCAGTTCGACACCGAGCTGCCGGCGGTCCGGCTCGGACAGCCCGGCGAGCGCGTCGGCGACCGCCTCGACCGCGCGCTGGTGGATGAGGTCGAAGATGCTCTCGGTCACGCCGGGATCTCCGCCGGTGCGCCGACCATCGACACGGCGAGGGCGTGCTTGCACGGACCGCGCTGCCCCCGGTGCCGCGCCCACCAGGGACAGGAGCAGGTGTACCGGCCGTCCGGGTGGCTGCGCACCCGGTAGACGTCGGCACCGTTGCGTACCGTCGCGGTGGCGCCGTCGGCCTGCACCGCGCCCGCCTCGACCAGGGCCCGGGCGCCGAGCAGCCGGGGGTTGTCCCGCTCGGCCCGGCCGGCGTCGTACGGCAGCACCCGGTGGAAGTACGCCGCCTGCGACACGTCGAAACCGACCCGGCCGGCGGTGCCGAGCTGCGCCAGTGCGGCGCGGACCCGGTCGGTGCCGATCCCGGCCCCCTCGGCGAGCGTGTCGACGTCGATCGTCGGATCCCAGGAGAGCAGCGCATCGACCAGCTCGGCGTCGTCGACGACGTCGTCTCCGGCCAGCGCGGCGAGGCTCGCTCCCTCCCCGGAGAAGCCCCGGTACGGCTCGGGCGAGAGGGTGAGCGACAGCCGCAGTTCACCGGTGTCCAGTTCCCAGCCGTTCGGCAACGGCGGGGAGCCGGCCGCGACGGTCGGGCCGTACACCCGGAGGGTTTTCGCGTGGCGCAGCAGTCCGCGCAGCGTGGCCAGCCGGTCGGCCCCGGCCAGGCAGACCGCGCCCGGCACCGGTCGCCCGGTCAGCCGCAACGACCGCCCGGCCGGCACCGCCCAGAGCACCGACCGGTCTCCGGCGCCGGGCAGCCGGCGCAGGAAGGCGGCCGCCTCGGTGGCCGGTATCTCGGCCCGTGGCTCGAAGGCCGCCGCCAGCACGTGCACCTCGGCGAAGCCGCGCAGCCAGCGCCCCGGCAGCGGAACCTTCTTCTCCACCACCGATCCGTCCGGGGTGGAGACGGTGAGGTCGTCCGGCCCGACCGAGAGGTGCAGCGGGTCGAGCCCGCCGACCCGGGCCAGCGCCGCCCGCAGCGGCGGGTTGACGTCGACGTTGGTGGCGCCGTGCGCGACGATCTCGCCGTCGATCCCGGCCGGCAGCGCGTCGAGCCGGGCGTAGACCCCGCAGCAGCCGGAGAAGGACTCGAAGCGCAGCCGGTCGCGACTGCCGGTCACCACCGGGTCGAGGCTGGCCGGGTCGGCCGGCCGGTAGTAGCGGCTGCGGGCGACCTCGGCCACCGCGAGCAGGCCGGCAGCGGCCGCCCGTGGCGTGGTCAGGAACCCGGAGAAGAACCGGGGGTTGGCCACCGGTCCGCCACTGGTCTGTAGGGCCAGACCGTCGGGTCGGAGCGCGGAGGGGCCGAGATACCGGTACGTCTGGACGGCGGTCACGGCAGCGGATGCTACGCGGCGGTGCCGACATCCGAGGACCGGCCGACTATCCCCGGGAGGAGATCTGCTGCACGGCCCAGCCGTTGCCGTCCGGGTCGCTGAAGAAGACGAATCCGACGTTGTCCAGCGGTTCCGCGACGGGTCCCGGGTTCTCGCCGAGTACCTGGATCTCGCTGACCTCGACACCCCGCTCGACGAGTTGGGCGCGCGCCTTGGCCAGGTCGTTGACGACGAGTTGCAGCCCGCGCAGCGAGCCGGGCGGCATGTCCGGCACGGCACCGGTGCCGATCACGATCGAGCAGCCCGAGCCCGGCGGGGTGAGCTGGACGAGGCGTATCTTGTCGCTGATCCGGGTGTCGTGGTCGACGTGGAAGCCGAGCTGGTCGGCGTAGAAGGTCTTGGCCCGGTCCACGTCGGAGACGGGGACGATCACCACTTCCAGGGTCCAGTTCACGGTGAGTGCCTCTCTGCGTGTGTCGACATCGGTGCCCGGCCGGTGCCGGGGACCGGCGGTCCTCGGGGTCAGCGGGCCTCGATCCGCTCCGCGAGCAGGTCGTCGAGCCGGCGGTAGCCCTCGGTCACGCCGCGCCGCATCGGATAGCGGAGCACCCGGTTCCGGCCTTCGGGCGTGGCGTAGCGGATCGTGCTGGTCAGGGTGGTCACTCCGGCCCGTTCGGCGAGCCGGTGGCTGATCAGGGTGTCGCCCGGGTACGACTGGTCGTCGTACCGTTCGGTGTAGACCAGCCGTCGGGCCGGCTCGATCACCTGGTAGATCCCGCCGTGCGCCATCTCCGCGCCGTCCGGGCCCCGGGAGACGAACCGCCACGCGCCGCCGACCCGCAGGTCCACCCGGCAGTCGACGAGCTGCCAGCCGCGCGCGCCGAACCAGCGGCGGAGCAGGTCGGGGCGGGTCAGCGCGTCGAAGACCAGCCCGGCCGGGGCGTCGAAGGCGCGGCTGAGCACGATCTCCCGGTCGGTCGGGGTGGTCACGGTCAGCTCCCGGTCGCCGCTGGTCACCGCCCCTCGCCGCCCTCGGCCTGGAGTTCGGCGAGCAGGCCGTCGAGCCGCTGGTAGCTCTCGGCCCAGTAGTCGCGGTAGTTCTCCAGCCAGTCCAGGGCGGCCTTGAGCGGCCGGGCCTCCAACCGGCACGGCCGGCGTTGCGCGTCCCGGCCCCGGGAGACGAGCCCGGCCCGTTCCAGCACCTTGAGGTGTTTGGAGACGGCGGGTTGGCTCATCGCGAACGGCGCGGCCAGCTCGGTGACGCTGGCCTCGCCGGTGGCCAGCCGGGCGAGGATCGCCCGGCGGGTCGGGTCGGCCAGGGCAGCGAAGGTCGCGTCGAGCAATTCCGCACTCATCTTTTGTAACCTCTCAGTTCTATAACCAGGTGGTTTATATCGCTACCCGGCCGGAGCCGTCAAGCCGACCCACCCGGACCTGTCCACGGTGGACGGAGCCGGACCGGCGACGGCAACGATCCGGATGGATACCATGAGCCATGGCCAGACCCCGGATCGATCCCGTCGTGTGGCGACCGGAGCGGGCACCGGCCCGGGCCCGCCAGGACAGCGGCGCCGACCCGATGCCACCGGTACGCCTGCACGCCGTGCCCGGCCAGGGGCCCGAGGACGTCGCGGTCGACTCCGCCGGCCGGGTCTACACCGGGCTCGCCGACGGCCGGCTGGTGCGGCTGTCGGCGGACGGCACCGGGCCGCAGGTGGTCGCCGAGACCGGCGGCCGGCCGCTCGGCGTCGAACTGGACCGCGACGACCGGCTGGTGGTCTGCGACGCGGCACGCGGGCTGCTCCGGGTCGACCCCGACACCGCCCGGGTCAGCACCCTGGTGGCCGCCGGGACCGTGGTCGGGTCGGCGCCGCTGCGGCTCTGCAACAACGCGGCGGTGGCCGGCGACGGGTCGATCTGGTTCAGCGACTCGTCGCAGCGCTTCGGGCTGCCGCACTGGAAGGCCGACCTGCTCGAACACTCCGGCACCGGACGCCTGCTCCGGTGGCGTCCGGACGGGCGTACCGGGGAGGTGCTGACCGGGCTCCAGTTCGCCAACGGGGTGGCGCTGGCGGCCGACGAGTCGTACGTGGTGGTGGCCGAGACCGGGGCATACCGGCTGACCCGGGTATGGCTGGCCGGGCCGCGTACCGGCGAGGTGGACCGGCTGGCCGGCAACCTGCCGGGCTTCCCCGACAACCTCGCCCCCGACGACGACGGGCTGCTCTGGATCGCGATGGGCTCGCCCCGGAACGCACTGCTGGACCGGGTCTCGCCGTGGCACCCCGCCGTGCGTCGGGCGGTCTGGGCGCTGCCGGACTTCCTGCAACCGAAGCCGGCGGACACCGCCTGGGTGCAGGCGGTGGACGCCGAGGGCCGGGTCCGGTACGACCTCCAGGCATGCGTTCCGGGCTTCTCGATGGTCACCGGGGTACGCCGGCACGGCGACACCGTCTGGCTGGGCAGCCTGCACGGCAGTGCCGTCGCGGCGTTCGACCTGATGACCGCAACGTCTTGATCGTGGGAGTCCGCCGCAGAGCGGACTTCCGCGTACTCCCGGGATTTGAAATCTTGGGAACGTGGTGGGGGTCGACGGGCGGGAACAAGCCGAGCGCGTGCTGGTCCGCGGGTTCGGGGCGCTCCGGCTCGCGCAGTACGCCACGGCCGGGGCGGCCGCCGTCTCCACCGACCGGTCGGCATACCTGCGACCGGGCGTCGTGTTCGGCCTCTACGCCCTCGCCGCCGTGTGGTCGCTCGCGCTCTACGGAGCCGCGCTGCGCGGGCGGCGCATCACGTCGCTCGCCGTCGTCGTCGACATCCTGCTCATCGGGGTCGCGCTCGTCGTGATCGGCCGGTTGACCGCGCCCGGTCACGCGATCGGGTGGGCGAACTGGACCGTCGGGCCGGCGAACGCGGCCGGCGTACTCGCCGTCGTGTTCAGCCCACGCTGGCTGGCCGCACCGTCGATCCTCCTGCTGTCCGGCTGCTACCTCGCCGGGGTGTGGCGGGATCTCGCCGCCGGCGCCTCGCCCCTCGCGTCCGCGACCGGCAACATCGGCTCGCTGGTCCTGTTCACCGTCGCCGCCGGATTCGCCGCGGCCTGGGTACGTTCGTCGGCGCGCGCCGCGGACGAGGCCCACGCGTCCGCGTTGGCGGCCCAACGCCAGGCCGCCGACGCGGCCGCCCGGATGGCGTCGGTCGAGGCCCGGGACTGGGAGCGGCGGCGGCAGTACCGGAACCTGCACGACACGGTGCTGTCCACGCTGACCGTGGGTGCGATGGGGCAGATCGACCTCAACACCGAGCAGTTCCGCAGCCAGTGCGAGCGCGACGCGCGGTACCTGCGCTCCCTGATCACCGGGTCCGACGACGCGATGTCGACGGACCTCAGCACCGGGCTCGGGCGCGTCGTGCGTGACCTGGCGGCGCTCGGGCTGCGGATCGACCACAACTCGGCGGAACTGCCGACGGGCGTGCCCGGGCACGTCACCGAGGCGTTGCTGGGGGCCACCCGGGAGGCGCTCAACAACGCCCGCAAGCACGCGGGCACCGGGCAGGCGTGGTTGACGACCCGGGGCGACGGCGCCGGCGGGGTGCGCGTCACGGTCGTCGACCGGGGCGCCGGCTTCGTACCCGCGACAGCGCGGAGCGGGTACGGCCTGCTGGGCTCGATCCGGCACCGCGTGGTCGAGGCCGGCGGCCAGTGCGACATCACCAGTACGCCCGGCGAGGGCACCACCGTGGAGATCACATGGAAACCGTCATAACCATCGGCGCGATCGACGACGAGAAGATGCTGCTTCAGTCGTTCGCCAACTGGTTCGGCAGCACGCCCGACATCCGTTTGACGGCGGTGGCCGCCTCCGTCGACGAGTACCTTGCCGGACCCGACGCTCCGGCGATCGTGCTACTCGATCTCGATCTGGGCAACTTCACCGACCCGGCGCACAACGTGGCGCAACTGACCGCCAGCGGCCGGCAGGTGATCGTCATTTCGGTGGTGAAGGACCGCCGGTGGGTGGTCTCCGCGACCGAGGCCGGCGCGGTGGCCTACATCCCCAAGGAACGCGACCTCAACGATCTGGCGGACGCGATTCGGGCCGTGCACCGCGGCGAGACGCCGACGTCGCCCGAGCACGCGTTCCTGCTGAGCGACGACGACCGCCGCGGTCCGTCGCTGACACCCCGGGAACGGCAGATCCTGCTGGGGGTGGCGGAGGGCATGACGCACACCGCCATCGCGCGGCGGCTCGGCATCGAAAAGAGCACGGTGAAGACCCACCTGGAGCGGGTTCGGCAGAAGTACCGGGACGACGGGCGGCCCATCACCAATCCGGGTGACTACCTGAAGCGCGTCGGCGAGGACCCGATCCGTGGCGATCTGCCCTAGGCCGTACATCTAGTTTCCAACTGTCTGCCGTGGTGCCCGGCGCGCCGCCCGACCATCCTGAGAGCCAAGCCAAGCCGAGTCCTGAACGATGTCGTCCTGGGGAGCACGAGTGAGTGAGGTGGCGATCGCCAGCCTGCGGGAGCTGGCCGGGCCGGACCTGTACCGGCGCAACGCCTTCCGGGTCACCGGCCTGCCGGTGGACGTGGACCGGCGCACCGCGCGAGCGCGGCAGCAGCAGTTGACGGCGGCCCTGCGGGTCGGCGCCGACGTGGGCTTGCAGGGTTCCTCGGCGACCACCGAGGAGGTACGCGCCGCGTTCGACGGGGTGTTGGGCGATCCGCGCCGCCGCCTGGTACACGAGGTGTTCGCCGTGTGGGGCGCGCCGGACGGCTGCGAATGCCCGGCGGGTGTGCACTACGACCACGACTCCGCGGTGCGGGCCCACGCCGCGGCGCTCGACGTGGAGCCGGCGGACCTGCTGGCCGCGACCATCTCCGGCGGGCTACCGGGCCAGTGGACGGCGGCGGCGACGGCGTGGACGAAGACGCTCCGGTCGGCGTCGTTCTGGCGGCACCTGCACCACCGGGTGGAGCGGCTCGACGACCGGCAGCTCGGCGCGTCCACCGTGGATGCGCTGCGGGCGGAGCTGCCGGTGGCGTTGGTGCGCCCACTGCTGGGGCTGGCGGCCTCCGCCGCCTATCCGGCTCCGCTCCGGAAGAACCTGAGTGAGTGGCCGGTGCCGGCCCGGGAACGCGACCGGCTGATCGAGGAGGCCGCCGAGCCGCTGTACACGGAGCTGGAGTCCGGCGTCCGGGACCTGCACACCCGGCTGGACTCCGGTGACGCCGACGAGATCGTGGCGGAGATGCGGGCGCGGGTGAAGCCGGTGCTGGCCCGGCTGGAGGGGTTGGCGCCGCGCGACGAGCACCGCCGCACGGACGCCGTCCGGGACAAGGTCGCGGTGCTTCTCAACAACTGCGCACTCGCCCGGAACCGGGCCACCGGGCAGTACGAGGGCAAGGTCAAGGGATGGCTGAGGGAGGCGGAGAAGCTCGCCACCGACCCGGAGACCCAGCGCCGGATCCGGGAGAACCTGCGAGGCTTCGACGAGGCGGACGAGGCGCTCAACCAGTTCCGGTTCACGGTCGACGAGATCCGGCGGACCCGCGGGCGGTACGAGGCCGCGAGGTTCCTGCGCGGCATCCTCTCCGAGGTCACCGACGAAGCGCTCGCGGTGGCCATCCGCGGAATGCTGTCCGATTTGGACGCCGGGGCACCGATCTCATACGGCACACCCAGCCGATCGGTCCGGTACCGCTCGCCGATCCGACTGTCCGACTGGGAGGAGTACGAAGCACGGCGGCGCCGCCGGGTGGTGGCCATCCTCGTCCTCTGCGCGGTCCTGGTGGTGGCGCTCGTGCTGATCGTCAACGCGGTGACCGACTCGGAGGAGAGCGGGGTCGACATCCACCCGGCCGACTACGGCGATGTCTCGCAGGAGATTCTCTGCGTCCGGGACGCCAACGACTGGCGCGACGGCGACACGAGGGTGACGACCGTGCCCTGCGGGCAGGAACACGCCGGCGAGGTGATCGCCTATCTGGGGCTGCGGGAGGCGATCTCCTCCTGGCCCGGCGCGGACTACGACTACCTGGCCGGGCTCGCGCGCTTCAGCTGCGGGGAGCAGGCGCTCCACTTCGGGCTGTCACAGTCACCGGACCTGTACGCGACCGAGGTCGTCCTCCCCGCCCCCGACATCGTCAACAGCTCGGACTCGGTGTCCAACTATGCGACCTGCCTCGTCGTGCGTGCCGACGGCAGGCGCTGGTCGTTCCTGGCGGCCTCCCAACAGACCGGGGCCCAGCTCGCCGTGCCGCGGCCGGTGACGTCCCGCCAGGGTCGGGACCACAACGCGCCGGCCGGGTACTGTGTGGAACTCAAGCAGGAGCCCGACGGCGCGGACAACGTCTGGCCCATCGTGCGCTGCGACAACCCCCACTGGGCCGAGATCCTCGGTTACCAGGTCCTGGCCTGGCCGCCGCCCGGGCCACGGCTCGGCGAGGACGCCGCCCGGACTCGGCTGGCGGAGGAGGCGGGCCAGGCGTGCCAGCGGCTGGCGAGCCAGCTCCGGATGCCCAGCACGTTCTCCGTCACGCCGATCCGGTCCGATTGGTGGACCGAGCAGAGTCAGGAGCGGATGTACGCGGCCTGCGTGGCGCACCGCAAGGACCACCAGCCCTTCGACGGGCGAGCCCGGTAGGCCGGCATGGTGCCGCACAAGGAGTCGACGGTGGATGCGCAGACGCGCACGGTCGGAAGCGTGACGTTGCGCGTCACCTCGCCCGAGGGGAGGGCCCGGGGCGTGGAGCTGACGGACGGGCCCGTAACGGTCGGGCGTACCGCGCCGGACCACACCCCGGACGTGGTGCTGGAGCCGGACCCGCAGCGCTGGGTCGGTCGCCTGCACTGCACGTTGGACCTGAGCGACGGCGGCTGGACGGTCACCGACAACGCGAGCGTCAACGGCACGCTGCTCCGCTCGCTGAGTGGACGCACCGAGCGCCTGGTCGGGAGCCGCCGCCTGCGGCACGGCGATGCCCTGCTGATCCTCGGCGACATGTCCCCGGACGGCGAACCGCTGTACTGGGAACTGACGCTGCTCGACCCGCACACCACCCAGGCCGCCCCGTTCGAGCCGACTCCGGCGGTGCCTACCCGCGGGCCGTGCCTGCGGTACGACTGGGTAGCCGCGCGGGCTTATCGTGTCGACGAGAGCGGTGAGACCCCGGTCAGCGGGCTGCGGCCACAGGGCCACCAGCTGTTGCGGTACATGGTGGGTCGCAGCAGCGCCGGTGCGGCGGTCGCGTGCGGGCACGAGGAGCTCATCGCCGCGCTCTGGGGCCCACCGGAGGAGTGGCCGGCGGGCCGCGCCTATACCCGGACCGACCTGGCCGGCGTCGTACGGGCGGTGCGTCGCGCCGTCGAGGCGGATCCGTCCGTGCCGCGCATCCTGGAGACCATCACCGGCATCGGGTACCGGCTCATCGTCACAGATTCCAAGGAAGAAGACTCGTGAGTCTGCTGGAGAGCGGTGACCGCGTCACCGAAACGCTCGTGGTGGACCGGTTACTCGGTGAGGGCGCGTTCGCCGAGGTGCACCGGGTGCGCCACGAGTACCTCGGCTGGCAGGCCATGAAGGTCTTCAAGCGGGTCGCCTCGCTCGACGAGACCCGCACCCTGCTGGAGGAGGCCCGCTTGCTGTCCACATTGGGCCATCCGAACATCGTGCGGGTGTTCGACGCCGGTACGGTGCGCACGCCACAGGGCGTCCGGGGGTTCTTCACCATGGAGTACGTGGCCGGGGGCAGCCTGGAACGCCTGATCCGCGCACACCGGCCCACGGTACCGGTGCCACTGGCGGTCGAGGCTGCCGAGCAGATCGCCTCCGGTCTGACCGCCGCGCACGGGCAGGACCCGCCGATCCTGCACCGTGACCTCACGCTGGCGAACATCCTCGTCGGATACGACGGCAGCAGCCTGCGGATCCGGATCAGCGACTTCGGGCTCGCCAAACGCGCCGACCCGTTCACGATGCTGGCCAGCGCCCAGGGCACGTTCGCCTTCATGGCCCCGGAGGTGCTGCGACGCGAGGGATATTCGCGGGCGAGTGATGTGTGGTCGGTGGGCACGATCGTGTATCTGCTGTTGACCAACCGGCTGCCCTACGACGACGGTGGGCCCCTGTCGTCGTACTCGCCGGGCCGGTTCGCGCGGATGCCGTTGCCGCCGAGTCGGTACAACCCCGAAGTGGATCCGGAGCTGGACCGGATTCTGCTGTCCACCTTGGAGGTCGACCCGGCCAACCGGCCCACCTCGGCCGGTGTTCTGGCCGCCGAACTACACGGCCGGCGTCACGGCGGCGACTCGGCTCGCAGCCGGGGAGAGCCGCCGCACGCCCGGGCCGCGCGGCTTGCCGAGCAGGCGCTGGCGCTGGCCCGGCACGCCGGCCAACTCGACCGTGCGGCGGGTCTCATGGCGCAGGCGCTCGAACTCTCGCCGGATTTGCGCGCCCGATACCTGCCCAAGCTGAACCTGTGGCGACGAGGGGTGACGATGTGAAACGCATGACCCGATTGCGCGAGGAGCTGCGCCAGCGCCGGCATCATAGGGAGTTCCGGATTCCGCTTCCGATGTGGACGGACGGGCAGCGGGCCCGACTGGAGGATCTGCTGACGGCGGTCCGGGACGCGAAGCCGGACGAGAAGGAACCGACGCCGGACGAGAAGGAACCGACGCCGGCAGAGCCGGACAAGAAGGCCCTCGCGACCGCCGTCACGAACCTGTGGCGGGCTCAGCGAAAGCTCGCGACGACCGGTGAGCGGCCCTCGCCCCGCGACCGCCAGGCCAGCCGGTACCTGCGCACGTCCAGCGAGGCACTGGCCGACGCCGGCCTGATCGTCCAGGACCACGACGGCGATGCCTTCAACGCGGGTCGGGAGCTCGAAGTCCTGGTGTACCAGGAGAGCCCCGCCCTGACCGCCGAGACCGTGATCGAGACCGTACGGCCGTCCGTCTATCTGCACGGCCGCCTCATCCAGATGGGGCAGGTCATCGTCGGCACCCCCACCCAGCCCGTGGACGGAAGGAACGACCATGCGTGACACCATCGACTTCGGCATCGACCTCGGCACCACCAACAGCGCGATCGCCGTGGTGGAGGAGGACGGCAGCGTCGCCGTCATCAAGAACAACGACGGTTGGGACATCACCCCGTCGGCGGTGTGGATTCCGAAGCCGGGCGTCCTGCACGTGGGGCGCCGAGCGCGCGAGCGGGCGCCGAGCGACCCGGAGAACACGGCTACCGAATTCAAGCTGGAGATGGGACTGGCGGACGCCAGCAGGCGGTTCAGCAAGGCCGGCACCGCGCTGACGCCGCCGCAGCTCTCCGCCGAGGTGCTCAAGTCGCTGCGGGTGGACGCCGCACACCACCTCGGCAGCCCACCGGACGCGGCGGTCATCACCGTGCCGGCCGCGTTCTCGCTCAACCAGAACAAGGCCACCCTGGAGGCGGCGGCACTCGCCGGGCTCAGCGCCTCCTGCCCGCTCGTCCAGGAGCCCACCGCGGCGGCCTTCGCGTACGGCTTCCACGACGCCGACGACCGGGCGTACTGGATGGTGTTCGACTTCGGCGGCGGCACGTTCGACGCGGCGGTGGTGAGCAAGCGTGACGGCGACCTGCGGGTGCTGAACCATGCCGGCGACCCGTACCTGGGCGGCAAGCTCATCGACTGGGCGGTGGTGGAGCGGATCCTGGCCCCCGCTGCCGCGTCCGCGTTCGGCCTCGCCGACTTCCGCCGCGACAACCCGGTGTGGCTGCCGAACTTCGCAAAGCTGAAGCAGGCTGCCGAGGAGGCCAAGATCCAGCTCTCCCGCCGGGACGCGATCGACCTGTCGGTGGAGCTGGAGGTCGGCGGACGCGACACCGAGACGTTCGAGTACACGCTCCGGCGGGACGAGCTCGACCGGGTCGCCGAGCCGTTCTATGCGCGGGCGATGAACCTGTGCCGCACCGCGCTCGCCGACAGCGGGCTGAGCGCGGACGACATCGATCGGCTGCTGCTCGTCGGCGGCGTCACCCTCGCGCCCGGCCTGCGGGAGCGCCTCGCCGACAGCCGCGACGGAATGGGTATCGCGCTCGACACCAGCCTGGACCCGACCACCGTGGTCGCCCGCGGTGCCGCCATCTTCGCCAGCACCGTACGCCGCCCCGACCCGACGTCGTTCCAACCGGCCGCCGGCGAGTTCGCCCTGCAACTCGCGTACGAGCCCAGCGTCACGACCACCGCGCCGGTGGTCGCCGGCAAGGTGCACGCCGCCGCACCGATGGACTGGACCGGGTACGGCGTGACGCTCAGCAACCCGAACGGGCAGCCGCCGTTCCGCACCGGGCGGGTCGCGCTGAACGCGGAGGGCGCCTTCCTGACCGAGGTCGCCATCGACCCACACCGGACCTCGCGGTTCACGGTGGAACTCACGGACGGGTCCGGCGTACCGCAGAAGCTGTCGCCCGACTCGCTGTCGATCACGCACCGGGAGGTCGAGTTCGGCGGCGCCGGGCTGACCCACTCGCTCGGCATCCAGCTCGCCGACCGCGCGTTCGCGCCGCTGCTGCGCAAGGGCGCGACGCTGCCGACCCGGGCGCGCGAGGTGTTCCGCACCGCTGCGGCGCTACGCCGCTCGGACGCCGAGACCGTGATCCGGATTCCGGTGGTCCAGGGCGAACGGGACCGCGCCGACCGCAACCGCCCGGTCGGCATGCTGGAGATCCGCCCGCTGGACGTGCGGATCGACCTGCCCGCCGGGACCGAGGTCGAGGTGACGTTCGAGGTGGACACCTCCAACCTCGCCACCGTCGTCGCCGACGTACCCCTGATCCAGGCCCAGTTCGAGGCGGAGATCAACCTCGACGACGTGCGCACGCCGCAGCCGGACGAACTGGCGAGCGCGCTGGCCGAGGCCGAGCAGCGGATGGCCGCGCTGCACGAGTCTCGCGCGTCGGACGTACCGGAGGTACGCGACCGGCTGCGGCGGCTCGACGACGAGGGCACCCTGACCACCGCGCGGGAGCAGGTCCGGGCCGCTGCCGTGGACGCGGGCGCCGCCGCCACGGCCGAGGACCGGCTGCGCGAGGTGCAGGCGCAGCTCGACGACATCGAGGAGGCCGCCGACCAACCGGCGCTGGTACGGGAGCTGCGTGACCTGCTCGCCGAAACCGGCCGGCTGGTATCCGAGGTGGGGCACCCCGCCGACCGGTCGGCGCTCGCCGAGTTCGAGCAGCGCGCGAACGAGGCCATCGAAAGCGGCAGCTCGGCGCGGATCAAGGCGGAGACCGAGCGGGTCACCGAGTTCCTCATCGAGCTCGAACGGCGGCAGCCGGGCTGGTCGGTACGCCTGTTCTACGCACTGTGCGAGCAGCAGGGCCGGATGCAGCCGTCCGGTGAGGCCCGCAAGCTCGTCCGGGAAGGCAAGGAGGCGCTGGCCGCTGGTGACGAACGCGCGCTCGACGCCGTCAACTCGCGGCTCGTCCGGCTGCTGCCGCGCGAGGAGCAGCCGAAGATCATCGGGCTGGTCGGCCGGTGACCGCACCGGACCTGGTTACCGACCTGACGCTGAGCCGGGCCATGGCCGCCGCCCGGCGCGGCGACCTGGACGGTGCCGCCCAGACTCTCGCCGGGTTGGACGGCGACGAGCCGGCCGCCCTCGACCTGCTCGCCCGGATCCGTGCCCAGCAAGGGCGCTGGCAGGAGGCGGACGAGTCCTGGGCCGCGGTCCAGGCGATCGAGCCGGACCACGAGGGCGCCGCCGCGGGCCGGCGGGCGGTCGCCGCCATCCTCGCCGGTGATCGCCGGCCGCGTCCGGTCGCACCGCGGGTGGGCCTCGCGGTGGCCGGGGTGGTGGTTGTCGCGGTCGCCACCGGTACCGCGATCGTGCTCCCGTCGCTGTCAGCCTCGCCGCCCGCGAAGCCCGTCGCGTCGGTGGCCGCCTCGACGCCGGACACCGCGGCGTTGGACGCGGAGCGGCGCCGTGCCGCGGAGTTGCAGGGCCGGCTCCAGCAGATCGAGGCGGATCGGGCGGCGGCCGCCCAGGCGTTGGCCGCCCGGCTCGACGCCATCGCCCGGGGCGTCACCCTGCCCGGCGTGGTGGTGAAGCGCCGCCCGGACACGGTGGAGGTCTATTTCCGGAAGGGCCTGTTCAGCCGCGACGCCTGGCTGACCGCGAACGGTGCCGAGATGCTCGCCGCCGTCGGACGCCGGCTGCCCGACCTCGACGTGGCGGTCACCGTGGTCGGGCACAGCGTGCCGGTGCCGGGCGGACGCACCAGCGGCGGTTCGGGTACGGCGCTGAGCCGGGCCCGGGTCGCGGCGCGGGAGCTGGCGGAGGCCGGCGACCTGCCGCTGACCGCTTTCACCCTGCGCTCCGCCGACCAGTCCCAGGGCCCGTTCCGGGAGCCGGCCCGCAACCGCACCGCGAGCCTGGTCCTCACCCCCTCGTGATCAGGAGCGTTCCCAGGAGTAGTCAAGTTTCATGGTGTGTGGTGGAACGTCCGGACCAGGTCCTCGACCCGGGCCCGCAGGGTCAGGAACTCCGGCGTCCGCTTGAGGCCGAGATCCCGATCGTCCGGCAGGTCCAGCGTGATGTCGGCGGCGACCCGGCCCGGGTCGCTGGCCAGCACCACCACCCGCTGCCCGAGGAAGACCGCCTCCTCCACATCGTGCGTGACCATCAGCACAGTGGTGCCGGTGTCCCGCCACACCCGCCGGGTGAAGAGCTGCATGTCCTCCTTGGTCTGCACGTCCAGCGCGCCGAACGGCTCGTCGAGCAGCAGCACGTCCGGCTCGCAGGCCAGCGCCCGGGCGATGGCCACCCGCTGCCGCTGCCCGCCGGAGAGCTGCTTCGGCAGCGCCGAGCGGAGTGCGGTCAGGCCGGTCTCCTCCAGATACCAGGCGACCCGGCGGGCCCGCTCCGCCCGGTCGATCCGGAGCAGTTCCAGGCCGAAGGCGACGTTGCGCTCGACCGTCCGCCACGGATAGACCGCGCCGCCCTGGGACACCAGGCCCCGGTCCGGGCCGGGCCCGCGCACCGGGTTGCCGTCGAGCAGGATCTCCCCGCTCGACGGCCGGTCGAGGCCGGCGACCAGGGAGAGCAGGGTGGACTTGCCGGAGCCGCTGGCGCCGACGACGCAGACGAAGGACGTACGGGCGATCCGCAGGTGGACGTCGGCCAGCGCGGGGACGTCCCGGCCGTGCCGCCGGAACACCCGGTTGACGCCGACGATTTCGAGCAGCCCGGTGGTCACGGCACCCACCGCCCGAGCCGGTCCCGGGTGATCCGGAGTACGACGTCGGCGGTCACCCCGATCAGCCCGATCACCACCAGGATGGCGAAGATCTTGTCGGTCTGGGTGAACCGCTGGGCGAGCAGGATCCGCTTGCCCAGACCCTCCTGGCTGTTCACCAGCTCGGCGACCACCACCAGGCCCCAGGCGGCGGCGAAGTTCACCCGTACCGCGTCGACGATTCCGGGCAGCGCGTACGGCAGGATCACCTTGCGTAGCACCTCACCGCCCCGGGCACCGAGCGTGTACGAGACGTTGACCAGGTCGATCGGCACCTGCCGGACCGCGTCGGCGACCATCAGCATGTTGAAGAAGACGGTGCCGATGAAGATCAGCGCGATCTTCGGCGCCTCGCCGATGCCGAGCCAGATCAGCAGCAGCGGGGTGAACGCGGCCGCCGGCAGATAGCGCAGCAGTCCACTGACCGGCTCCAGGGCGGACCGGGCCGCCGCGAAGCTGCCCATCGCCACCCCGAGCGGCACCGCCACGGCCACGCCGAGCCCGTACCCGTAGAGGATCCGGCGGACGGTGGCCCAGGCGTCGGTGAACAGCTCCCCGCTGCCGGCCATCTCGACCCCGGCCGACCAGACCGCGCCCGGCGGCGGCAGGAACCGGGGGTCGACCGCCCCGGTCGCGCCGAGCAGCAGCCAGGTCAACAGGGGCAGGGCGACCGAGGCGAGCACCAGGACGGTCCGGGTCCGGCCCGACAGCGGGGTACGCAACGCCAGCACCGTGCCCGGTGGTCGGGCCGGGCGGCGCCGGGGCAGCGAGCCGAAGAGTTGCCGGGCGGTCGCCGGGCGCTGTGCCGTCGTCCGCTCGGGGGTGTCGGGGCTGATTAGGCGCTCCATCAGGTCACCGCGTGCACGAACTTCGGTTCGAGCAACCCGTCCAGCGACGGCTTACCCGGAGCCAGCTCGGTACGGACCAGGAACTCGGCGATCTGGTCGGCCTGGAAGTCCAGGTGGGTCGGGTCCCCGCCCGGGGTGAACGCGGCGATGTTCTGCTCCCGGGTGAAGATCGTGGTGCCGGCGTTGTACGTCCGGTAGTCGGCCTCGCTCACCCCGCCCCGACGGGCCATGATCGCCACCGCCTCGGCCTCGTTGGCCGCGATCCACTCCAGGGTGTCGAACCAGGTCTGCACCACCTTCTGCACCTGCTCGGGATGCTCCTGGAGGTACCCGCTGTCGAAGGCGAGGTGGTCCGGGATCGCCCCCGGGAAGTCCTTCGAGGTGGCGATGGCCCGGCTGCCCGCCCGGCCCAGTGCGGTGGTGGTGAACGGCGCGAACGCCCCGACCGCGTCGACCTGCCCGGCCACGAAGGCGGCCGCCGCGGCGTCGGTGAGCAGCGGGGTCAGGATGATGTCCGCCTCGGACAGCCCGGCCTTCTCCAGGGCGAGGAGCAGTAGGTAGTGGTCGACGGTGCCCTGCTCCACCGCGACCTTTCTGCCGCGCAGCCCGGCCACGTCGTCGATGCCGGCCGTCGCGATGATCTGGTCGTTGCCGGTCGAGTTGTCGTTGACCAGCACGATGGTCTGCTTCGCCCCGCCGCTGACCGAGGTGAGGGTGTCGTTCAGGGTCTGGCTGTTGGCGTCGAGGTTGCCGGTGCTCAGCGCCTGGAGACTGTCGGTGTAGCTGTCGAACCAGGTCAGTTCGACGTCGACGCCGTTCGCCTCGAACAGCCCCTTCTCCTGGGCGACCTGCCACGGAAACCAGCCCGGCCAGGCGCTGAAGCCGAGCCGTACCGTCGTCGACCCGGCGGCGCCGGAGTCACCGCCGTCGCCGCAGCCGGCTGTGGCGCCGAGCAGGGCGACGCAGGCGGCCACCGCCAACAGCCGGGTCAGCGGGCGTCTTCTCATGACTTCCTCCCGGGGAGGTGGCCGGCGCGCACGAGGCAGCCCAGGGTGTCGCAGATGACCCGGGTGGCGATGAGCGAGGTGATCTCCGCGTTGTCGTACGGCGGGGAGCACTCGACCACCTCGATGCCGGCGAGCGGCCGCTCGGCGATGAGTTGGATGAACTTGAGCACCTCGCGGGGCAGGAAGCCGCCCGGTTCGGGCCAGCCGGTGCCGGGCACGAACGCGGCGTCGAGGCAGTCGACGTCGAAGGAGAGCCAGACCGCCTCCGCGCCGTCCCAGGCGACCTCCAGGGCCTTCTCGGCGGCGGCCTCGATCCCCATCTCGACGCAGTCGGTGACGGTCATGATGGTGGTGCCGCGTTCCCGGCCGACCTTCACCCCGGGCCGGGGTGCCTGCCAGCCGCCGATGCCGATCTGCACCAGGTTCTTCGGCGGCACGTTCGGGATGTCGGTGGCGTGGAACCACGGGGTGGTGTGCATCCGCTCGTCGAGATCGGTCTCCTGGGTGTCGACGTGCCGGTCGAAGTGGATGATGCCCAGGTTGCCGGCCAGGTGCTCGGCGACGCCGCGTACGGTCGGGTAGCCGATCGAGTGGTCGCCGCCGAGCACCACCGGGAAGGCGCCCGAGGCGTAGACGTGGCTGACCGCCTTGGAGATCTGGTCGAAGGTCTTCTCGATGTTGCCGGGGATGGTGAAGACGTCACCGAGGTCGGCGATCGTGATCGACTCCCGCAGGTCCACGCCGAGCTCGAAGCTGTACGGCCCGTACAGCGCGGAGATCTTCCGGATGCCCTGCGGACCGAACCGGGTCCCGGGCCGGTACGTCGTACCGCCGTCGAACGGGGCGCCGAGCACGGCCACGTCGTACTCGCCGCAGGTGGTGACGTCCTCGACGTACGGCGCCTTGAGGAAGGTGTTGATGCCGGCGAAGTGCGGTAGCTCGCCACGGGAGAAGGTGGGGATCCGGCGGTCCACGATGGAGTCCGCGCCGGGCAGCCCGAGCCGGAGGCCGCGCTCGACCTCGGCCTCCCAGCGGGTGGTCGGCAACTCCGCCTCCCGCCGCACCGCGTAGCGGGCCTCCGGACCGTAGTTGTCGTGCAGCAGCGGGTCGGGCTCACCGGGACGGTCGTCCGAGCGGCCATGCGGGTGTTGACCGTGTGCGAAACCCATGGGCACCTCCGGGAAAGGTCGCCCGGCCGGGAACAGCCGGGTGCTGGCTGTCTCCCGGGCTTTTGTCCCGCCGTGGAACGGCGCCGACCGCGCCGCCGGCCCCGCCTGCGCCTCTCGGACCAGTCCCGCCCCGGTCGGGACGGCGGAACCCTAGGCGCGCCTCAGTGGATGAGTCGCATCGAAACGTAAGGGCCGTGGGTTTCCCGCGTTTTGCCCGCCCGTTGCCGGCAGGTATCGGTCGCGATCGACATCACGTCCCGGTGCCGCCGCGCTGGCCCCAACCTCCCGGCCCCGGCCCGGCTCCGGTGCCCGCAGTCCGCGCACCGGACCGGACGTGTCGCTTCGAATGATGGAGGCCACAAACTTCCCTATCACACCCTATCCCAGGTAGGTTAGGTGCTGATGAGTAACGAAATGCTCTCGGTCGAGCAGGTGGCTGACCGGCTCGGCCTGCACGTCCGGACCGTGCGCGGCTACATCCGCTCGGGCCGGCTCCGGGCGGTACGGATCGGCAAGCAGTACCGGATCGCCCGGGCCGACCTCGACGCGCTGACCGGCGGCGCCGGCCCGACCCGGCACGGCGCCCCCGTCGCCGTGGAGGTGTCGAGCATCGTGCAGGTCGACGGCATCGACCGGTCCGGAGCCGACCGGCTCGGCACCTTCCTGCTGGCCGGGGCGAACACCAACCACGACCCCGGGCATCCGCTGCGGGTGCAGACCGTCCACGACGAGGAACGAGGCCGCATGAAGATCGTGATACTCGGTGACGCCGCCGCCACCGCCGAGCTGCTGCACCTGCTCGACGCCGTGCTGCGCGGCGACAACGGCCTGCTCGGCGGGGAGGTGGCGGATGCCTGACGAGATCCAGGACCGGGCCGGGGCGTCGGTGCTGCTCTGCGACCCGGGCGGCCCGCCGATCGCCACCGAGCAGGACGTGCTGGACCTGATCGGCGCGGCCTTCCTCGGCGCCACGGTGGTGGCGGTGCCGGCGAACCGGCTGGACCCGAGCTTCTTCGCCCTCGGCACCCGCTTCGCCGGCGAGGTCATGCAGAAGTTCGTCAACTACCGACTGCGGCTGGTGGTGGTCGGCGACATCTCCGGGCACCTCGCGACCAGCTCGGCGCTGCGCGCCCTGGTCGAGGAGTCCAACAAGGCCGGCCACGTCTGGTTCGTACCGGACCTCGACGCCCTCGACGACCGGCTCCGCGCCCTGACCGACCGGCCGGGTCGGCGCCCGGCCTGACGCCGCCGGCCGCCACCCGGGTTCGGGCTGCCCGTCGACGCCGTCGCCGGAGCCAGCGCCGGCAGATGGGCATCACGGTGCGTGCCTCGGCGCGGGTCCGGCCCGGCGGCGCGGCGGCCTTCGTCCGGGGCGGGGCGAGTCTGTCGTACCGGCCCGGTAGCCTGCCCTGCGTGGACAGCCCAGCGGGGGCCGGAGTCGGGTTGACCGACGAGCGGACGGCCCGGCGTGCCGTGCTCGACCACATACTCGCGCTGGTCGCGGCGGCACCCTGCGGCGACGCCCTGGTGCTGCGCGGCAGCATGACCATGCGGTCCTGGGTCGGTGACCGGGCCCGCGAGCCCGGCGACCTCGACTGGGTGGTCCGGCCGGGCGCACCGGTCCCGCTCGATGACCTGCACCCGCACCCCTACGTCGACCGCCTCGACCCGGTCCGGCTCTGGCCGGAGGCGGTGCACGGGGTACCCCGGGACGAGCCCTGGATGTTCGAGGACTTCGACACCGGTGGGCTGCCGGCGCGGCTGCCCCCGGAGGGGCTGCACTGGGTCGAGGCCGCCGAGACCGCGCTGCTGCCCAGTCCGCACCAGGACGTCATCGAACTGCTGCGCCGCCATCCCACGGCCGCCGGCGACCTCCGCGTCGACCCGGACGCGATCACCGAGGAGAACACCTGGGGCTACTCGTACGACTCGGGATACCGCGACCTCGCCGAGGAGGGCGGCGGCGGGAGCCGGCTCGTCGTGCCCTGGCGGGTCGGCGACGCACTCTCCGGCACGGTCCAGCTCGATTTCGCGTACGACGAGCGGCTGCCCGAGCCGCCCCGGCTGCTCGCGGTGCCCCGGCAGGACGGGACCGACCCGCCGACGGTGGTCTGGGCGGCGACGCCGGAGCTCTCGCTGGCCTGGAAACTCCAGTGGCTCTGCACCGACCAGGCGACCGACGGGCTCTCGGCCGGAAAGGACCTCTACGACGCGGTGCTGCTCGCCGAGCTGCCCGGGGTACGCCTGCCGGCCCGGTTGCTCCGTACGCTGCTGCACCGGATCCCCGACCCGGACCTGCTGCGACCGACGGCGGTCCGGGGCTGGACGGTCGACTGGTCGGCCCTGCCCAGCGGGCATCCGCCGGCCGGGGCCGATCCGGTGCCCTGGCTCGACCGGCTGGCCGCCGCACTGGCGCCGGACCTCCCGTAGTCAGCCTCGTCCGGTTGGGTGGCCGATCATCCTGCGGCGTTCTGGTCCTCTTCCTCGTAGACGTCCGGCACCCCGTCGGCGTCGCTGTCGCGCTCCTCGACCGTGCAGATCCCCTGGTAGTGCCGGTTACGGGCGCGCAGTACGACCGCGGCGAGCAGTGCCGAGAGCAGCGAGCCGACCAGTACACCGATCTTGGTGTGGTCGTCGCGTTCGGTGCCAGCGCCGAACGCCAGCTCGCCGATCAGCAGTGACACGGTGAAGCCGATCCCGGCCAGCAACGCCAGCCCGAACACGTCCCACCAGCCGAGCCCTTCGGCGAGCCGGGCCCGGGTGAACCGCTGCACCAGCCAGGTCGCCCCGAAGACTCCGACCGCCTTGCCCACGACCAGCCCGACCACCACCCCGATGGCGACCGAGTCGGTGAGCGACGCACCCAGGCCGCCCGCGCCGACCACCGACACCCCGGCGGCGAAGAACGCGAATACCGGCACCGCGACCCCGGCGGACAGCGGCCGGAACCGGTGCTCGAAGTGCTCGGCCAGCCCTGGGCCGGGCCCCGGCTTGCGCCGGGACACCGGCACGGCGAACGCGAGCGCGACCCCGGCGACCGTGGCATGCACCCCGGAGGCGTGCACCAGGGCCCACGCCACCGCGGCCAGCGGCAACAGCAGCCACCAGGACCGCACCCGCCGCTGGACCAGCAGGCCGAACAGTGCCAGCGGGACCAGCGCCAGCAGCAGCCAGCCGAAGTGCAGGGCGCTGGTGTAGAACACCGCGATGATCATGATTGCCAGCAGGTCGTCGACGACCGCGAGGGTGAGCAGGAACGTCCGCATCGCCGCCGGCAGGTGGGTGTTGATCACCCCGAGCACGGCGAGGGCGAACGCGATGTCGGTCGCGGTCGGGATCGCCCAACCGGCCAGCGCCCCGTCCCCGGTCCGGAGGTTGAAGGCCGTGTAGATCAGGGCCGGCACCGCCATCCCGCCGAGGGCGGCGGCGACCGGCAGCATCGCCCGGCGGGGCTCCCGCAGGTCTCCGGCGACGAACTCGCGTTTCAGCTCCAGCCCGGCGACGAAGAAGAAGATCGCCAGCAGGCCGTCGGCCGCCCAGGTCGCCAGGGAGAGGTCCAGGTGCAGGGCGGCCGGGCCGATCCGGAACTCGCCGAGCGACCGGTACGCCTCGGACCACGGCGAGTTCGCCCAGGCCAGCGCGAGTACGGCGGCGATCAGCAGCAACACCCCGCCGACGGTCTCGGTACGCAGGATGTCGCCGACCCGGCGGACCTCGGGCCAACTCCCCCGGGAGAACAGGCTCGGCATGCGGCTGCCAGGGGTGGCCATCACGGTGCCTCCGGTGGGGTCGACGAATGAATCGCCGACCAGACTTCCCGGCACACCGGCCTCCACCCTACCGAACCCGCGATCATCACCCAACCGGAAGCCACGGCGCTGCCTCGCCTGCCGCACCCCCCGCCGACCTGGGCGGAGGGTTCTCCGCGTCCGGTCCACGCAGGCCGGGTGGCCGGGTTTCCGCGAAGAACGCCGCCCGGGTGTCGGATCCCCGGTGCTACCGATGCCGCCTACGCTGGCCGGACGCCTGGCTCTACACGGTCGCCCGGCGGCGGGGCCTCGGCGCGCTGCGCCGGGACACTCGGTACCGGGACAAACTCGGGCTGATGGTGTGGCCGGCGCAGCCGGACCCCGGCGACCGGCTCAGGCTGATCTTCACCTGTCACGCCGAAGCGGCCCGCTGGGAGGAGATCGACTGGGCGCAGATCCTCGTCCTCTACGACATGCTGCTCCGCCTGGCGCCGTCGCCGGTGACCCGGCTGCACCGGGCGGTCGCCAACCGCTACGTCGGCGGCCCCGCCGCCGCGCTCGCCGAGGTCCACGCCCTCGGCCGGCCCGCTGGACGGCTATCACCTGCTGCACGCCACCCGGGCCGAGTTGCTGCGCGACCTGGGCCGTCCGGACCAGGCCCGCGCCGCCGACGAGCGCGCCCTGGCGCTGACCGCCAACCCCGCCGAGCAGTCGCTGCTGCGCCAGCGCCTCAACTGAGCCTGACCGGCGTCCCGTTGGCCGGTGCGGAGCACTCGCCGCTGTTACGTTGAGAACATGTTCACCCGGGCCAGAGGTATCGCCCGGTCCCTGCTGCTCTACCACTGCCGACCGGTCACCCAGCGCCGGGCCGCGCGACTCTACGGCCAGTTCCTCCGGCCGGGGGATGTCGGGTTCGACATCGGTGCGCACGTGGGCGGTCGGGTACGCATCTGGCGGCGGCTGGGCGCCCGGGTTGTCGCCGTCGAGCCGCAGCCGGACTGCCTGCGCGTCCTGCGCTGGGGCTTCCGGCGGGACCGGAGGGTCAGCATCGTGCCGGCGGCGCTCGGCGCTCGACCCGGCCGGGCGACGATGGCACTCTCCACCGCCACCCCGACGGTCTCGACGATGTCAGCCGACTGGATCCGGTCGGTGACGGCGGACCGCAGCTTCGAGCAGGTGCGCTGGGACCGCGCGGTGAAGGTCGACGTGACGACCCTCGACGACCTCATCGCGGCGTACGGGGTACCGGCGTTCTGCAAGATCGACGTCGAGGGCTTCGAGTCGAACGTGCTCGCCGGGCTCAGCCGACCGTTGCCCGCGCTGTCGTTCGAGTACCTCCCGTCGGCACACCATGCCGCGCTCGCCGCACTCGACATCGTGCACCGGCTCGGTGCGACGGCCGGCGGATACCGCTACAACTACTCGCCCATCGAAACGATGCGGTTCGCCAGCGAGCGCTGGCTGGACGCCGCCGACCTGACCGGACTGCTCGAACGCTTCCGCCCGCTGGGCCGGTCCGGCGACGTCTACGCCGTTCTGCCCCGAACATCGCACTGAGCCGGGGCCACGAGGGTCTTCCCCCGGTCAGCCCGGCCCGGCACCGCGCCAGCACCGGTCCGTCGCCCCGACCGGATCGACCGCCGGAGCCGGACCCGCCGGAACCGGTGCGGCGCACCGACCCCGGCGGCGTCCACCAACTCGCTCAGCGCTTCCTCCGCAGCTCACGCATGCGCCGGTAGCTGCGTTCGGCCGCACCGAGCGAGCCGGGCGGATTCGGCTGTACGTCCGGCGCGGTGTCCTGCTCCCAGAGGTATCCGTGCCGGCCGTGGCCGCGCAGCGCCGCGAAGAACTCGGCGAACGGGATCTCGCCGAGCCCGAACTCCACGTCCGCGTACGAGTTGCCCTGCTGCGGGTCCGGCAGCGGCACCCCGTCCTTGACGTGGAAGAGCGGATAGCGGTGCGGGTGGGCGTTCACGTAGTCGATCGGCCGGAACCCGGGGTACTTGCGCGCCCCGCCGTACGCCCACAGGATGTCCATCTCCAGCGCCACCACTCGGGGGTCGGTGTGCTCCAGGAAGACGTCGTACAGGCGTACCGACGGCTGGTCGGTGGCGAAACTGAACTCGATGGTGTGGTTGTGCTGGTACATGGTGATGCCCCAACGGGCGGCCCGCGCACCCCAGCCGTTGAACTCCTCGGCCGCCGCCTTGTAACCGTCGACCGTGCGGTCCTCGGTCGGTGCCTGTGCGGTGCCGAGATAGCGCATGCCGAGGGTACGGGCGATGTCCAACTCCTGGTCGAGATTGTTCCGGAAGTCGCCCAGCCCTCGGTGGCTGCCGGACGCGCGCAACCCGTTGCAGTCGAGCAGCCGCCGGATCTGCCGCGGGGTGATGGCGCCCACGCTGCCCTGGGTGTAGCCGGCGAACTCGACCTCGCGGTAGCCGATCCGGGACAGTTCCTCGAAGACCCGGGCGAAGCCGTACTCGGCGATCTTGTCCCGCACGCTGTAGAGCTGGATGCCGGTCCGTTCCTTCGGGATGAGCCGACCGCCGCCGCCCCGACCACCGGGGGCGGCCGTGGCCGGCACCTCGGTCAGGGTCGCGGCGCCGACCGCGACGGTGGTGCCGGCGAGCCCGCGCAGGAACGCGCGACGGTCGATGCTGTGCTTAGCCATTGTTCCGATCTCCCATCGGTCTACCCGGCGCAGGCCAGAGCGGCGGGCCCGGCGAGGAGTCGCTGAGCGCCCGTTCCCGTTCAGCGGCAGGTCGCCGATCCGTCCCGACCTCGCCCGAACTGTCTGCTGGCAACTTTTGGCCGCCGAACCGAAAGTTATGGTCAAGCTATCGAAGCTTTTCGAAGCTGTAAACCTCCTTCCAATCTAGGCCACTGAATGTTCCGCTTCACGGCCGCGAATGTCCGGGAAGGTGCCCGCGCGATCACATCCGGCTTCGTACGGCACCGGGCCGGTCGGGCTGCCCGGAAGACCCCGACCGACGATCCGGCCCGGAGCGTCACCGGCGGCGGGTAGGCTGCCGGATCGTGGACGCAGACCGGGAGGCGATCGACACCCTCGTCCGGGCCCACCGGTCGGCCGCGTGACCCGGCCGGAGTGCACCGGTGCACCCGGGCTGCGGCGGCTGACCGGACCGGAGGCGCTCGCCCTGCACGACCGGCTGGTCGAGACGTACGCGGCGGTGTTCTGCACGCCGCCGTGGAACGACTCCCCCGAGCGGGCCGCCCGGTTCGCTGAGCTGCTGGCCGACTGGGCCGGGAAGCCGGGCTTCGCCGCCGTCCTGGCCGACGACGGCGGGACCGTCGGAACCGGTCGCCATGACCGGGCCGTTCCCGGGTTCGCGGTCGGGCTGACCACCCCGACCCCGTTCCCCGCCGACCGCACCTACGGGCAGGTACGCCGGCTGCTCGGACCGGCCACCGAGATGCTCTCCGACTGGCTGGAGGTCGCCGAGTTGGCCGTCCATCCGGCGGCCCGGCGGGGCGGGCTCGGCCGGCGGCTGCTCGCCACGCTGACCGGTGACCGGCCGGCGTGGCTGCTGACCGTCCCGCAGATCGCCGGCACCACCGCCTTCTACGACGCGGTGGGCTGGATCCGGCACGGCACCGGCTACGGCATCACCGTCTACACCAACCGGCCGCTACCCCGCTGAGCCGCTGCCGGGCAACGGTGCGGACGAGCCGGGCCGTTCGGCACGCAGCCGCCAGAACGCCCCGCCGAGCAGCGCGAGCGTGAGCAGACTGACCGTCAGGTCGGCGACCAGCGCCTGGGCCGGCGACGCGGCGGCGTAGCTCGGTGCCAGGTACGCCCCGGCCGCCGCCACCACCAGCCCGGCCCCCCAGGCGGCCAGGACATGCCGCTGCCCCCAGCCCGTACGCCGGGACCACCGCACGATCAGGACCGCAGCGAACGTACTGGCCGCCACCGCGATCGTGACGCCGATCCAGTTCGGCACCAGGTCGACGGCGAGCCGGGCACCGGAGACCACCACCCCGGCCCAGATCGGATGCGGCGCTCGGCCGGCCGTCGGCTCGGCGGGCTCGCCCGGTCGACGTCCGCGCCGCCACCGGGGCAGCAGCGCGGCGCCGATCAGGACGAGCGCCGTCAATGCCGCGAACGACAACTGGAGCGGGCTGGCCAGGAAGCCCTTCCGGCCGCCGTCGTCGGAGAAGACCAGCAGGCTGCCGAGCAGGTAGAGGAGGCCGGCGACCAGCAGACCGAACCGGCCGAGCCACGGCTCGGCGCGCCGGGACGGCCGGACGAACGACTCGACGATCACGATCGGAACGCAGATGCTCAGCACGACGTGCCCGCCGAGGTAACCGAGCGCGTTCTGGGCGCTGAATCCGAGCCCCGGTACCATCGTCGCCCGCGCGGCGGCGGCCGCGTCGGCGAACTCGGTGTCGTCCAGGAAGGCGTCGTTGAACAGCGACTGGTCAACCAGCCCGGCCTGGATCATGCCGAACGCCGCGCCGAGCAGCACGATCGCCGGCCAACCGCCACCGGTGCGCCGGGCGGTCTCCCGGATGAGCAGCGCGGCCGAGCCGTAGAGCGGCCCCAGGAAGGCCACGACCAGCGGGTAGTCGTCGACGGTGAAGCCGCCCCACGCGCACTCCGCCGCCCACGGGGCGAGCAGCCAGAGCGCGACGACCGGGCCGATCCGGCGCCACCGGGACAGGGAGGTGCCCGCAACGCTCGTCTCCGGGCCGGCCGGTGTCGCCGGGGCATCGGCCGGAACGGCTCGGGGGTCGGGCATCTGTGACTCCTCGCTGCTCGCCTTCGCGACTTCCACGCATCTCGGCACCGGGACCGCCGCCGCTTCGGGGAGGACCCGGGCGCACGTCTCGGGCCGGGGCGGCGCGCGTGCCGTGCCACCACGGTCCCGGGTGGGTGCCGGTGACCGGAACGGCCCTTGGGCGAATTCACCTGAACCAAAGTCGATGGCTCGGGTCGACCGGCGACGGTCCTCCGACGAGGGAGGTGTCGCGGTGGCCCGCCCCGGGGTGCCGGGAGGCTGTGCACCCGGTCCGGTTGTGTCTAGAAAACTTGACATGGTGTCTGCCGTTCTTTACTCTTCGACATGTCAAAGATTCTTTACCTCTCGAAGGTGGCGAGAATGTCGTACGAGGAGAAGGGCACCTGGGTCGCCCTGGTGGTCGGGGTGACCGTCTATCTCGGCTATCTCGCGGTGGTGCTGGGTCGGCTGGCCGGCACACCCG
The DNA here is from genome assembly GCF_033446045.1 of Plantactinospora sp. KLBMP9567. Taxonomy (NCBI): domain Bacteria; kingdom Bacillati; phylum Actinomycetota; class Actinomycetes; order Micromonosporales; family Micromonosporaceae; genus Plantactinospora; species Plantactinospora sp. KLBMP9567. The sequence continues at coordinate 172,461 of NZ_JAWQRR010000018.1, read as the reverse complement.
TGGCCGAGGTGACGTACGTACCGGCGCTGCTGCTGGCCATCGGCGTCTCGATCGTGGCGTCGATCGTGGCCCGCATCGCGGTCGAGATCGCCCGCCCGAGTGAGAGCCACTCCGGCGACGTCCGGGACCGGGAGATCCACTGGCTCGGCGACCGCGTCGGGCAGCGGATGCTGATGGCCGCCGCGCTCGCCGCACTCGGCCTGGCGCTGTTCGAGGCCGAGCACTTCTGGATCGCGAACGTGCTCTACCTCGGCTTCGTCGCCTCCTCGGTGGTCGGGTCGGTGGTCAAACTCCGCACCTACCGCAGGGGCATGTAGCCGTGGTCAAGCCCACCCGGGTCACCAACTCGATCCGCGCCCTGCGCTTCGCCGCCGGTGAGATGACGCAGGCCCAGCTCGCCGAGCGGATCGGGGTGACCCGCCAGACGATCATCGCGATCGAGCAGGGCCGGTACTCGCCGTCGCTGGAGATGGCGTTCCAGATCGCCCACGTCTTCGCGGTGCCGCTCGAAGAGGTGTTCCAGTACCCCGACACAGGAAGTGAGCAGCCATGAGAGCAGCCGTTTACCGGACGTACGGTCCCCCCGACGTCGTCCTGGTCGAGGAGGTCCCGACACCCGTTCCCGGCGAGGAGGACGTCCTCGTCCGGGTGTACGCCGCGACGGTCAGCGTGACCGACGGCACCGCCCGGCGCGGCTCGCCGCGCTTCGCCCGGCTCTTCTTCGGGCTCCGCCGACCGAGGTGGACGGTGTTGGGCTCCGAGTTCGCCGGTGTGGTCGAGGCGGTCGGGCCGGGCGTGACCCGGCTGCGGGTCGGCGACGAGGTCGTCGGGATCACCGGCCCCGACTTCGGCGCGCACGCCGAGTACGTCCGCGTCCACCAGGACGGAGCCCTCGCGCCCAAGCCGGCCAATCTCGACTTCGCCGAGGTGGTCGCCCTGGCCGACGGCACCGCACTGGCGTTCCTGCGCGACCGGGCCCGGTTGCGCCCCGGCCAGACGCTCCTGGTCAACGGCGCCTCCGGAAGTGTCGGCAGCGCGGCCGTGCAACTCGGCAGGCACTTCGGCGCCCGGGTCACCGGGGTGTGCAGCACACCCCACCTCGACCTGGTACGCGAACTCGGCGCCGACACGGTCCTGGACTACACCAGGGAGGACTTCACCCGCGCCGGCCAGACCTACGACGTCGTCTTCGACGTGGCCGGCACCAGTTCGTTCGGGCGCTGCCGCCGGGTGCTCAACCCCGCCGGACGCTATCTCAGCCCGGTGCCGTCGCCGGGCCTGCTGGTCCAGATGCCGTGGACCGCGGCGTTCGGCAGGAAGAAGGCGATCATCGCGTTCACCGGGCTGCGGAAGGCGGCGGACAAGACCCGCGACCTACTGCTCGTGCGGGAGCTGGCGGAGGCCGGCACGCTACGGCCGGTCATCGCGGACCGCTACCCGCTGGAGCGGATCACCGAGGCGCACCGCCACCTGGAGCGCGGCAAGTACGGCAACATCGTCGTCACCATGACCGGAGCCGGCTGAACCGGTCCGGCGACGCCGCGCCAGCACAGTGGACGGTGGGGCTCCGGAGAGGGCGGTACGCTCGGCTCCGACGGGAGAAACCTCGTACGCTTGATCATCTCTCGCGATGGGAGAGGACACGATGACCGCTTCTCCGGTGCTTCCCCTCAAGCGCACCTGCCCGCACGCGCCACCGGCCGAACACCTGCGGCTGCAACGGGAGGAGCCGGTGGCCCGGGTGACCCTCCCGGACGGCTCCACGGCATGGGCGCTGAGCCGCCTCGAAGACATCCGCACCATGCTCACCGATCCACGGTTCAGCTCAGACCGGTATCGCGAGGGATATCCGTTGCAGCCCCCCGGTCAGCAGCGCCGTGCCGACGAGCGGCCGCTGCTGATCGGGCTCGACCCGCCGGAGCACGGTGAGGCCCGCCGCGCCGTCGTCGGCGAGTTCACCATCAAGCGAATGAACGCGCTGCGCCCGCGCATCCAGCAGATCGTCGACGAGTGCCTCGACGCCCTGCTCGCCGGGCCACGTCCGGCCGACCTCGTTCCGGCGCTGGCCCTGCCGGTGCCATCCCTGGTCATCTGCGAACTGCTCGGCGTGCCGTACGTCGACCACGACTTCTTCCAGGACCGCTCGGCCAACCTGCTGCTCCGGTCGACACCGGCCCAGGAGCGCATCGCCGCGGCCAACGAGATCCGCGACTACATGGCCACGCTGATCGCGGAGAAGGCGAAGACGCCCGGCGACGACCTGCTGAGCCGGCAACTGGCCAGGGGGGCCGATCACGAGGATCTGGCGGGTCTGGGTTTCCTGCTGCTGCTCGCCGGGCACGAGACCACCGGAAACATGATCTCCCTCGGCACGATGACGCTGCTGGAGCGGCCGGAGGCGCTGGCCGCGCTGAAGCGGGACCCGGCCCGGACTCCGCAGATCGTCGAGGAACTGCTCCGGTACTTCACGATCGCCGAGTACGTCACCTCCCGGATCGCGGTGCAGGATGTCGAGATCGGCGGGGTGCTGATCCGGGCCGGCGAGGGTGTCGTCACGCTCGCCAACGCCGCCAACCGTGACCCGGCCGCGTTCACCGACGGCGACACCTTCGACATCGGCCGCGCCGCCCGCCATCACATCGCGTTCGGCTTCGGCGCCCACCAGTGCCTCGGACAGAATCTCGCCCGGGTCGAACTCCAGATCGTCTTCGACACCCTCTTCGCCCGCATTCCCGACCTCCGACTGGCCGCGGCGATCGACGAGCTGTCGTTCAAGGACGACTCCACCGTCTACGGCCTGCACTCCCTCCCGGTCACCTGGTAGGAGACGCGATGCGGATAACGGCTGACCTGGACCGCTGCGTCGGCGCCGGCCAGTGCGTACTCACCGAGCCCACCGTGTTCGACCAGAGCGACGACGACGGCACCGTGATCGTCCTCGGGAGCGCTCCGGAGGACGCGGAGACGATCGGCCGGGTACGCGAGGCGATCCGCATCTGCCCCAGCCAGGCCCTGGCACTCGCCGAGCCCGCAGCTACGCCCTGATCCACCGGCCGAGGACGGTCGGTCGGGGCGCCACGTCCGGTGGATGTCGCGCTACTCGTGCCGGCTGACACCCTCGGAGTGCATGCCGGTCTGCTCCTCCAGCGGGTTGTTGCGGAGGTCGTCGAGCGCGGTGTCGTCGGGAAACAACCGGCGTCCCGGCCCGGGATCGGACGGGGCGCCGCCCGGTCCCGCCTCCGGGGTACGGGTCGGCTCGACCGGTCCGAACCCGTGTTTGCCCGCCCCCTGTGCCCACGGTTGGGGCGGCTGCGCGTCGGCCCGCCGTTCGCCCCGTCGCGCGGGTGGCAGGCCGGTCTCCTCGCTCCCCTCGTCCAGCGGCGAGTCCTGGGTAGCGCCCCACGGCGCGTCCCGGTCCTCGGTGCCACCGGTGGTCCCCCAGGGTTGCACCGACTGCGGGCCGCGCTCGGACCCGTCCAGGGCGGCCGGAACGCCGTCCGCGTCGTCCGGCTGGAGCTGTCCACCCGGGTCCTGGTCCGCCGGTCCCCTCTTCGCGCTCATCCCCACCCCCGCTGCCCAGTCGTCCCCGCCGGGCCGGCCCGGTCGACCCGGCACCGGCGGGTGTGCGGTTCCCGGCCCAGGGCAAGACATGCGGCCGGCCGGGAAGGTATCTCCGGTCGACCTGCCTCGGGCAGTGCCCGGGAGCCGCCACCGACGGCGGGCGACGACACAACCGGGTTGGGCGGGCGTGGAAGGGGTATAGCCGGCTATCCGGTGGTCCTGGTCCGGCCGCCTCCGGGTCAGGCCCGCATGACGGTCGCGATCGGGATGCGGGCGGCCCGGATGGCCGGGATGAGTCCGCCGAGCAGCCCGGCCACCAGGCCGGCGATGACGCCGGCAACTCCCGCGCGCCACGGGAACACCATGTCTTCGAGGAACGGCGCCTGGTCGGCGAAGAGGGTACCGGCCACGCTCAGGGCGAGCGCGGACGCCCCGATCGCGGCAGCCGCGGTGAGCAGGCCGGTGAGCAGGGTCTCGGCGAGGACGATGCCGGCCAGCAGCAGCCGCGAGGTGCCGACCGCCCGGCGCAACGCGAACTCCTCGACCCGTTCTCCCACGGTCGCCAGCCCGACGTTGAGGATGCCGGCGACCCCGATCAACAGCACCAGGCTCGCCATGCCGAGGAAGATCCACCGGATCAGCGCCAGGTCCCGGGCGATCTCCTTGCGGGCCTGGATCGTCTCGAAGTGGATCTGGTCCGCCGGTATCCCGGTCGCGGTGATCCGGAGCACCAGCAGCCGTTCCAGCTCGCCCGCCGTCGGAGCCATCATCACCTGGAGACCGGGACTGAATTCGCTGGGGCCGGTCGCCGGGGGCATCCAGTTCGCCAGTTCGTCGGCCCGGAGGTAGGCGACCGGTTGCGGGTTGCCGTCGTCGACCACGCCGATGATCCGGGGCGTCGGGTTGGCGGTCGCCCCGTCGATGCGCATCTCGGCCGGTACCTGGTGCCGGTTGAAGCCCTTCGCCGCCTCCAGGTTGAGCACCAGCCGGGGCGCCAGGGACGGCGCCGAGGTGAAGTCCAGCCACTGCCCGGAGACCCTCCGGAACGGCTTGAACTGGCGGATGTCGCCGGTCAGCGTGTTCAGGGTCAGCTCGATCGCCTGCCCCGGTACGGGTGTCCCCGCGTCGCCGCCGGGCGAGATCGACCGGCAGCCGTACTGGTCGCAGTACACCGGGCCGCCCGGGCCGCCGTAGCCGCCGGCCTGGTCGAACGGGGCTCCGCCGGGGTTGATCGGAGCGACTCCCGGCTCGCCGACGATCGCCTGTCGGGTGGAGATCGCCACCGCGTCCGGCCGGTTCGCCAGGGTGTCATTGCTGACCCGGACGCTCTCCGGACTTGCCGGCAGGTACGCCTGGCGGGTGCCGTCCTTGCCCACCTGTAGCGCGAGGTTGGCCAGTTGGGCCCGTTCGAGGGTCTCGGCCCCGGCCTGCACCACCACCACGGCCAGTACGCCGAGGAAAAGGCTGACCATCGACAGGAAGGTACGCATCTTGCGGGCCCGGATGCCCTGGACGCCGATGATCAGCGCGGACCGGAACCGCCCGGAGAGCCGGATCACCGGGTCGCCCCGTCCGGCACGGCGATCGGAGCGGTCCCGGACGGGGCGGTCTGGGTCGCGGCGGCCGGATCGGTCCAGCGCGTGCCGGACCCGCTCGCGGCGGACTCCGGTGTCCACGCCTCGTCCGGGGTGGTGGTCGCGGGATTGAGCATCCCGTCGCTGAGCCGCAACACCCGGCGCATCTTGTCGGCATGGTCCCGATCGTGGGTGACCAGGATCAGCCCGCAGCCCCGGTCGGTGGCCGAGCGCATCACCTCGATCACCAGGTTGCCGGTCTCGGTGTCCAGCGCGCCGGTCGGCTCGTCGGCCAGCAGCAGGCGTGGTTCCCGGACCAGGGCCCGGGCCACCGCCACCCGCTGCTGTTCGCCGCCGGAGAGCCGGGCCGGACGGTGCTTCGCGAGGTGGGCGATGCCGACCTGGTCGAGTGCGGCCATGGTACGGGCCCGGCGCTTGCCGCGGGACAGCCAGCCCTGCCCGTTGACCAGGGCCATCGCCACGTTCTGCGCGGCGGTGAGGTGCCCCAGCAGGAAGAACCGCTGGAAGACAAAGCCGAACTCGGCGCTGCGCAGCGCCGCCGCCCGGCGTTCGGGCAGTCGGGTGATGTCCCGGCCGCCGAGCAGGTAGCGACCGCCGTCCGGACGGTCGAAGAGGCCGATCAGGCTGAGCAGGGTGCTCTTGCCGGAGCCGGACCGGCCGAGGATCGCCACGCTCTCTCCACTCTCGACGGTCAGGTCGACGCCGTCGAGGATGGTCCGTGGCTTCTGCTGTCCCTTCAGCGTCTTGGTGATGCCGTGCAGTTCCAGCAGCGCGGTCATTTCCCGCCCATCGGGTCGGCGGGGCCACCCGGCTGCGCCGGTTTGGCCGGCGGCAGGTCGGGGCCGGGTACGGCGACCGTCTCGTCACCGGTCAGCCCGGACGTGATCTGCACGACCTTGCCGTCGCTGAGCCCGAGCACCACGTCCCGGGTCTCCCGGTTGCCGTCCGGGCCGACCACGTCCACCTTGCCGCGGCCCTGACCGCCGGCGACCGCCTCGACCGGGAGCACCAGCGCGTTCCTGGCCCGGGCGGTGACCACCTCGAGGGTGGCGGTGGCACCGTTGATCAGTTTGACGTTGGACGGTGCCGTGCAGACCACCCGCATGCCGGTCGGCTCGGACGGCTGGACCGGCTGCCGGGGGTCCGGTGGCGGGCCGACCGGCACGACCGGGGGCGCCCCGGGGCCGGCCGACGGGCCGGTCGACGGTTCCGGTGCCGGCGGGTCCGGGATCGTCCCGGCCGGCAGCGCGGCGATGGTGCCGAGGACTTTGCAGGCGAACGGGCCGGGGCCGTTCTTGATCTGGGCCTGCACGGTTGCCAGCGAGTCCGAGATCTGGTATGCCTGAGCGCCGTCGATCTCCGCGACCAGCCCGTACCCGATCCGCTTCGCCGACACCACCGGCATCCCGGCGGCGACGTTGGACCGGTCGTCCACCAGCCGGCCGGCGAAGACGGCACCGGCCGGTACGTCGATCCGGTGGCTTCGGCCCTTCGCCCAGATGCTGGCCACCCGCGTCGCCTTGGTCGGCGTGCTCTCCGGCGGCTCGACGTCGCGGTAGCGGATCTGACCGGCGACCGGGGCCACCACGCCGAATACCGGGTTCATGGTGACCTTGCCGGCCAGGCTGACCCGGTTGTCGAGATCCTGCCGGGCCGGCTTCGCCGTGGTCATGGCGGTGCCCCGGGCCGCCAGACCGGGGGTCCGGGCCTCCGGATCGGACTCGCTGCAAGCGGCACCCGCTGCGACGAGCAACACGAGCACGCACGAGCGCAGCAGCGAACCTTTCGGTAGTCGCCTTCGCACCGGCACCCCTCACTGACGTAGTCCCGGACCGACATCTGACAAGACGCAGCCCGCCGGTCATCGGTTGCCCTCGGGACGGGATGATTTCGCGACAAACGACCGGCAAGTGGCGGTGCGGTGCCATCCGCACCGCTACCGCCGTATCAAACCAGAACGGCCGCCGGGGCACTGTCCCGTGTCAGCCCCGGGCCGGCGCCGGCAGCAGCAGGCGGACAAGTCAGCTCGAAGGCACGAAGCCAGTCGGGCGAAGGGTCACACCCACTACTGCCGACGATCGGCTCCGCACTGCCGAACCGCCCCACCACCCGCACAGTCAGTCGAAGTGCCGGATCCGGGGCCACAGCTCGGCCCAGGCCAGCCGGCGGTCCTGGCACACCACGATCGGCACGCCCTGCTCCTCGTTGTCGACCCCGACTCCGTTGTCGAGCCGTCCGGCGATCCGGCACCCGCCGAAGAATCGGCGGAGTTCGCCCACCTCACCCACCCCGACTCCCACCAGCACCGTCGCCGACTCCGGCGGCGGGCCGTAGTAGCCCAGCTCGTTGTGTCCACTGTAGATCGGGGGAAGCCGGTCGGCGCCGAGCCGGGTGAGCGCGCCGGCCTCGCCGTAGTTGGCGGTCAGCACGACCGCCGCGGCCCGGTCGGCGGGCGGGAGTTCGTCGTACGCCCGGACCACCTGGTCGACGTAGCGGGGCCAGCCGACCGAGTCCGCGGCGGTGACGTTGATCCCGGGCACCGGCGAGTCCCCGAGCACCTCGACCGGGAGCAGCGGTAGTGCCATTACCGCGCTCGCCAGCGCGTTGAGCAGGTACGCCGTGCCGACCACGGACGCGCGCAGCCGCCGTCGCCCCCGCCCCAGCCAGTCGGCCAGCACCACGCAGCCGGCGGCGAGGAGCGCGCCGAGCAGCCCGTACGAGTAGTAGTGCTGGCCGCCCGACACCAGTACCAGTACGCAGACCACCAGGTACGCCACGGCGAGTGCGCGTACCGGCCGCCACGGTCGGCGACGCAGCAGCCCGACCAGGCCGGCGATCCAGACCGCCGCCAGCGGGGGTCCGATCAGCAGGAACTGGAAGGGCACGAACGTACTCCGCGACTCGGCGCCCCTGTCGTCGGCGAGCGCCGTGGCCATGTCGGCCTGGGGCAGCTCGTGGGTGAACTGGTAGACCAGGTTGGGCGCGCCGATCAGCAGGGCGAGTGCGACGCCTGCCCAGAGCCAGCGACCGGCCAGGATCCGGCGCGGTCCCACCGCCAGCAGGCCGGCGCCGAGCCCGATCAGCAGCAGCACCACGAGCAGTTTGTTGTAGAGCCCGATCCCGAGTACGGCTCCGGCCGCCAGCCACCAGCGCGGCTGGTCGCGCAGCAGTGCCCGGGCGGCGCAGAGGACGATGCCGAGCCAGACCACCAGGTCGACGCCGGCGGTCAGCAGTACGTGTCCGAAGATCAGCGTGGTCGCCCCGGTGCCCAGGCCGAACGCGGCCAGGGTCTGGGCGAGCGCGCCGCCGCCGAGTTCCCGGGCGAGCAGGGCGGCCAGTAACAGCGCCGCCAGCACGAAGAGGGTGGCCGGCACCCGCAGGCCCCAGAGCGAGCCGCCGAAGAGCGCGTCGGCCAGCCGGGCGATCGCCGGGGTGAGCGGCGGCTGGTCCCGGTAGCCCCAGTCGGGGCGGAGCATCAGGAAGTAGAGCTCGTCGCGGTGGTAGCCGTAGCCGCCGTTGGTGGCCAGCAGCAACGCGGCGACCAGGCCGGCGACGGCGCCGAGCGGTCGCCAGGCGATCGGGGCCAGCGTACGGCGCCCGCCGCCGTCGGTCGCGGTCCTTCCGGGTACGTCCGGCGGCGCGGCGGTCGCGGCGGGCCGGACGGCGTGCTCGGTCATGGGTCGCCCTCCCCTGGCGGTGCCGGCGACCCGCGACGCGAGCCCGTGCCGGCCAATGCATAACGGTTAGAGTTTAACCGTTAGGTATCGGCTGTCAACGCGCTCCGACCCGGACGCCGGCCACGGCCCCGTCCACCGTGGCCGCTCCCCGGTCGTCTACGCCGAGGCCGAGTCGGCGGGCGACGTCGGTGACGGCGTCCCCGCTACTGCGCCGGCCGGCCGCCGGTCGGGGCGGCGCCCGGCCCCGACACCTGGTGGGCCGGGTTGCCCCGCCAGACGGTGCCGGCCGGCAGGCTGCTGCCCTTCATCACGAACGAGTCGGGAGCCACCACCACCCCGTCGGCCAGCTCGACGCCGTAGTGCACCAGTGCGCCGGTGCCGACCGAACAGCCGCGACCGAGCCGGATCCGGTCCGTCTTGAACGTCCCGTCCTCCAGCGAGTGGGAGTGCAGCGTCGACCCCTCGTTCAGCGTGCAGTGGTCGCCGATCCGCACCAGGGTCCGCTCCGGTATCCCGCAGCCGTCGTCGAAGACCCGCCGGCCGACCCGTACGCCGTGCAGGCGCAGCAGCAGCGGCTTGAGCGGGGTGCCGTTGAACAGGCCGAGGTGCCCGACCCCGGTGAGCTTCCAGTACCGCTCGTGCCGCCAGTACCGGGGGTCGTAGATCGAACAGCGCAGCGGGCGCAGCCGGCGGAAACCGAGGCAGAGCCAGTCCAACAGGGCCGAGTAACCGACGATCAGCAGCATGGCGAGCAGCAGCCCGGCGCTGAACGTGAACAGGTTCGGCCGGGCGCCGTCGCGGATGCCCTCGACCCGGACCACGACCTGGATCGAGAGGTAGAAGAGCAGCCAGCCGCTGAGCAGGTACCAGCCCATGGTGCGCAGGTTCGACCGGTTCTTCCGGGACAGCCGGCGACGGAACTCGTCCCCGGCCCTCAGCTCGTCGAAGCCGGCGTCCCGGCGTACCGACCGGGGAATCTCGAACGGCGGGGAACCCAGCAGCCCGACGCCGGTCCGGACCGGGCCGTCGACCGGCACCATCACCTTCGTCGCCAGCAGGCAGTTGTCGCCGACCCGCGCCCCGGCCGGAAAGACGACCCGGTTGCCGAGGAAGTTCTCCGCACCGACGGTGACCCGGGACAGCGCGAACGAGGTGGGCGAGTACCGGGCGTTGCCCATCGACAGCCCGTCGGAGACCAGCACCCCGCCGCGCACCTCGCAGAGGAACGGCGTGTCGTGCCGCTGCCCGCAGCCGAAGTTCGAGCCGGTCTGCCGTACCTGCCGGAACCGCCAGCCGATCGCCCGGAGGTAGCCGATCACGTACGAGCTGTCCCCGAAGAGGAGGTTGAAGTACGGGACGTTGCTGAACCGGGAAACGGTCTGGAAGCAGATCCACCGCCAGCCGTAGAGCGGATACGCCCGGTCGGCGGCGAGGAAGAGGTTCGCCAGCCGGGGCACCGCGAGCACCAGCAGCGCGCCGAGCAGGATGCCGCCGACGAACATCAGCAGCGATCCGGAGACCGTACTGATGTCCAGCGTGAAGGCGAGCGCGGCGAGTACGACCAGCAACTGGGTGTCGACCACCACCCGGCCGACGAGCTGGCCGGCACCGTAGGCGCCCCGGCGCACCGCCGCGCAGTGCCGGGGCTCCGCCACCGGGTTGCCGCTCCCGCCGGGCACCGCCGGTGACCCGTGGAACCGCGCTCCGGCCGGTACCACCTGCCCGGCACGCGGCGACGAGGCGTGCCCGAGGTGCGCGCCGTCGCCGAGTACGGTGTCGAGGTCGAGCACGCTGCCCTCGCCGACCTGGACGTTCCGGCCGAGCCGGACCGGACCGGTGGTGATCCAGCCGGCCTCGGCCCGGTAGCCGAGGAAGCTCGCGCCCCGGCCGACGACCGATCCGGCGCCGATCTCGATCAGGTCGGTGCAGACCGGCACCGACCGGGACAGCACCAGGGCGCCCGGGCCGATCTTCGCGCCCAGCGCCCGCAGGTAGAAGTTGTAGACCGGCGATCCGACGAAGAGGACCAGCGGGTTGGCCCGGATCATCCGCTTGACGACCCAGAAGCGGAGGTAGCGCAGCCCCCAGATCGGAAAGGTGCCGGCCCGCCACCGCCCGACCAGCAGCCACTTCAGCGCCACCGGCAGCACCGCCAGCACGCCGAACCAGGCCGCCCCGAAGCTCAGCGACCGCAGCGCGACGTCGCCCGCGCCGGCGCCGTCGGTGATCCAGGTGTACCCGGCGAGCGCCACGGCGGCGAGCAGCACGAGGTAGCCCAGCCCGAAGAGGGTCTGCAGCACCCCGCAGCCGTACCACTCGAGGTTGCTCGGCACCCGCTGCGCCGGGCGCGGCGGTTCGGGTGGCGCCGCCGGGGTGTCCGCCCCGACGACGGTGGCCAGGGCGCGCACGGTCGGGTGCAGGTACACGTCCTTGATCGAGACGTCGGCACGGAGCCGTTCCCGCAGCCGGGTGCAGTACCGGGACATCACCAGCGAGTCGGCGCCGAGGTCGGCGAAGAAGTCGTCCCGGACCGAGACCCGGTCCACCCGCAGCAGGTCGGCGAGGAGTTCCGCGAGTGCACCCTCGGTCGGCCCGACCGGGGCGACCACCGACGTCGTCGGCAGCGCACGCGGCCCGGACGGGGCTGGCAGGCGCTTGCGGTCCACCTTGTCGCTGGGCAGCGTCGGCAGCTCCGGCAGCTCCTCGAGATAGGCCGGGACCATGTAGCCCGGCAGCCGGGTCCGCAGCGCGGCCAGCGCCGCCCCGCTCTCCAGCGCCGCCGCACCGGCCCGCCGGGTGTAGAAGGCGGCGAGTTCGACGACGCCGGGCTCCGGCTGGTACGTCGTCACCGCCGCCTGGGCAACCTCCGGCAGCCGCAGCAGCACCGACTCGATCTCGGTCAGCTCGATCCGGTACCCGCGCACCTTGACCTGGCTGTCGATCCGGCCCAGGTAGTCGAGCTGCCCGTCCGGGGTGATCCGGCCGAGGTCCCCGGTCCGGTAGATCCGTCCCGAGGGATTGTCCGGGATCCCGATCGGGTCCGGGATGAAGGCCCGGGCGGTCAGGTCGGGCCGGTTGACGTACCCCGGAGAGAGGCCGACCCCGGCGATGCCGATCTCGCCGGTCTGGCCGGCGGGCAGGACCCGGTGGGCGGAATCCAGGATCACCACCGAGTACGTCGGCAGCGGCACCCCGATCGTCACCGGCCGGTCCGGCTCCAGCCGGGTCCAGGTGGCGGTGACCGACGTCTCGGTCGGGCCGTAGACGTTGAGCAGCGTGCGGCCCGGCCGGTGCCACCGCTCCACCAGGTGCGCCGGGCATGCCTCGCCGGAGACCAGCACGAACCGCAGCTCCGGCAGCTCCTCTTCGATCGTGGCCAGCAGCGTCGGTACGCAGCAGAGCGCGGTGACCCGCTGCCGGGCGAGGAAGCCGGCCAGGTCGCTGCCGACCAGCGCCCCGGGCGCGGTACTCGGCACCAGCGTCGCGCCGGAGACCAGCGGCACCCAGATCTCCTCGACGGAGAAGTCGAAGGCGATCGTCATCCCCTGGTAGACGCGGTCGTCCGGGCGCAGCCCGTAGCACTCCACGGCCACCCGGACGAAGTTGCAGATGTTCGCCTGGTCGATGGCGACGCCCTTGGGCCGGCCGGTACTGCCGGAGGTGTAGATGAGATAGGCCAGCTCGCCCGAGTCCGGCCCGCGTTCGTCCGGCGCGATCCGGTGGCTGGGGTACCGGTCGAGATCCGGGTCGGTGTCGATCCGGATCACCGTGCCGGCGACGTCGTCGAGCCGGTCGCCCAGCGTCGAGAGCGTGACGATCGTCCCGACTCCCGCGTCGGCGACGACGAAGCCGATCCGGTCCGCCGGGAAGTTGGCGTCCACCGGGACGTACACCGCATGGATTTTGGACACCGCGAGCATGGCCAGATAGGCGAAGGCCGACCGGTCCAGGAGCAGCCCGACCCGGTCGCCCGGCCGCACGCCCCGGGCCAGCAGCAGCCGGCCGAACTGGTTGGCCCGGGCGTCGAGTTCGGCGAAGGTGAGCCGGCGCTCGCCGTCGTCCACGGCGAGGCGCCCGGGATCACCCTCGGCGGCGAAGCGGTCGCAGCGCTGCTCGAAGAGGTGGTGCAGGCGGTCACCGGGTCGCCAGCGCACCCGGTTGTCCGCGCCCGGTGCGGTCAGTACCAGCCCGGTGCCGGGCCGGGCCGCCGGGATCGGGGTGCGGGGCGCGACGGTGGGAGCGGCACCCGGCGCCACCGGTGCCGGCCCGGTCACGCCGGCACCAGGCCGGAGGAGCCCCACACGTCCCGCTCCGACCCGGCGGTCGGCGCCGCCTGCTCGTCCTGGTCCGATCCGGCGACCTGCGTCGCCGCGGCGCGGGTCGCCGCCAGCAGGATGTCGAGGCCGTTGTCGAGCAGCTCGTCCGGAGTGGTGAGCGGCGCCAGCACCTTGACCACCTGGTCGTGCGGGCCAGCGGTCTCCAGCATCAGGCCGTCCGCGAAGCAACGCCGGCTGATGGCCGAGGCCAGCTCCCCCGAGCCGACGTCGACGCCACACATCATCCCGCGCCCCTTCAGCACCGCGCCCGGCACGGCGTCGGCCACCTCGGCCAGCCGGCGCGCGAGCAGGTCGGCGCGGCGCGCCACGTCGGCGGTGAAGTCGTCACCGGACCAGAACTTCGTCAGCGCCACCTGCGCGGTGACGAAGGCGTGCGCGTTGCCCCGGAACGTGCCGTTGTGCTCGCCGGGCTGCCAGACGTCGTACTCGGGACGGATCAGTAGCAGCGCCATCGGCAGGCCGAACCCGGAAATCGACTTCGAGAGCACGACCAGGTCCGGAACGATCCCGTACGGCTCGAAGCTGAAGAACGTGCCGGTACGACCGCAGCCCGCCTGCACGTCGTCCACCACCAGCAGCGCACCGCTGCCGCGGGCCAGTTCGGCGATCCGGCGCAGCCAGCCGGCCGAGGCGACGTTCAGGCCGCCCTCGCCCTGCACGGTCTCCAACAGGATCGCGGCGGGCGCGTCCAGCCCGCTGGACGGGTCCCGCAGCATCCGCGCCAGCAGGTCGGCGGTGTCGATCCCGGCGCCCTGGTATCCGTCGTACGGCATCCGGGTCACCCCGGGCAGCGGAAGCTGCGGGCCCACCCGGTGGTGCCGGTTCCCGGTCGCCGCCAGCGCGCCGAGTGAGACGCCGTGGAAGCCGTTGGTGAAGGCGACCACGTTGGTCCGCCCGGTCGCCTTGCGGGCCAGCTTGAGTGCCGCCTCGACGGCGTTCGCCCCGGTCGGGCCGGTGAACTGCACCCGATGGTCCAGACCTCGGGGCAGCAGCACCAACGACTCGAACGCGCTGAGGAACGCACCCTTGGTCGCGCTGGACAGGTCGAGGCAGTGCGACATCCCGCGCTGTTCCAGATGGGCGATCAGGGCGTCCCGCATGTCAGGGTCGTTGTGCCCGTAGTTCAGCGAACCGGCACCGGCGACGAAATCGAGGTACTCGCGGCCGGTGACGTCCCGCACCACGCTTCCCTCCGCCGTGTCGAATACGCAGTCGAATTGGCGACAATAGCTCCGCACCGCCGATTCTCGACGCTCGAATATCTCCTTCTCATTCGCGCCCGCCGCTCCGCGCACCGTCATCGCTCCTTCTGCGCCGCGCCCGATGGCCTGGTCGGCCGCAGCCGCCAACCAGGACCGGGACTGTCAGATGTCTGTACGTCCAACCGGAGAACGGCGTCCGGGACACGGCGGCGATTGGCGGCGATGTCAATCGGTTGGATTGCCGACTCAACGCTTGCAGTACCGATGGCTGGGTGCCCTGATACGTGATGGCGTTTCGACGACGGCAGCATTCACGAGCGATTTTCCGACCACCGGGCAGGGCACGGCGCCGGGGGCGCCGGCGGGTCGGCCGGCAGGCGCGGGGTGGGAGGCGCCGGGTCAGCGGTAGTCGCAGACCCCGGTCGGGAAGATCTGTTCGAGGCGCCGCCGCTCGGTGTCGGTCGGGCGCCACGAGCCGTAGAGTCCCCGGGCGATCGCCACCCGGACCGGCTGCCGGTCGCAGGCGTAGACGCCGCCCTCGATCGGACCACCGGCGACGGTGCGCGACGTGCCGTAGAGCGGGAACTGCCGGGTGCAGGCGCCGGCCGGCCGGTTGTCGAGGATGCCGTTCCAGACGTGGTCGCCCCGGGCGATCTCCGTACCGGTGGTGCTGAAGCAACGGTCGACGGCCAGCGCCGGCCTGTTGCCCTGCACACCCCGCCACGGCCGGGTACGCAGGTTGGCCATCCAGTCGTCGATCACCGACAGCGCATCCGGAGTCTGGTCGAACGCCTCGGCCGGCCGGGCGTCGGTGAACCAGATGACCTGGTTACCGGCGTTCCGGTCGTGCTCGCGCATCCGCTGCCGGGACGCGAAGGACTGGTGCGAGTTGTGCATGTCCAGTTGCTCTTCGAGGTAGTGCCGCCAGTCGATGACCGGGATGTCGATGTCGCCGGTGAAGACGATCCCCGACTCGTACGCGGCCCGGATCGCCTGCCGGTCACCCGTGGTACGCGGGGCCGGTGTCCGGCCGTCGTCCGGCGACAGTCGCATGTTCCGGGACGACCACGGGTCGAACTGGGCCGGGTCGGCACAGGCCGCCGGGGTGAACGGGCAGCCCTCCTGCACCATCTCCGACTGCGGTTTCCAGGAGCCGACCCGGGCGTTCAGGTCGAGGAACTCGGCCGGGGTGATCCGGCCCGAGGTCAGCGCCGACAGGCCGTACTGGACGCCGACGTTGTCCCAGGTGGATCGGGCGTACCCGTCCGGGCCGGTGCCGTAGATGTTGACCAGGTCGCCCCAGTGCGACCACTGCACCGTCCCGGCCACACCGGGCGGGTCCATCTCGGCCCAGAGCGGGTCGCCGGGCGACCAGCGCGGGTTGAGTGCCAGCGGGGTCAGGCCACGCCAGCCCTCGACGCACTCGGTGGACCCGGGCGCACCGCCGAGGTACGGGTTCGGCACCGTCGCGCTGGCGTTCATGCCGATCAGCCAGGTCCGGTTCTCCCAGTCCCGCCACTTCGGGTTCGGCCGATCGGTGACGTCCATGTAGTGCTCCAGCAGCTCGCAGTCGCCGACGTGGATGGTCTGGGTGGCCATGTCCGGGTACGAGTACTGCGGTATCGCCGCGTCGATCACCCGGTTGCCGTAGTTCTGGCCGTAGACGTACTGCTGGAGGCCGCCGCCGGAGCCGCCGACCCCGACGGTGTAGAGCGGGACGCCGTACTCCTCGACGAAGTGTTCCTTCAGCATCAGCGCGGTTTCGCCACCGAGCACCAGGTTGTAGTGGGTGGCCGTGCGGGTGCCGGTGGAGTAGAGCACGGCGTAGCCGAGCGAGAGTCCCTCGTGGTAGAGATGCCCGCCGGGAAGCCGCCCCTGGTCGTGCCCGATCGCCACCCCGCCGTCGAAGCGGTAGATGACCCGCCGGTTCCAGTTCGCCTCCAGCACCGCGATCGAGTAGACGAACCGGTTGATGGTGCCGCGCTCCCGGCGTACGACGTAGTCGACGGTCCGGCCGTCCAGGGTGCGGGTGGTGGTCAGGTCGGCCGGCCGGGTCCCGTCCGGTGGCATCGGCTTGAACGTCCCGTCGGTGGCCCGGTAGAGCCGGTCGGTGACGGTCGGGGCGGCACAGTCCCGGCTCCAGCCGACGACCTCGCCGTCCGGGCCGCGTACCCGCATGCCCTGCCCGTCCTGGTTGTCCACCAGCGGTGCGCCGAGCCCGTTCTGCTCGGTCCGACAGAGGAACGGGTACTGCGGCGGCCCGGAGAAGATCGGACCGGAGACGGGATGGTTGCGGACGGCCAGCGTCGCGGTACGGGCCGACCGGGCGCTCGCCCGGAGCAGGTTGGTGCCGTCGCGGAGCCCGTCGACCACCCCGTGCAGCGACCGGCCGTCGACCCGGAGCGCGCGGGTGACGTCGGTGCCGTTGCGGGTGACCCGGACCGTACGCGGGTCGACCCGCCCGTCGAAGGTGACCCGGACCAGCGCGTCGCCACCGCTGACCCGGTCGGGCCGGCTGGAGAGGATCTCGATGTCGAGCCGCTGCCCGGTGGCACCGGTCCAGCCGGCGGCCGGCGTCGCCGCGCCGACGGTGAGGACGACCGTCAGGGCCATCCCGAGCCCGCCGGTGACAGCCCGCCGGGTGCGGGGCCCGGCCGACACCCCGCCGGCCCCGATGCGCGGCGCGGACCGGCTCCACCGGCCGAGCCGACCGGTGTGGACGGTGCTGTCAGCGGCACGCCGACGGCGAGCGAGGAACCTGAGCACAGACATCGGTCTCTCCGTTTCATCCCGGAGCCCCGGATGGTGGCGAGCATCGACGATGTCACGAGGATCGTTTGGTTGTCGAGATCGGAGTCCGGGCCGTGGCCGCCCGAGGTCGGACGCAGGGTGGGACGGCGAGCAGTGACGCAGGCCGGGACGGCGAGCGGTTCCGTTCGCCGTACTATCGCGGATCGACCTGGTCTCGCAGCTCGGTCCGGAAGCCGGACGGACCGAAGCGGACGGTGACCCACCGCCCGGGATGGTCCGCGCCGAGCCGGCGGAGCATCGGCTCCGGGTCGGCGATCGGCTCCGACATTCCGGAGCACGGCGTCGGGATCGGTCGGGTCGGTTCGTCCGGTACCGCCTCGGCGAGCACGCTTGCCAGGTAGTCGAGGGCGTAGGCGACCGCCCCGGCCAGGGTCGGCCGGCTCGGGAAGGCAACCTCGGCCGCCACTGCCCGCGCCGGGCCGGCAACGGTGATCTCGACGCGCCAGGAGAGGCCATGGGGCCGGAGCGGGTTGTCGGCGTGCGACCCGTCGTCGCGTACCGAGACCTCGACCGCCAGGCCGAGGGCGAGGGCGAGCCGGATCACCTGCGGCAGTGCCGGTACCTCGGGTGGCGCGGCCGACACGATCAGCCGACCGCCGGGTCTCCCCCGGCCGGCCTGGGCGAGATACCGGGTCAACGGCTCGACCCCGGTCACCTGACCGGAGACCAACCCACCGCGCAGCTCGCGATCGACCGGCCAGCCGCCGTCGACCTCGGTGAGGTCCTCCGGCCGTACGTCGAAAGTGGCGGCATGTCCGGCCAGCCGGAACCGGTCGGGTAGCTGGGCCACCGGGGTGCCCTCGGAGCTGAGTCCGACCGGCGACGCGGGCGCGGCGTCACCAGCCCGCCAGGTCAGGTGGGTGACCTGGCCGGCCAGATCGGTGAGGGTGACGACCAGCCCCTGGTAGATCCGGCGACTGCCCCGACAGGTGTGGCAGCTCGACACCCTGCTGCGCAGGCCGCTGCCGCCGCAGCCGGCACAGTCCGGATCGGCTGCGGAAACGTCGACGGCGCACGGACAGGCCCACTGCCCATCGGCCGGTTCGCACTCCGGGCAGGGGGTGTGCGGGATCGTGTCACCCAGCCAGGCCGGGTCGGGCGGTTCCCAGCCCCGCCGCAGCAGCTCGGTACGCCGGTGTACGAGTTGCCCGGTCTCCCGCTCGACCAACCGATCGCGGTGACCGGCGACCCGCAGGCTGCTGTGCCACCAGTGCCCGTCCCGCCAGATCGCGCACGCGCCGGGCAGCGGCTCCCCGGTGCGCAGGTCGGTGCAGTCGGCGATGACCCGACGCTCGATCTGGGCCAGGTCGCGGGCCGGACCCGGCCCGGGGTCGGCGGTCGGGACGAGATAGCGGGCGGGCGCGGCCACTCCGCGCGCCGCGAGCCCGGAGATCGCGTACGCGACGGTGACGGCGCCGAGCGCGTCGGCCAGACTGGCGGCGGTGCCCCGCAGGTTCGCCGGCACCGCCGCCCCGGGCAGGTCGAACCGGACGTCCCAGAGCAGGTCGTCGTGGCACAGCCGACGCGCCTCCAGCACCAGGTCGAGACAGAGCCGGTCGGCGAGGGCGCGGAGCTGGTCGAGTCTCCGCTGCGGGGCGACCGGCGGCGGGGCGACGCTGCGACCGAGGAACACCTGCCAGCTCTCGCCCGGACAGCCGGCGATGGACCGGCCCTCCAACGCCGACCGCTGGTCGTCGGGAAGTTCGGGGCTCCACTCGTCGGGCAACCGCACCGCGACGGCTCCGGCCGGCTGCCCGGAACCGCTTGCCCAGGTAGCCACGCCGCCCGAACAGCTCGCCCAGGTAGCCGCGCCGCCCGAACAGCTCGCCCAGGTAGCCGCGCCGACGGCCTCGGCCAGCTCGCCGACCAGGGGCAACAGCGGCAGTTGCCAGCCACCCTCGGACGCCGGGCGGGGCGTGACCACGCCCGGGACGACGCTGGCCGAGGCGACCTCGCCGGTGTCCAGGTTGGCCACCGTCAGCACGAGCTGCGCCCGCCGCTCCCCGCGCTGCCCGCACCGCTGGCAGGGGCGGCCGACCCGGCCGAGGCCGCGACAGACCCGGCAATCCCGGTACGGCCCTCGGGGCGCCGGCTCGTCGGTGACCAGGAGCCGATCGCCGTACTCGACGCAGGCGCAGGCGGTGAGGATGAAGGTCAGCCCGTCGCAGCTCGGGCAGGTGGTGACGAGGGCCCGGTCGTCGGTGCTCGGCCGGGTCATCGTCGTACATCCCGAGCGGGCCGGTTCTCCGCCTGTCCATGTCGGTCACCGCGGTGGCGGCGGGCGGAGTGGATGTGACAGACAATTGCGCGCACGACAGCAGCATCCTTTCGCCGATGATTTGTCGGCCGGCACGACAGCCGATGCGAGAGACTGTTTGGACGGTCGTCTTTCGCACGCCATCTTGTAGCCTGTGCGGGGTGGCTGGCAACCAATTCTCGCGAGAAACGGTCGGCCGCCATTGACTTATTTGTGGGGAACAGATAGACGTTTCACCGGAGGCGGCAGGATGTTGCAGAATCGACCGTGGGGAGTGATCACATGACCGAGGACATGGGCTCGACCGTGCCCCGCCGCCAACTCGGGCGCACCCTCAAGCAACTGCGTACCGAGGCCGGGGTGACCCTGGACGGGACGGCCGACGCCCTGGAGTGCAGCCGGCAGAAGATCTGGCGGATCGAAAGTGGACTCGGGGTGGTCCGCGGGCTCGACGTCAAGGCGATGTGCGCGCTCTACGACGTCCGGCCGGATCTGGTCACCGCGCTGGTCGGGCTGGCCAGCCAGACGAAGGCGAAGGGTTGGTGGCACGCGTACGGCGACGCCATCCCGGAGTGGTTCGAGCTGTACGTCGGCCTGGAGTCCGCCTCCTCGCGACTGCGCTTCTTCTACGACGCGATGGTGCCGGGCATGCTCCAGACGAGAGAGTACGCGCTGGCGGTCTATCAACATCAGCAGATGATCAGTCAGGAGGAGCTAGACCGGGCCGTTGAGGTTCGACTGCAACGACAGTCCCTGCTAAACCGCCGCCTGCCATCTCCACCCAGGGTGGAGCTGATCATCCACGAGGCTGCCCTGTTGCGGATCGTCGGCAGCCGCGAAACGATGGCGGCTCAGCTTCGCCACCTACTCAGGGTCGACGCTCGACCCAACGTCTCTATCCGCGTATTGCCGCTGGCCATCGGGCTGCATCATGGCGCCGTCGCCGGCACCTTTGTGATGCTGAACTTCCCAGCCGGCAATCGAAACACCCCGGAGCCGCCAGTCATCTACTGCGAATCACTGACCGGGGCTCTCTATCTTGATCGGCCAAGCGAGTTGGCCGCCTACGAAACCGTCTGGAGCGGGCTGACCGCTCTTGCACTGGATGAGGGACAATCGATACACATGATCGAAAAGATCGCTGCGGAGGTCCATCATGGCTAACCTGACCGGCGCCGCGTGGCGTAAGAGCACGCGCAGCGGCGACAACGGAGGCGAGTGCGTCGAGGTCGCTGACAACCTGGTCGGGGTCGTCGCCGTACGCGACAGCAAAGACGCCGCCGGACCAGTGCTCACCTTCCCCCCGTACACCTGGTCTTCCTTCGTCGCGGGAGTCAAGACCTCGACCCGCACCCCCTGACCGCCTGATCCACGCCGCCCCGGTCGCCCACCCGGCGGCGGGGGCGGCGCCGGCCCGTTCCGGCGGGGCGGCCGGAGGCGACGCGACGTGAGCTGACCTGCGTTCGCCGAGGCCGGGTTGAACGGCCGCCGGCCCGAGTGCCCGATCAGCGGACGAATAGGCGAAATGCCGACCCGAGGTTCCATATCCCACAGCACTGCTCCACGGATTCCACATTGTCCCTAGTCAATGACGAAGATCGATGCTATGAATTGGTGAGTCGCTGCCGACCCCACCAGGGCAATGCCGCCTCCACCGTCCAGGCACCGACATCGTCAAGGGAGAGCAGTACGTGAACGCAAATCAGGATGGTTGGACACCGGCTCGATGGCGGCGTGCGACGAGAACCATCATCGCCAGGGCGGCGATATCCACCGGAATCGCCGCGCTCGCCATTGGAGTCACGGTAGGCGTAGCTGCCGCAGGGGTCCGTCCAGCCGAGCGTGGCCCGCTGAACGCCGCGCTCGCCGCCCCGGCGGTCTCCAGCGTCGCCGCAGGTTACGCGCAGACCTGTGCGATCGGCACCGACGGAACACTCTGGTGCTGGGGCGGCAACTACAACGGTCAGGTCGGTGACGGCACCACCACGAGCCGGAACACCCCGGTACGCATCGGCACCGCCACCACCTGGGCCAGTATCGACGCCGGCCACAGCTACACCTGTGCGGTACAGACGGACGGGACGCTGTGGTGCTGGGGCCGCAACCTCGACGGCCAGCTCGGCGACGGCACCACCACGAACCGGAACACCCCGGTACGCATCGGCACCGCCACCACCTGGGCCAGTGTCAGCGCCAGCACCAGTCACACCTGCGCCGTCCGGACCGACGGCACCCTGTGGTGCTGGGGCATCAACCGTAACGGGGAGCTGGGTGTCGGCTCGTCCGTCTCCAGCACGACCACCCCGATGCAGGTCGGCACGGCGACCAACTGGGCGAGTGTCACGACCGGCCGCGGGCACAGCTGCGCCGTCCGCACCGACGGCACCCTGTGGTGCTGGGGTGACAGTTCGAGTGGACAGCTCGGTCTCGGCACCCTGAGCTACCGGATGACTCCGACCCAGGTCGGCACCTCGACGTGGACCGGGGTGACAGCCGGGTACACCTTCACCTGCGCGGTCCGCGCCGATGGCACCCTCTGGTGCTGGGGTGAGAACGGGTACGGACAGCTCGGGGTCACCGGCCCCTACCGGACCAGCCCGATCCAGGTCGGCACCGCCACCACCTGGGCCCGGGTCAACACGAGCAACGACGCGCCGTGCGCGGTCCGCACCGACGGCAGCCTGTGGTGCTGGGGAAACAACACGGCCGGACAACTCGGCGACGGCACCACCACCCACCGGTTCGCCCCCACCCGGGTCGGCAACGCCACCACGTGGACCGGCGCCGTCGTCGGCAGCTATCACAGCTGCGGGGTCCGCACCGACGGCAGCCTGTGGTGCTGGGGGAACAACACGGCCGGACAACTCGGCGACGGCACCACCACCCAGCGGTCGACCCCGGCGCAGCTAACCCTGCCGGGCTGACCGTAAACCACCGCACTTCGACGCCATGCCGTCGACCTGTACCGCTGATCCGCAGGCGGCGAGCAGGTCGACGGCATGGCCGTGGACCGGTCGTCACGCTCCCGGTGGGGTGGCCGGCAGGAACAGTGCGGCGATGTCGTCAAGGTGGACGACGACGAGCGCGCCCACCAGAGCCACGCGCCCACCAGGGCCAGCGGCACGGACTCAGCCCTGGTACGGCGCGGCCACGCCCCAGCCCCAACGCGGTACCGGTGCCTCCCGGACCGGGTCCGCATCGGGTTGGGAGTTCTGTAGTGCCAGCCGGGTACCCCACTCCAGGTAGCTGGCGAAGGCCGCACGGAACTCCGGATCGTCCGCGAGGCCGACCTCGTCGGCGGCGTCCGTCATCAGGTTGACCCACCGTCGGCGTTGTGCCTCGCTGATCGCCCTGCCGAGGTGTTTGCCGAGCATGTGGCGGTAGCCGCCGCGTCCCTCGGTGTAGGCGGTCGGTCCCCCGAAGACCTCGGCAAGCCACAGCGCCACGTACCGGGGGTGCTCAGGGTCCATCCGCGCGAACATCGGCGCGAGCAGTTCGTCGGCGCGGACCAGCCGATAGAAGGCGTCGCACAGTTTCGCGAACGCGTCCGAGCCGCCGGCCCACTCGTACAGCGACGGCGGTACGGATGGGGCGGCGCCGCCGGAGCCGACGACCGGGGTGCCGCTGTAGTGCCGCATCTCCTCGATGTCCTCGACATACGGCCTGATCTCGGCGAGGAACTTCGGAAACAGCGGGCCGCCCCGGAACCCGCGCAGGTGGTCGTCCCTCGATGTCCACCTGATCCGCAGCAGGTAGCAGGCAGGATCGTCCAGGCAACGGCTCAGCTCGTAGTCCACGCACTGCGGCGCCGTACGCAAGAGCTCGGCGGCCCGCTCGTACGCCGCCTCGAAACCGCCTACCCGCTCCGGCGGTACGCGGTACCTGATGTACTCGATCACCATGAACAGAGCCCAGCATCCGGACCAGGAAAGAACAAGTACGCACCATTCGGTGCGTACTTCGACGGAGCCCTCGACGCGCAAGCAATACGGTTGCCCGGTGGAACTCGCCGTCGATGTCATCGGCGCCAAATGGCGACCGGTGATCCTCGCCCACCTCAAGGAGGGCGTACACCGGTACGGCGAGCTACGCCGCCGAATGCCCGGGGTGAGCGAGAAGATGCTGACCCAGCGGCTACGCGAGTTGGAGGCCGACGGACTCGTAGCCCGCGACGACCACGGCACGAACCCGCCGCACGTGGAGTACCGGCTGACCGAGGAGGGCCTCAGCCTGGCACCGGTGCTTCAGGCGCTCTACGACTGGGGGATCGCGCGGGCCGCGCGTACGGGCGCGGTCGTCGGAGAACCAGCTCGGTAGAGGCCGCGCCCCTCGTCGCCCTGCCGGTGGCCGTGTTCACCACGTCGAGGCGGTGGCCGCTGTTGGCACTGGGCCGTTTCGCGGCCGCTGCAGCCGCCAGGAGATCGAAGCGGCTATCGTCACTGCCGTTCGATCGGCTGGCATCTACAGCGGCCGTATCGACCACCGACATCACGTCCTCCGGCACCGGTTCACCGGGAGCCGGCCGTCCCGGCGAGCAGCTCGGCGACGGCGGACGTGGTCGCCGGATGCGTGTCCAGCAGCAGCACCGCCGCCTCGCTCGACCGTGACCCGCCCGCCGGTGGCCCCGCCGGCTGCCAGCCGGGATCGCAGCCGAGCAGCTCGGCAACGGCGTCGCAGGCGGCCGGGTGGTCACGGAGCAACCCGACCACGGGCCCGCAGGACGACGACACCGGGCTACCACCCACCGCAGCACCCGGCACCCCCGGGTCGGGCGTAGGCGCGTCGGCCGACCACGGCGGCACCCAGGCATCGAGCGCGGCGAGACCGGCCGGGAACGTCCGGCCCGCCTCCCGGACCAGCAGCGGAACGAGTTCCCGCCCCTGCTCCCGCAACGTCGTGATCAGCTTGGGCAGCCAGGGCAGCAGCACCGGATCGGGCAGGCGGGCGAATGCCTCGGAGATCACCTCCACGACGACCGGGGCCAGCGACGGCACCGGCTCCAGCGCCTGCACGAAGCCGCTCAGATAGTGCGGGAACGCCGGCACGACGAGCGGATTCGTCAACAGCTCGACGCAGCGCGACCGGAGCTGCGCCACGGTGAGCAGCCCCAGTTGGGACTGGGCCGCCCAGAGCAGCGCCACCTTCGCCGGAGCCTCCGGATGCGACTGCCGCACCGCCAGCTCCAGTTGGGCACGGTCGCAGCCGAGGGACAGCGCCAGGCTCTCCATGGAGAAGAGGAAGCCGAGCATCGCACCGACCTGGCGTACGCCGGTCTCGTCGTCCACGAACGCGGTCGGCAGCAGCGTGCAGTAGTGCGCGTACCCAGTGGTCACGAACGCCTCGCACCAGGCCGGCAGCTCCGGCTCGGTGTTCCGGTAGTGCGCCAGCAGCCGCCGGATCCGGCGCAGCACCTCGGGCGCGTCGTCCACGGTGCGTTCGGCGGAGAGCAGTTCCACCGCCCGCCCACCGAGCTCGTCGACGAACCGCCGGCTGGGCAGGAAGAGAATCGCGTCCTCCACCGCCGCCAACGCGACCGCGGCGGTCGCGTCCGGCGCCCAGACCGAGCGGCGCAGCCGCTTCTCCAGCACCTGCTCGACGGTGATGCCCTCGTAGCCCAGCTCGATCACCGCGCGCTGGTGCCGGCCCAGGCCCAGATCCCAACTCTCCTGGATGGAGCGTTCACCGAGCCGCCGCTCCCCCATGATCGGGCGGACGACTCCGTCCGGGAGCAGCCGGTGCAGCACCCAGAGCAGGTCCGAGCAGGGGGCCAGCTCCGGGCGGGCGGTCAGGTCGAGCAGGGCCCGCTGGATGGTGCGGGTCTCCAGGGCGAGCCCCAGCGGCGCCAGCCGGTCGAAGACGTCCCGGGCCAGCGGCGGCAGGGCGTCGTATCCGACCTGGCCGATCCGGTCGCCGCCGAGCAGGATGTCGCAGAGCCGGCGTACGTCCCGCCGGCCGGGAACCACGTCCTTCTCGATGCAGGTGACCGCCGCGTCCGCGAAGTCGTAGGGCGTCGGCCGGGCCCGGTTGCGGATCCCGGCCAGCAGGATCGAGGTCTCGAAGACCGCGATCGCGTCGGCGGTGCTGGCCAGGTAACCGTTGCGGCGGGCCAGCCGCACGATGTCGACGCACCAGCCGAGCAGCTCCGCCTCGTCGACCTCGTCCAGCACCGGTGGCCGGGACAGGAACCCGGAGAGCCGGTCGGTGACCGGCGCCGTTGCCGCCGGTGCCGGAAGCTGCTTCTTCGCCCTGCCCCGCTTGCGGCCCCCCGGCTGCCCGGCAAGCTGGTACGGCGTGACGCCGCCCCGGCCGACCGCCTTGGTCCAGCCGGCCTGGGCGATCGACACCGACCCGGGGGCGAGGTCGAACTGCCGCTCGATCGCCGAGTGGCTGGACGGGATGAGCCCGTACAGCCAGCGGGTGGCGGTGCGTGGGCTGATCTCCCAGTCGGGCGTGCCGGGTGCGGTGCCGAACTCCTCGACCGGGCTGGCCGCGTGGAAGGCGCCGCAGACGTACAGGCAGCGCGACCGGTCGACGCCGGTGGCCGCCATGTGCTGGCGCATCCGGGTCCACATGTAGCGCTCGCGGTCGGAGTCACGGTCGTCGTGACCGGGGCCGGCCGGCGGACGCAGTCGCCGGAACAGGCTGCCGATCAAGACCATCACCTGCCGGTACGTGTCGTAGTCGGCGTCGGCGAGGGGCTGCTCCACGTACTGGTCCCACCACTCGGACCAGTGCCGCACCTTGCCGTGGTGCAGCAGGTACGACCGGAGTTCGGCGAACCGGGGACGCAGGTCGCCGATGCCGATCCCGACCGCCTCGCCGTGCAGGGCCGCCTCCTCCGGCGGCTGCCCGCCGGCGTCATCCGGGGCGGCGTCGGTGTCGGCCGACTCCGGGCCGGCGTCGGGTGCCGGATCGGGCGACTCGGTGCGCGTCCACTGGAAGACGTGGTCCGCCGACCGGTCCACCAGGACCAGTTCGACGTCCGGGTTGTCCAGCGCGTATGCGATGGCCTGGTATTCCGCCGACGCCTCGCTGATCGGGGCGACGATGTTGAGCGGTGCCCAGGCCGACGGGAACCCGTCGAGCTCGGACGCGAACGCCTGCAACGCCACCGGCAGCCGGCAGTTGCGCAACTCCTCCAGCAGCGGTCGCAGGTCCTCACACAACTCCAGGTAGATCACCGCGGGCTGCTTCTCCCGCAGCCGTCGGGCCATCGCCAGGGCGGAGGCGGGTGAGTGGTGGCAGACCGGGAAGATCTCCAACTCCTCCCCCAGCGCCCGGTCGACGTCGTCGACGATGCCGGTGAGGATGTCGGCCACCGCGTCCGGACCACCGGCGAACGCGGTCGCCGCGCCCTGTAGCTGCGAGCGCAGCGGAGCGAACGTGCCCGCCGACCGGTCGGGCCGGTCCGGCGGGATCGGTCGGGCCGGGGCCTCGGCGTCGGGAGCGCCGGCGCCGGTGCTCGTGTCGGCGTGGCCACTCATGTCGGCGTGGCCGCTCACGACAGCGTGGCGATCGCCTCACGACCGCCCTGGAGGAACTCCGGCCACGACCCGCCGTCGGCCTTGCTGCGCGGCTCGACCACACCGTGCCAGTACTTGTTCAGGATCGCCAGGTCCTCCGGGGTGCGCCGGGCCAGCGAGCCGACCAGCGAGCCGGCCAGCGTC
The DNA here is from genome assembly GCF_033446045.1 of Plantactinospora sp. KLBMP9567. Lineage (NCBI taxonomy): Bacteria > Bacillati > Actinomycetota > Actinomycetes > Micromonosporales > Micromonosporaceae > Plantactinospora > Plantactinospora sp. KLBMP9567. The sequence continues at coordinate 145,354 of NZ_JAWQRR010000018.1, read as the reverse complement.
GCGGCCCGGAGGGTACGGTCGCCGAAGAATTGACTGTGCAGGATCGCATCCTCCAGTACCCCGATCTGTTCGGCGGTGGAGAGCGCCGACTCCAGCTTCTCGTCGTCGCTGCCGGCCGCGGCCGCCGCCGCCCGCAGGTCCGCGAAGCTCTGCAACAGGATGTCCAGCAGCGTCGGCGGCACGTCCAGCTCGATCCTGTGCCGGCGCAGCAGTTCGGTGGTACGGAACCGGACGATCTCCGCCTCGCTGCGCTTGTTCGTCACGACCGGGATGCGGACGAAGTTGAACCGGCGCTTGAGCGCCGAGGAGAGGTCGTTCACGCCCCGGTCCCGGCTGTTCGCGGTGGCGATGATCGAGAAGCCCGGCTGGGCGAAGACGATGTTGTCGTCGTCGAGTTCGGGAATGGAGACGTACTTCTCGGAGAGGATGGAGATCAGTGCGTCCTGCACGTCGCTGGTCGACCGGGTCAGCTCCTCGAACCGCCCGATCACCCCCTGCTCCATCGCCGTCATGATCGGCGACGGGATCATCGACTGCCGGGACTGGCCCCGGGCGATCACCATCGAGACGTTCCACGAGTATTTGATGTGGTCCTCGGTGGTGCCGGCGGTGCCCTGCACCACCAGGGTCGAGTTGCGGCAGATGGCGGCGGCGAGCAGCTCGGCGAGCCAGCTCTTGCCGGTGCCCGGGTCGCCGATCAGCAGCAGGCCCCGGTCCGACGCGAGGGTCACGATGCTGCGCTCGACGAAACTCCGGTCGCCGAACCACTTCTGCGAGATCTCCCGGTCGAGGCCGTCGGCCCGCTCGGAGCCGAGCACGAAGAGCCGGACCATCCGCGGGCTGAGTCTCCAGGAGAACGGCTTCGGGCCGTCGTCGACCGACTCCAGCCAGTCGAGTTCCTCGGCGTACTTCACCTCGGCGGGGGCACGCAACATGTCGGTCATTCGGTGGGGTCTCCTAGCTGAGGAAGTTCTTCAGTTCGAACACGAGCTTGCGGATGTGGCCGGAGAGGACCGGCGCGCCGAGATCCTTGAAACGCTGCCGGAACCACGGGTTCACGCTCTGCTGGCCGCCGCTGCTGACCGAGCCGACCGGGATCACCCGGACGCCGCTGCGGTGCATCGCCGCCAGGCCGTCGAAGACGCCCTGCGGATCCGACTCGTAGTAGTCGGAGATCCAGACGACCACGGTGTTGCGGGGCTCGGCGATCTTCGGCCGGACCAGGGTGAGAGCGGCGGTGCCGTCCGTCCCGCCGCCCAACTTGGTGCGCAGCAGCACCTCGAACGGGTCGTGCACCCACGGCGTCAGGTCCAGCGCCCGGGTGTCGTACGCCACCAGGTGCACGTCGACCTTGGGCAGCCCGGCGAAGATCGAGGCCAGGATGGTGCAGTTCACCATCGCGTCCACCATCGACCCGGACTGGTCGACCACCACGATCAACCGTGCCGGGGTGGTCCGCCGGGCGGTCTGCCGGTAGTAGAGCCGGTCGACGTAGAGCCGCTGGTCCTCGGGGCTCCAGTTGGTGAGGTTCTTCCAGATGGTGCGTTCCAGGTCGAGGTTGCGGAACACCCGCTTCGGCGGCACCGAGCGGTCGATGGTGCCGACACTCGTCTGCTGCACCTGGGTACGCAGCACCTCGGCGACCTCGTCGACGAAGCGCCGGATCAGCGCCTTGGCGTTGGCCAGCGCCACGCCCGACAGGTTGTGCTTGTCGCGCAGCAGTTGCTCGATCAGCGACATGCTCGGGGTCAACTTGCTGGCCAGGGCGCTGTTGCCGAGCACCTCGCGCAACTGCATCCGGCGCACCAGGTCGCCCTCGATCCCGGCCAGTACCCCGGCCAGCTCACCGTTGCCGGGCTGGGTGCCCACACCGGGCCCGCCTCCGGTGCCGGGCCGGCCGCTGCGCAGTTGCCCGGGCGCCAGCCCGAGTGCCTGCTCGAACCAGCCGGCGTCGGACTGCCAGCGGGCCAGCTCGGTGGCGGTGACGTTGCCCGAACCGGTCGCGAAGATGTTGAGCAGCAGCTTCGACACCAGGGCGGCCCGGCGCACCTCGGCGGCACCGACCCGCTCGACCGGGTCGGCCCCGCCGGGCGGCGTCCCGGCGTCACCGGCGGTCGGCTCGGTGCCCGGAGCAGGCGCGGCCCCATCGACGGGCGTCCCGGCGTCATCGGCCGCCGCGACGCCGGAAACGGGGTCGTCGCCCGGCCTGTTCGGGCCGTCGTTCGGCGCGGGACCGCCGGTGGGCTCGGGGTCGGCGGACGGCGGTGCCATCAGGTCCCGGATGTCGGCGGCAAGCTCGGGAAAGCGCTGCACGACGGTGTCCACCGAGACCGCCGGATCCAGCAGTGCCGCCGGTAGGCCGAGGTCGTCGACGATCGCCACGCTGGCCGACTCCAGCGCAGGCTGCTCGTCCGCGTCGAACAGCCGGGCCAGTAGGCGCCAGTAGAGCACCTGTCGCCGGTTCTCGTGGGAACGGGTCGCGCCGCCCGGTTGTCCACTGTGCTCGTTCATCGGCGCAGCAACCGTCCTGCCCGCTCACGGAGTACGGCCACCGCGTCGCCGGACTTCGCCTCGGCCTTGACCACCTTGGGATCGGTGGGGCCGAGCGCCCAGTCTCCGGTGTGCGCCTCCGCCGTCGCGCGCTTCAGGGTGTATCGCACCGCGAGCGGTTGCAGCAGCCAGCGGCCGGCATCCCAGCGGAGCAGACCGAGGCAGGCCGACGACCTGGCCACCAGTTCCGGGGTGAGCGGCGCGCAGGCCGGCAGTCGGGAGACGTCGACCGGAAGGGACTTCCCGTCGAGTTCCAGGACGAGCCCGCCCCGATCGTCGACGGTGGCCGAGTAGTTCTCCAGCAGGACGGGTTCGGCGATGCGTACCGGATGGCGGTCCAACGGTGGGGCCGCCGATGCGATCGCCTCGGGCAGCCGCAGCCGGGCGGTGGCGAACGGGTCGGCTGGCTCGGCCGGCCGGGCCTGGTCGTCCCGCCAGAGCAGGTCACCACCGGGCAGCAGCGGCAGGTCGGTGATCTCCAAGGCGCGCCGCTGGGCGAGCGCACCGAGCAGCACCGGATGACCGGCGAGCAGTCGCCAGACCGCCGGGCCGACGATCGTCTCCACCTTCGCGGCCGAGACGCTGGCCCGGACCAGCCGGGGCGGCGCGCCACCGGCCGGTTCGAGCACGCCGTGCACCTGCACCTGGATCGCGGTGCCGTGCTCGTGCACGTCCGCGCCGAGCGGCAGCAGCCGGCCGGAGACCACGGTGGCGGCGGCCGGGGCGTCCGGCGAACCGCCGGGCTGGGCCAGCAGCAGGGCCCGGGCCCAGAGGTCGGCCCAGCGCCGGGCCGGTAGCCGGTCCATCGTCGCCACCGGGCAGCACCCGCGCAACTCGGCCGCCAGCCCGTCCAGCAGCACGGCCAGCCGGCGCAGCGACGGCACGGCCAGCGCCGCGTCGAGGGTCTGCGCCGAGGCAGCGACCAGGTCGTGGTCGACGCCGCGCCAGCCCGCGATGGCCAACTCGCGAAGCCACGACCGGCACCCGGCCAGCACGTTGTCCGGCGCCGACGGTGCGGGATCGGCCGGCGCGGCCGCCTCCCAGCCTGCCCGGGACCGGCCGAGTGCGGTGTCCAGCCGGGCGAGCAGCGCGTCGTGCACCGCGCCGAGCAGTGCCGTCCGCCCGCCGGCCAGCACGCTCAGGTGCTCGTCGGCGAGTGACCCCGCCACCACCTTCTCGACGGCCACCCGTACCCGGTCACCGAGTGGGGTCACCGCGAGGGCGTCGGCGAGCGCGGCCAGCGCCGCCCTGGGCTGCTCACCCAGTCGGGCGAAGCCGTGGGTGAAGCCGTCGTCGAAGCCGCCGACCAGGTCGAGCGCCTCTTCGATTCCGGGCTCGACCTCGTCGAGCAGGGCCAGTTGGGTAGCCAGCATCAGTCGACCGTCCCCGTCGCCGGAAACCAGTGCAGTTCGGGAAGCGGCTCGGTGCTGCCCGGCACCTCGAGGTAGGCCAGGTGCCGCAGGAAGCGGCTGAAGACCACCGCCGCCGGTGTCGGCTCGTGACTGCCGTCCAGCCGGTCCGCCAGATCGGCACCGATGGAGTCCCCGTCGGCCAGGTCGATCCGCAGGTAGCGGGCGACCCGCTCGACGCCGTACTGCAGGGTGGCCTCGTCCAGCAGCGCGTCCAGGTGCTTGCAGGGCGCGCCGCGCAGCCCGCCGCACGGGCGGTTGTTGTTGGTGCTGCAGTTGAAGGCGTGACTGCCGGCGGCGATCGACGAGACGTAGACCCGTTCGATGTCCGAACCGCTCGACACGACGCCCTGCAACCGCCCGTCGGCCAGCTCGACGAAGGGCACCTTCGCCAGCTTTCGGGGCTGCACCGCCGGCAACACCCGGGCGGCGCTGCGCCGCTCCCACCCGACCTCGATCGTTCCCACGACCCCCGCCCTTCTCGTTCGATGCCCCGAGAAGATAGACGGTCGCGGCGACATTTTCCGCCGCGGGGATCGGGCGAGCGCGTATGCCCACCTCAGCGACGAGGTCCGTGCCGTGCCCCGTGCCGCACCGGGCGAGCTGAGGTCGTCAGGTGCCTGAGGTTCGCCGGCAACCGGCGCCCGGACCGATGCCGGGGCGGGACGGACGCGTGTCGTCCCGCCCCGGCGGGCCACCGGATCAGACGGCGCTGCGGGCCATCGCCCGTACTCCGACGGTCAGGCCGACAGCGGCGGTGACCAGCGCCGCGACCCAGCCCCAGAGCACGGTCGTGGAGCCGATCTCACCGGCGAACAGCGCGCGTTCGGCGTCGACGAGATAGGCCAACGGGTTGAAGTGCGCCGCGACCCGCATCCACCCCGGACCGGTCTCCAACGGCAGCAGGATGCCGGAGAGCAGCATCAGCGGGAAGATCAGGGTCTGCTGCACGGCCCAGAACATCCAGTCCTGCTTGCGTACGGCGATCGCGAGCGAATAGCTCAGCGCGCCGAGCCCGACGCCGAAGACCGCGAGCAGCGCCAACCCGACCAGCGCGCCGACCGGATAGAGCCGGAAGCCGAACGGGATCATCACCAGGACGATGATCACCGCCTGTCCGGCGAGCGGCACCATCTCCTTCAGCGCGCGGCCGACCAGCAGCGACGACCGGGACAACGGGGCGACCAGCATCCGCTCGTGTGCACCGGTCTGGAACTCGAACAGCAGGTTGGCCCCGGTGGCCGAGGTGCCGAACAGGGCGGTCATCACCAGGATGGCCGGTACGAACCACTGCCACACCCCACCCTCGCCGAGGGTCGTACCGGCCTGGCTGCCGAGCGAGCCGACCAGCAGCGGCCCGAACAGGCCGAGGAAGACCAGCGGCTGCACCATGCCGAAGATGAGCGAGAACGGGTCGTACCGCAACGGGCGCAGTTCGCGGGTCAGCACGATGCCGATGTCGCGGAGCAGGCCGAGCGGACCGCTCCGGCCGCCCGCCGGAACCGGGGTCGGCGACGGGGCGGTGGCGCTGATGGTGGTCACGGTGCGTCCTTCCGGGTCTGCGGGTCCTGCGGGCTGCCCTGCACCGTCGAGGTCTCCTGCTCGGCCTCGCGCAGGCTGCGGCCGGTGAGGGTGAGGAACACGTCGTCGAGGGTGGGTTGGTGCGCCTGGGCGGTGCCGACCCGTACGTCGGCGGAGACCGCGGCCCGGAGCAGTTCCGGCAGTGCCGCCGGCCCGTCGGCGACGTGCGCCTCGACCCGGGAACCGGCACAGACCACGTCCCGGGCGCCGGGCAGCCGGTCGACCAGCCGGGCCAGCGGCCGGGCGTCGTCCCCGGCGGCGGTGACCACGATCCGGTCCCCGGCGAGCTTCGCCTTCAGCGCCGCCGCCGAGTCGTCTGCGATGATCTCGCCGTGGTCGACGATCACGACCCGTTCGGCCATCGAGTCCGCCTCGTCCAGGTAGTGCGTGCTGAGCACCACCGTCATCGCGGCCTCGGCGCGCATCCGCAGGATGTGGTCCCACAGGTTCGCCCGGTTCTGCGGGTCCAGCCCGGTGGAGGGCTCGTCGAGGAAGAGCAGCGACGGCGCGTGGACCAGGCCCATCGCCACGTCGAGCCGGCGACGCTGCCCGCCGGAGAGGGCCGAGACCTTCCGGTTGGCGAGGTCGGTGAGATCGAGGCCTTCCAGCAGGTCGTCGGCCCGCCGCCGGGCGGCACGCCGGTCCAGGCCGTAGATGGCGCCCTGGGTACGCAGTTCGTCGCCGACCCGCTGGGTGTGCCCGGCCCCGTTGCCCTGGCCGACGTACCCGATGTGCCGGCGGACCCGGCCGGGTTCGCGCACCACGTCGTGGCCGGCGACGGTCGCGGTGCCGGAGGTCGGCGCGATCAGCGTGGTGAGCATCCGCATCGTGGTCGTCTTGCCGGCGCCGTTCGGGCCGAGCAGCGCGACCAGTTCGCCGGGTTCGATCCGCAGGCTGATGCCCCGGACGGCGTGCACGGTCTGGGAGCGGCTCACCACGAAGTCCCGGGTGAGCGAGCGGGCGTCGATCATTCGTTGCTCCCCGGTCGGAGGGTCGGTCGTCTCATGTCCGGAACGCTAGGCGGCATAGCGGCCAGTTTCTGGCCTGAATGTCGGGCAGACTTGCCGGCATGGCGAACACCAGCTCCCGGACCCTCCGCCTGCTCTCCCTGTTGCAGACCCACCGCTACTGGCCCGGCACCGAGCTCGCCGACCGGCTCGGCGTCTCGGTCCGCACCCTCCGCCGCGACGTCGACCGGCTGCGTGAACTGGGCTACCCGGTCGATGCGCACCGGGGCGTCGACGGCGGCTACCAGCTCGCCCCGGGCGCCGCCTTACCCCCGCTGGTGGTCGACGACGAGGAGGCGGTCGCGCTCGCGGTCGGGTTGCAGGCGGCCGCGCACGGTGCGGTCGCCGGCATCCAGGAGTCGTCGATCCGGGCCTTCACCAAGGTCGTACAGGTGATGCCGGCCCGGCTGCGGCGTCGGGTCGACGCGCTGCGCGCGATGACCGTACCGGCGTTCTGGGGCGACGGCGGCGGACCGACCGTCGAGGCGGCGGTCCTCACCACCGTCGCCCAGGCCTGCCGGGACGCCGAACGCCTGCGCTTCGACTACACCGCCCGGGGCGGGCAGCGGACCGAGCGGCACGTCGAGCCGTACCGGCTGGTCTCGCTCGGCCGGCGGTGGTATCTGGTCGGCTACGACCTGATCCGGCACGACTGGCGCAGCTTCCGGCTCGACCGGCTGAACGATCCACGCGGCACCGGGGCCCGGTTCCACCCCCGGCAACTACCCGCCGAGGACGCCGCCACGTTCGTCCGGGCCGGGATCGAGAACCTGCCCGCGCCGTACCGGGTGGAGGTGCTGGTGCGGGCGCCGCTGGCCACCGTCGAGGAGCGCCTGTCCCGCTGGGCCACCATCGAGTACGTCGACGAGCGGCACTGCCGGATGGTGATGACCACCGACACGCTGGACTGGCCGGTCATGGCGCTCGGCTCGCTCGGCGCGGAGTTCGAGGTGCTCTCCCCGCCCGAGCTGACCGACCAGCTCCGGGAGTGGAGCGAGCGGTTCCGGCGCGCCACCGCGACCGCCCCGGCGGCCGGGGCCGGCGACTGACCCGGCTCACCCGTCGGCGTCGCCGATCCACCACCGGATCCCGTACGGGGCGAGGAAGTCGAGGAAGTCGCGAGGGTCGTACGCCTGCGCCGGGGCGAGTACCCCGGGCCGGGCGCCGTCCGCGACGAGTCGGCGGGCGGCCTCGACGGCGATGACCGCCGTACTGCCGTAGGTGTCGCTCCCCCGCACGACGCCCCGGACCCGGCGCCCCTCGACACCGACGGCGTCGACCAGGTAGCTGAACCGCTGGCCACGGCGCCCCTCCTCGTCCGGCCCCTCGGGCAGGGCGTCGATGACCTCCGGCGGAAGCGGCGCGCTCAACGCCGCGCCCAACCCGGCCTCGGCGAAACTCTCCACCCGCCCGACCGGCACGTGTCGTGGAATGGTCACCACCTCCGCCAGGGGAAACCGGGTCACCTCGGTCGGTTCCGACGCGCCCGGCAGGGTCACCGAGGTACGCCCGGGCGGCACCCCGGTACGCCAGGCACCGCTCTGGTAGGTGAGCCCGCCTCCCCTGATCACGTCGACCGTCGCGCCGAGCGACCGCAGCGAGCCACGGGACGGTCCACCGCCACCGGTGATGAAGTGGCTCACCACGATCTCCTCGACCGGCCCGAGGGTGTCGGCGAGCAGCCGGGCGAGCAGATCCGCCGGCAGGCAGGCGTCGTTCGCGGCGGGCACGACGGTGACTCCGGCGCGCTCGGCCGGCCCGGCGAAGGTGTCGAAGACGGTGCTGAGATAGACCTGTTCGCCGGCGGTGTCGACGTACTGGCAGCCGGCGGCGACGGCGGCCCGGACCACGGAGTGCCCGGAGTCGGTGAACGGTCCCGCACAGTTGACGACCGCGTCGCAGTCCCGCAGCGCCGCCACCAGCGTCCGGTGGTCGTCGGCGCCGGCCACCCGCCGCCCGGCGCCGGTGATCCCGATCCGGGTGGCGGCCCGGTGCAACCGGGCGGCGTCCCGGCCGACGAGGACCGGCTCGACGCCCCGCCGGGTCAGCTCGGCGAGCACGAGACCCGCCTGGTAGCCACTCGCACCGTAGACGGCGATCCTCATCCGGTCTCTCCTCAGGTCGGGGCCCGCCGGGTCGGGGGCCGGCCGGGCGGACCGCCGGGACAAGGTCGGGTAGGTGATCCCACCGACCGGCCCGGGTCCACATCACGCTATGGCGGTGTGTGAAGACGACAAATGCGTAAGACTCTTCCGGGCATGCGTGACCGTCTCAGCGGATTCATCCGGGGATACGCTGAGACGATGGACGTGCTCTCCGACGCGGTCACCGCCGTGCGGACCGGTCGCCCGCACTCCGCGCGGGTACGCCGGCCGGCTCCGTTCGGACAGCGGTTCCCGGCGGTCGACGGGGCCGGCTTCCACGTCGTCGTACAGGGCTCGTGCTGGCTTTATCCGCCGGACGGCGCACCGCTGCGCCTCGGCGTCGGCGACGTGGCGTTCCTGCCGCGCGGCGCCGCCCACGCCCTGGCGGACAGCCCGTCGACCCCGCTGGTGGAGATCACCGCCGCCCCGTCGACAGCGACGTCGACCGAGTCGGGCGGGGGCGCCCGGGAGCGACCGGGCGGTCAGGGCGTGAACCGGCCCGGTCGGCAGGCGACCGACGGCACCGGGGCCGAGACGGTGATGCTCTGTGGCGCGTACCTGCTGGACGGTTCCCGGAGCCACCCGCTGCTGCACGACCTGCCGGAGGTCATCCACCTGCCGGCACGGATCGCACGGCACCCCGGACTGCACGCCACGGTGGAACTGCTCGGTGCCGAACTGCTCCAGCCCCGCCCGGGCGGCGACGCCATGCTGCCCGCCCTGTTGGACGTGCTGCTGTTACAGATCCTGCGTGCCTGGTTCGACGAGCGGGCCGCCGACGGCGCCGCCACCGGCTGGGCGGCGGTGCTGCGCGACCCCGGGGTGGCGGCGGCGCTGCGGGCGATCCACGGCGATCCCGGTCGACAGTGGACGGTCGGGGAACTGGCCGGCCGGGCGGCGCTGTCCCGGGCCGCGTTCGCCCGGCGGTTCAGCGCGCTGGTCGGCCAGCCACCGCTGGCGTACCTGACCTGGTGGCGGATGACACTCGCCGCCCGGCTACTCCGGGACGGTGACGCACCGCTGGCCACGGTCGGCCGGCAGGTGGGCTACACCTCGGAGTTCGCCTTCGCGCACGCGTTCAAGCGGGAGTACGGCTCGGCTCCCGGCGGGTTCCGCCGAACCGCGCGGTCGGGCGGCGCCGGCACGGTGCCACCCGCCACCGGGATCCACGCCGAACTCGGCGGGTTGACGCCGGAGCCGACGTAGGCGAGGCTGCTCCAGCCGATTGTGGATCATCGTCGCGAAAGCGTGGCCGGGACGCCTGGGACATGGAACAGACATTCGAGTTGACCGTCAACGGCGAGCGGCGGCAGGTCGACGCCGACGCCGACAGCACCCTGCTGCACGTGCTGCGGGAGGTGCTCGGTCTCAAAGGCTCGCGGTTCGGCTGCGGCCTCGGCCTCTGCGGCGCCTGCTTCGTCCTGCTGGACGGCCGGCCCGCACCCTCCTGCGACATCCCGCTCTGGGCGGCAACCGGCCGGACGGTCACCACGGTCGAGGGGCTCGCCAACGGCGACGTACCGCATCCGGTCCAGCGGGCGTTCCTCGACGAGCAGGCCGCCCAGTGCGGCTACTGCGTCTCGGGGATCCTGGTCAGCGCGGCGGCGCTACTCGCCGAGCACCCGCAGCCGCACGAGTCGACGGTGGCCGCCGCGCTCGACCGGCACCTGTGCCGGTGCGGCGCACAGCGGCGGATGGTCCGGGCCGTGGTCCGGGCCGGGTGGTACGGGGCCGGCAGCACCGGCGAGGGCGGCACCGGCGCAGGCGACACCGACCCGAGCACCAGCGATCCGAGCACCAGCGACACCAGCGCCAGCGACACCAGCACGACCGATGCCAGCACGAGCGGCGCCAGGAGCGGGGCGAGCGGCAGCGGGGCCAACGCCGGTGCGTCAGGAACGGCGGTCGACCGGTGAGCGTCGACCGCCGGGACTCCGCACCGGCCGCGCCGCCGCTGCCCCGGGGCGTGGTCGGCAACCCCCGGCTCGCCCGCTGGATAACGGTACGCCGGGACGGCACCGTCACGGTCCGGGTCGGCAAGGTGGAACTCGGGCAGGGCATCCTCACCGCGCTCGCCCAGCTCGCCGCCGACGAACTCGACGTCGACCTCGGCGCCGTCGCGATGGCGGCGGCCAGCACCGCCGAGGGCCCGGACGAGGGGCTGACCGCCGGCAGCCTCTCGGTCGCCGACTCCGGCGCCGCGGTCCGCCAGGTGTGTGCCGAGGTACGGGCGCTGTTCGTCGCCGAGGCGGTGGCGACCCTGGCCCTCGACCCGGACACCGTCACCGTGCAGAACGGAGTCATCACCGACGCGGACGGCTCGCGGCACACGTCGTACGGGGAACTGGCCGAGCGGGTCGACCTCGACCGCGAGGCGACCGGGGCGGTCCGGCCGAAGCCGAGACACCAGGCGCGATGGGTGGGCACCAGCGTGCCCCGGCTGGACCTGCCCGACAAGGTCTCCGGCCGGCCCCGCTTCATCCAGGACCTCGCACTGCCCGGGCAGCTCTCCGGCCGGGTGGTCCGGCCACCGTCACCGGCGGCCACCCTGGTCGAGGTCGACACCGCCGCCGCGCGGGTCCTGCCCGGAGTGCAGGCAGTGGTCCGGGACGGCGACTTCCTCGGCGTGGTCGCCGAGGGCGAGGAGAACGCCGAGCGGGCCGCCTCGGCGCTGGCCGCCGCGGCCCGCTGGCACGAGGAGCCGACCCTGCCGGACGAGGAGGAGATCTCCCGCTTCCTCCGGGACGGACCGGCCGAGTCGATCCCGGTCCCCGAGCCGGGCCGTCCGGGGCCGGCGGGCCGGCCCGCCGGCGGTCAACCTGGCGGTGCGGCTCGACCCGACGCCACGGGTCGGTCCGGCCTGACCGAAGGTTCTGGCCCGGTCGAGCTGCCGGAGCCGACCCGTGCCGCCGGGCGGGTGGACGGTGCCGACGAGGCAGCACCGGACGCCGTGCGGGGCGCCGGCACCGGGCAGGTGGTCCGGCGGTTGTGGGCGACCTACAGCCGGCCGTTCCTGGCCCATGCGTCGATGGCGCCGAGCTGCGGTGCCGCCCGCTGGGCCGAGGACGGTTCCGCGGTCAGCGTCTGGAGCCACAGCCAGGGCATCCACGCGCTGGGACGGGCGATCGGCACCGCGCTGGGACTCGACGCCGACCGGGTCGACGTGCGGCACGTCGAGAGCGCCGGCAGCTACGGCCACAACGGCGCCGACGACGCCGCCTTCGACGCCGTACTGCTCGCCCGGGCCGTCCCCGGCCGACCGGTGCACGTACGGTGGAGCCGCCGCGACGAGCTGACCTGGGCGCCCTTCGGCTCGGCCATGGTGGCCGAGGTGGAGGCCGGCGTCGCCGCCGACGGTACGGTGCTGACCTGGTCCTACGACGTGTGGAGCCAGGGGCACACCGCCCGGCCCGGTTACGCCGGCAGCCCGGGACTGCTCGCCGCCACGCACCGGGACCGGTCCCGTCCGACGCCACCGGCGGCCGATCCACCGGCCTCGGGCGGTGGCGGGACGACCCGCAACGCCTGGCCGATCTACACCTTCCCGGAACGCCGGATCCACGGCCACCGGGCGCTGCGGACCGCGCTGCGCTCCTCGTCGCTACGGTCGCTCGGCGCGTTCACCAACGTCTTCGCCATCGAGTCCTTCATGGACGAACTGGCCCTGGCGGCCGGGGCGGACCCGGTGGCGTACCGGCTGGCCCAGCTCGCCGACCCCCGGGCCCGGGAGGTGCTCTCCACCGCCGCCGAACTCGGCGGCTGGCAGCGGCGCGGCACCGAGGAGCACGTCGGACACGGCATCGGCTTCGCCCGCTACAAGGACCGGGGTGCGTACTGTGCGGTGCTGGCCGAGGTGCAGGCGGAGCACGAGGTACGGGTGCGCCGGCTGACGCTGGTCGTCGACGTGGGGCGGGTGGTCAACCCCGACGGGGTACGCAACCAGATCGAGGGCGGCGCGGTCCAGGCGACCAGTTGGACGCTGAAGGAACGGGTCCGGTTCGACCGCTGGCGGGTCACCAGCGCGGACTGGGAGAGCTATCCGATCCTGCGGTTCAGCGAGGTGCCGCAGGTCGACGTACACCTGATGGATCGCCCGGCGGAGCCGTCGGTCGGCGCCGGCGAGGCGGCCCAGGGTCCGACGGCGGCCGCCGTCGCCAACGCCGTCGCCGACGCGATCTCGGTCCGGGTACGCGACCTGCCGATCACCACCGACCGCATCGTGGCGGCGCTCTGACCGGAGACCGCGCTCCACCATGGGCGGCCACCGCACGGGGGAGACACCTTCGCACCTCGTGTGCGACAGCCGTACCGGGCGGATCGATAACCTTCGGTGATGCGAGGCTCGCGGGAAGACGACGGTTCGGCCGAACTCGACGACGTGGAGCGCCGGCTACGGGCTATCCGGGACGACCCGGAGAAGTCGACGACACTCCGGGAACTGGCGCAGTACCAGCTTGAACGCATCACCGCGCTGCGGGCGGCACGTACCGGCGGCGGCACCGGTACGCCCGCGGTGACGGTGGACCGGCTCGGTCCGTTCCGGTTCTCGACGATGCCCGCGACCGGCATCGTCAGCATCGAGATCGATCGTGGCGACGGCCTCCTCCCGCTGGTGGCGATCGTCTCCGCCGAGGAGCTCCGCCGGCTCATGCCGCTGTTCGAGCACGTCCGCAACCACGCCGCGCGCGGCGAGTCGATCCGGATCGACGTCCGGGAGGCGTTCCGCCAACTGCTCGGCCACGACCCGTTCGAGGACCAGCTCGATGACCGATGACGGCCGACCGCCGAGGGCCCGGCGGCACGCTCCAGGTGTGGTGCCTCCGCTATCCGCGCGGCGCGCCGACCCGGTACTGGTCGGGCTGACCCCCCGTTCCCGCTTGAAGGGCGAACGGGCTGCCGTAGCCGACCTGTCGGACCAGCGACGCGACGGTGCTGTCCGGCTCGCGCAGCAGGTCGGCCGCGAGCGCCAGCCGGTCAGGTAGGTCATCGCCGGTTCGCCGACCAGTTCGGTGAACCGGCGGGACAACCCGGCCCGGGAGACTCCGGTCGCGGCGGCCAGCGACCCCACCGTCCAGCCGTGCGCGGGGTTGTGGTGCAACATCCGCAGCGCCCGCCCCACCACATCGCCGAGGTGGTGGCGGCGCTGACCGGGGACGGTCACGTCGGCCAGCTCCACGAGCTGACCGGCCCCCGGCTGTTGACCTTCGCCGAGGCGGTCGACGAGATCGCCGAGCCGGCCGGCCGGGACATCCGGTTCCGGACGATCCCGGTCGAGGAGTACGCCGCCATGCTGGCGGAGCAGAAGTTGCCGGCGGACGTGTCCGCGCTGCTGACGTACCTCTTCGTGGAGGTGCTGGACGGCCGCAACGCCCAGCTGGCCGACGCAGTCCGCCGGGCGCTCGGCCGCCAGCCCCGGGAGTTCCGCGACCTCGCCCGGGATGCCGCCGCGACCGGGGTCTGGTCGGCGTGACGCGCCGCCCGGGCCGGCGCCGGCCGGGGTACCCGGGTCCCCGCACCCCGACCCGATGCGGACGCGGAACCGCCGCCTGCGGTCAACTGATCCGGAAGGTGGCCCGTTCCCGGTCGGCGCGGCGGTTCCCGGGACGGCCGACGGTCAGCCGTCCGTTGCCGTCGTGCGTGACGTAGGTGTCGGCGTCGTCGGCCAGCCGCAGCGACACCGCCCGCCGGTCGGCGAGCCCGCGCACCTGGACGAAGCTCGCCGCCACGGCGTACGCGTCGGTGTCCTCGTACGGGTCGACGCGCAGCACGGTGCCGTCGAGCCGGGCGTACCGGTCGGGGAAGTTGACCGACTGCACCGCCACCCGGCCCGGACCGGTGAACCCCGGCACCAGCCGGAACTGCGTGTCGGCGACCTCCCGCACCCCGCCCTCGACCCGGAGCAGATAGCCGAAGTGCCGGACGTACGCCTCCGGCGCGTCCAGTGGGGAGAACCGGAGCACCGGCCCGCCGTCCCCGACCGGTACGCCGAAGCCGGGTGTGCCGTCGGTGTTCCAGTACAGCCGCTGCACCCGGGTGTGCCGGTTGGGATCGAAGAGCGGGTCGCCGGTGATGTCGCGGTAGTCCCGGGCGTGGTAGACGAGCACGTCCGTCTCGCCGTCCTCGGCGACGGTGAACGAGTTGTGCCCCGGGCCGTACCGGCGGGTGTTCTCGTTGGTGGCGAAGACCGGCTGCGCCGACTTGGTCCAGGAGCGGGCGTCGAGCAGGTCGGCGTTCTCGTCGGCCGTGAGCAGCCCCATGCAGTAGCGGGCGTCGGTCGCGCTGGCCGAGAAGGTGACGAAGACCCGGCCGTTGCGGATCAGCACCGCCGGCCCCTCGTTGACCCGGAAACCCTGCACCTCCCAGGAGAGCGTCGGCACGGCGATCCGCACCGGGTCGCCCTGGATCGCCAGCGGGGAGGCCATCGCGGCGATGTAGAGATTGCTGTTGGTGGCGATGCCCGGCTCGCCCTGCGCCCAGAGCAGGTAGCGGACGCCGCGGTGCGCGAAGGTGGTGGCGTCCAGGGTGAAGGTGTCCCAGGCGGTGCTGAGCTGGCCGCGCAGCACCCAGCCGGCCGCCGTGCGGGGATCGGGCTCGGCGGACTCCAGCACGTAGGTCCGGATCCGGAACGGGTCGTCGGAGTCTCCGGCGGCGAAGTAGATGTACCACCGCCCGTCGATGTGGTGCAGCTCCGGCGCCCAGATGTAGCCGCCCATCCGGCCGGTGGCCGGGCGCCGCCAGACGGTACGCTCCCGCGCGCTGGCCAGGCCGTCCAGCGTCGGCGCGCCGCGTACCACGATCCGGTCGTACTCCGGCACCGAGCCGGTCAGGTAGTACATGCCGCGGACCGGTCGGGTGACGAACGGGTCGGCGCGCTGGGCGACCAGCGGATTCCGGGTGGTCAGGCCGGTGCCGGCCGGCTCGGCCCGGCGGTCGGTGTCCGGTGCCGGGGCGGTGTCCGGCGCCGCCCAGGCTGCCGCGCCGGACGCCAGCGGCAGCGCACCGGCCGCTCCGGCGACGACCAGCCCGCTCCCGGCGGCGTGCAGCAGCCCGCGCCGGCTGACTCCGTCAGTACTCACCGCGCCGTCCTCTCCACGACTCCGTCTCCGCCTCTCGACGGTGCGGCCGGACCCGCGGTCGCACCGATCCGGATGAACGTCACCGAGTACGCCGGGAAGGTGTACGAGAAGGTGTTCCGGACGCCGGTCAGCCGGGACTCGCGGGGCTGGATGGGGGTGAACGAGGCGGTGTTGACGTCGTCCGGCCCGCCGGCCAGGGTCGTCACCCGGGCGGTCGAGCCGACCCGCACCCGGTCGCCGAGGTCGATCCGGGTCGCCGCCTCGGACGCCTGCGCGTTGACCACCTTCAGCACCAGTTCGCCGGTGGCCCGGTCCCGGGTCACCACCTGACGGAACGGCTCGACGGCCCGGTCGTCGGTGAAGCTGCCCCACTCCTGCCCGTCCAGATACAGGGTCACGGTCCGGTTCCGTACCGAGATCCGCAGGTCGTAGGCGCGGCCGGTCTCGACGCTTCCGGGCTTGGCGATCATCGTCTGCTTGCCGCCGCCGCTGGCCTTCTCCACCGCCGTCTGGGTGTTGTTCCAGCCGCCGACGTTCCACCAGTAGAAGTTGCCGGTGTCCCGCACTCCGAACACGACGAGGAAGCCCTCCCGGCCGGACCGCTTGGTGGCGGTGACCCGCAGGTCGTAGTCGCGCCAGCCCGGGTCACCGGCGGTCACCATGGTGTCCTCGGCGACCGCGTCGGACTGCAGGTACGCGCCGTCCACCACGGACCACGAGCCCCGCCCGGTGGCGTGGGTCCACTGCCCGGCACCGCCGGAGAAGTCGTCCCGGAGCAGGGTGGCGCCGTCGGCCGAGGTGACCGTGACGTCGTCGTACGCCGCGCTGGTGGCCCAGGTGGAGAGCCCGACCGCACCGGTGATCGGTACCGTGGTGCTCGGCGTCCCGGAGGCGCGGCTCGGCACCACCTCGTCGCCGACGTTGGTCATGAACAGCTTCTGCACCTGGTAGCTCGCCGACGGCCAGGAGGTGGAGTTGTTGAACCAGATCAGGTCGGGCCGCCACTGCACGTAGTCCTCGTTGGCCAGCAGCGGCGCGTACGACGCCAGTCTCACCACGTCGGCGTTGCGCTCCAGCCCGGTCATGTACGCCGCCTCGGCGAGCGCGTTGTAGAACCGGTTGTCCTGCGAGGCGTACTCGCCGAGGAAGACCTTCGGCCCGGCCCGGTCGTAGGAGTCGTACCGGTCGTTGTGCTGGAGGAACCACTCGGGGCTGTTGTAGTAGTGCTCGTCGACCATCTCGACCCCGGCATCCCGGTTGAGCTGCCAGAGCCGGTCGAAGGTGCCGCCCGCGTCGTCCGGCCCGGAGTTGCTGATCACGGTGATCTCCGGGTACGCGGCCTCGATCGCCGACCGGAACTGCTGGAACCGGGTGAAGAACTCGTCCGGCAGGTTCTCCTCGTTGCCCACCCCGAGATGGGTCAGCCCGAACGGCGCCGGGTGGCCCATCCGGGCCCGCAGGCCGCCCCACGGCGAGGTCGCCGGGCCGTTGGCGAACTCGATCAGGTCCAGGGTGTCCTGGACGTGCCGGCGCAGCAGCTCGGGATCGTCGGTGGCCTGGTTCTGCCCGCAGCCGGTGACCAGCGCCGGCACCACCGGCAGCGGCATCGTGCCGATGTCCTCGGCGAACTGGAAGTACTCGTAGTAGCCGAGGCCGTAGGACTGGTTGTAGCCCCAGAAGTTGGCGTTGGTGGCCCGCTCCTCCACCGGCCCGACGGTGTCCTTCCACTGGTAGGAGCGCCGCCGTTCGTAGTCCGGCGCGGTGTAGCCGTAGTGGCTGCCGGTGTTGACCAGGCAGCCGCCAGGGAAGCGCAGGAAGCCCGGCCGCAGCGCGGCGACCTTCTCCGCCAGGTCCCGGCGCATCCCGTTCGGCCGGTTCTTGAAGGTGTCCCGGGGAAAGAGCGAGACCATGTCGAGGTGTACGGTGCCGCCGCCGGTGCCGGTCACCGCCAGCCGGCCGGTGCTGCTGGTCGCGGTCGCCCGGAAGGTACCGGTGTACTTCGTCCAGCCGTCGCCGCGGACCACGATCCGCAGCGGCGCGGCGAGGTCGGCACCGGCCGGATCGGTGAGCCGGACGGTCAGCGGGGTGCCGGCGGCGGTGCCGGTGCGGGCCCAGAGCGAGAAGTCGTAGTAGCGCTGGCGGTCGAGGCGGATGCCGGAGTTGTAGCCGGCGTTGACCACGCCGTAGCCCTGCCCGCCGGCCGGCAGGTCGAGCCGCAGGTAACGACGGTTGCGCTCGCCCAGCCGCCCGGCGTCGTCGACCACCCCGACGGTGCCCCGGACCCCGTCCGGCGCGGTCGGGGCCCAGGCCGTCATCCCGGTGTACCCGGCGTTGTCCGCCGGGTCGTACTCGAAGGAGCGGTTCTGCACGAGTTCGGCGTAGAGTCCGCCGTCGGCGGCCCGGTTGATGTCCTCGAAGAAGACCCCGTACATGGTGTCGGCGATCGCCGGGCCGGTGCCGGCGGCGTCCACTTCGACGGTGTAGTCGGTCGTGGCGGCCGTGGCGGCGGCCGGGACCGTGCCGAGCACGCCGGCCAGCACCAGGGCGCCCGCGAGCGCGCGGGTCGGGCGGGATCGGGACATCGTTCCTCCGTCCGTTACCGGTCGGCCCGGTAGCCGCCCGCTGCGCCGAAGCGGTAGGTGGCATGGATGAGCGTTAACATAGATAGGTCGAAATTGCCTGTCAACCCTGGGCCGACCTCCACTCCACAGTTCGGTGAGCGCTCACACCACCGCTCCGGTCGCCCACCCCGGCGGACGCGGGCCCCTCCCACCACCACCGGGCGACGGCAGGAGGGAGCCCGCTGCGGGCACGGGTCAGGCGGGTGTGCCCCGGACGGTCAGGTCGCGCATCCGGCCGATGTTGTCGAACGAGCCGAAGCCGACCCGGCCGGCGCCGAAGGTGGTGTCGGCGGCGGTCATCAACGGGTCCCGGGAACGGTCGAGGTAGACCGCGATCTCACCGGTCGCCGGCTGGTGGACCAGGCGGACCCGGTGCCAGCGGTCGTCGGTGATCGCGGGTGCCGCTCCTTCGGACCGGCCGTTCCACTGGTAGTCGATCCGTTCCCGGTCGGCGTTGTCGACCTTGAAGATGCCGTTGTGCGGATAGATGGTGTTGTCGGTCGAGAGGTGCGCGTAGTAGAACTCGGTGTCGGACTTCCAGCCGAACACGATGATCACGTCCCGGTTGGTCTCCTCCACCGGCGTGTCGAGCCGTACCTCTGCGTTGATCTCCACCGCGCCGAGTTCGGGCCCGGCGGTCAGCACGGCGTACTCGAACGGGCGGCGCGGGCCGGGACGCTGCGTACCGGCCTCGGCGAGGATCACCTGGCTGCCGGTGAACCGCCAGTTCGCCGGGGTGACCGGGCGCCAGTTGCTCGGACGCATGGTGTCCCGGACCTTCGTGGTGCCGACCCGTCCACCGGCGTACTCCCGGGTGCCGGTGACCTTCCAGATCTTCCCGTTCGCCTTGGCCAGGACGTACAACTCACCCTGGGCGTCGGTGCCGAACCGCAGGTCCACCCGGTTGGGGTCGCCGGGCGCACCGGGACCGGAGAGATCCTGCATCCGCACCGGAGTGCCGGCCGCGTCGAAGAGGGCCAGCCGGTGGATCGGCGCCAGGTCCCGGCCCCGCCGCATCTGGTCGACCTCGGTGTAGAGCACCCGGCCGTCGACGAGGTCGCCGAAGACGTACTTGCCGCGCAGCGCCGGCACGTCCCGGCCCCGGTAGACGAAGCCGCCGGCCACCGCGACGCCGATGTCCGAGGTGCAGTTCCAGCCCGGCGCGGGTTCGTGGTCGTACGCGGCGACCGGGTACGTGTAGCCATAGGTGGCGTCGTCCGGGGGCAGCGGAAAGATCCGGTCACACGGCTCCGTCGACGTCTTGTCGAAGACGAACGCGCCCTCACGCTCGCTCCAGCCGAAGTTGTCGCCGGCCCGCACCTCGTAGATCGCCTCGATGGCGTGTTCGCCGATGTGCCCGAGATACATCCTGCCGGTCTCCCGGTCCCAACTGAACCGGTGCGGGTCACGCATCCCGACCGCGTAGATCTCACCGAGCGCGCCGGCCTGGCCGACGAACGGGTTCGACGGCGGGATGCCGTACCGCCCGTTCGGGGCGTTGCTGCCGGCCGGGTCGATCCGGAGCAGCTTGCCGTGCGGCATCGCCATGTTCTGCGGGTCGGTGTTGCGCACCCCGACGCCGCCGTCGCCGGCCGCGATGTAGAGCAGCCCGTAGTCGGCGTCACCCCGCCGGGCGGTCGGGTCGAAGTTGATCTCCTGGATGCCGTGCACCCGGCCGCCGAATCCGATCCGCAGCACCTCTCGGCGGCTGCCGGCGAAGGTGTCGGCGGCCGGGTCGGTGGCGGTCCACTCGGTGATGATGCCGTGGTAGCCGGTGTTGGGCTGGCTGTAGTCCGGCAACACCGGGGTTAGCGGGGCCGACTCGGTGTGCACGGTGTAGAACCTGCCGTTGCGGCCGAAGTCAGGGTGGAATGCGACGTATCCGAAGCCCTGGCCGAGCCCCTGGCCGGAGAAGAAGCGCGGCGCGAAGGTGCCGGCCACGTCCAGGTAGACGTGCGGCACGCCGTCCTGCACGAGATAGAGGCTGCCGTTCAGGTCGGGTACCGCCCGCCGGCCCGATCCGTCCGGCAGCTCCATGATGGTGTTGATCCGCGCCTGTCGCATCAGGCGCGGGTCGGTGGGTGCCGGGGTCGGCTCCGACTTCGGGTACGCCGCGTACTCGGTGAGCACCAGCCCGAGCCGCGACTGGATCTGCTGTTCCGGTACGGGGTCGTAGACCGCGTCGGCGGCTCGGGCCGGCGCTGCCCCGACCAGAGTGGAGAGTACGAGGGCTGCGGCGCTGAGCGAGGCGGTGGCGAGGGGTCTGCGGAGGCGACGGGTGGGAGTACGCACGCGGGTCACTCCGTTCTCGGGACGGGACTGGGGCGGGTGGGGGTCAACGTCCTCCGGTCACGTGGCGGTACTGCTTCTCGACCTGGCGGGCCGGGACGACCCGGTCGAGGAACATCAGCGAGTCCATCCGGCAGTCGCAGGGGTTCTGCTCCCGGGTGTCCTGCGGGAAACTGCCGCCGATCTTGATGCCCCGGGGATCGGTGGCGGTGGCGCGGTGCCGGCCCGGCCCGGCGACCTGCCACGGGTCGTCGGTCCGGGTGTAGAAGCCGTCCAGCGGCCGGCCGTTGCGGTAGAGAGCCATGCTGCCGTCGGTGAAGTCGAAGGTGGCGGCGAGGAACACCCACTCACCGACCGGCAGCAGGGTCCGCCAGTCCCCGGCCGCCGCGAAGGTCTGCGACTCGCCGCCGTCCAGCCGCCGGCCGAGGGCGACCAGCCGCAGTTCACCGTCGACGGTGATGAGTTCGAGCAGCGCCCGCACGGCATGCCCGTCGGAGTCGCCGGTGAGTACCCCGGCCAGGCCGATCGCGTTGAACCGGTCGCCGGGGGCGGCGGTGTTGGAGTTGGGCGCCGGCCCGTCGCCGAGCATCTTGAACCAGCCGAGCACGCTCGCCCCGGCCGCGCCGTTGAAGGCGTGCAGGCTGGGCAGCCCGGTCGGTGCGTAGACGCCGGCCTTCCAGTCGTCGTTGCCGGCCACCGCCGGATCGACCTGCCGGGTCTGCACCGCCCGGCCGCTACCCCGGTGCGCCCGGTCCGGCACCCGCATCGCGGCACCCCCGTTGACCAGGTCGAGGGTGCTGCCGGAGCGGCCCAGGTCGCGTTCCCGGTCGGGGTCGCCGCGCAGCGGGTGGTCGAAGTCGTAGTACGCGACCAGCCGGTGCCGCAGTTCGGGATGGACGGCGCGGTGGCGGTCGCCGTGCCCCTGGGCCGGTGTCGCCGTACCGGTCGTCGCCAGCAGCCCGGCCAGGGCGGCGGCGGTGGTGGCGAGGACGGCGGATCGCAGTCTCGGTCTCGGTCTCGGCATCGCGTACACCTCTCTGTGCGTCGCGGCGAGGTGGCACCGGGCGGGTCGGCCCGGCGCGGCACTAACCGGTGTGCCCGCTGGTGCCGTCGTCACCCGCCTGCTCGGTGGAGATCCGGGCCGCCGTGCCGGCGGCGGGTGGCGTCTCGCCCGGCCGGCCGCCGAGATAGAGGTCGCCGAGCTGCGGGTCGGCCAGCAGCTCGGCCGCCGGCCCGGAGATGTGCACCCGACCGAGGTCGAGCACACAGCCGAGGTCGGCCGTCTCCAGTGCCCGCCGGGCGTTCTGCTCGACCAGTAGCACCGCCGTGCCGGCGTCGCGCATCCGGACGACCTGCTCGAAGACCGTGCTGGTCGCCTTCGGGTCCAGCCCCATCGACGGCTCGTCGAGCAGCACCACCCGGGGTTCGACCATCAGCGACCGGGCGAACTCGACCTGTTTCTGCTGCCCGCCGGAGAGCAGCCCGGCGAGGGTGTCCCAGCGCTGCCCGACCACCGGGAAGAGGTCCCGGACGAAGTCGGCCCGCCGCGCCAGCAGCGAGGAGTCCCGCAGGGTGTAGCCGCCGAGCAGCACGTTCTCGGCCACCGTCATCTCCCGGAAGACGCTGTGCCCCTGGAGCACGTGCGCCACCCCGGCGGCGAGCATCCGCTGCGGCCCGTGGCCGGTCACGTCGACCCCGCCGACGAGGATCCGGCCGGACCGTGGCTTGAGCAGCCCGCTGGCCACCTTGAGCACCGTCGACTTGCCGGCACCGTTGGGACCGACGAGGCAGACGACGGTGCCGGGCTCGACCGAGACGGAGAGCCCGCGCAGCACCGGGGCCGCCCGGCCGTACCCGGCCTGGACGTCGACGAGTTCGATCTCAGACGCCAAGGTACGCCCCCAGCACCCGCTCGTCCGAGCGGATCACCGACGGCGGCCCCTCGGCGATCGGCCGTCCCCGGTCGAACACCACGACGTGGTCGCTGATGCTCATCACCAGGTCCATGTTGTGCTCGACGATCACGAAGGTCCTCCCCTCGGCGTTGAGCTCGCGCACCAGGGCGCCGATCCGGTCCAGCAGAGCCGGGTTGACCCCGCCGGCCGGCTCGTCCAGCAGCACGGTCTCCGGACCGCTCATCAGCACCCCGGCGAGTTCCAGCAGCTTCTGCTGCCCCCAGGACATGTTCCGGGCCTCGACGTCGGCCAGGTGCTCGATGCCGAGCCGGGTCAGCCAGCCCCGGGCCCGGTCCAGCTCGGCGCGGCGCCGGGCGCCCCGCAACTGGCTCCAGAACCCGTCGGGTCGGGCCGCCGCGAGGACGTTGTCCAGGGCCGACATCCGGGGGAAGACCCGGCAGAGCTGGAAGGTACGCCCGATGCCGGCCCGGGCTATCGCGTGCGGGCTCCGCCGGGTGATGTCCGCGCCCCGGTACGACGTCCGCCCGCTGTCCGCCCGGATCATCCCGGTGACGCAGTTGAAGAAGGTCGTCTTGCCGGAGCCGTTCGGCCCGATCAGCGCGTTGACCTGCCCGTGCCGGAACGTCACGGTGGCCGTGTCCAGCGCGGTCACCCCGCCGAACGCCTTGGTCAGCCCCGTCGTCGCCAGGCTGCCCGTGCCACCCGTCGCCGGGCTGCCCGTCCCGGTCCTCGCCGGGCTGCCCGTCCCGGTCCTCGCCGGGCCGGTGGGCCCGCTCGGCTGCCCGGTCACGACCGCTCCTCCGCCGACCGTCCGTCGGGGGCGCCGACGGGAACTCCGGCCGGTGGGTCGACCGCCGGGCCACCGTCTGGTCGGGTGGCGTCCCGGTCGCGCAACTCGGCCGCAGTCACCTCGCGGATCGAACTCTGCGCCGGCCGCAGGAACCGGTCGAGCAGGGCGCCCACCGCCGGCAGCACCCCGTCCGGCATGAACATCACCACCAGGGCCAGCAACAGGCCGGTGGCGACCAGATGCAGCGGGGTGTTGCCGAACTCCACCTTGAAGTACTCCAGTCCGATCCCGACGACGAGCGCGCCGACCAGCGGGCCGAAGAGCTGGCGTACCCCGCCGAGCAGCGCCATCAGCACCAGGTAGGAGCCGGTCAGGATGGAGAACTGGAAGACCGGGTCGAGGTCGCCGAACCAGAGCGCGTAGAGGCCGCCGGCCAGGCCGGTGAAGCCGGCCGACACCACGAAGACCACCAGCTTGTACCCGAAGGTCGGGGTACCCAGCGACTCTGCCTTGTCCTCGTCCTCCCGGATCGCCTTGAGGCCGAGCCCGAAGCGGGACCGGTCGACCAGCCACCAGACCAGCAGCGCGACCGCGAGCAGGGCGGCGAAGAGATAGAAGAAGACCCGGTGGTGCTCGGGCCGGAGCAGTCCCGGGAACGGGCGCGGCACGACCAGCCCGCGCGACCCGCCGGTGAACGACGCCCAGCTCTGGAAGACCAGCAGCAGGATCAGCACCAGCGCGATCGACACGATCACGAACGACGCCCCGCGCACCCGCAGCGCGGCGTACCCGACCGGGACCGCGAACGCCGCCACCAGCAGCGCCGCCGCGGCGAGCGCGACGAAGCTCGGCAGTCCGGCCCGGACCACGAACAGGCCGGTGGCGTAGCCGCCGAGCCCGGCCAGCGCGCCGTGCCCGAGCGAGATGTACCCGGTGAACCCGCCGACGAAGTTCCACGACGTCGACAGCACCGCGTAGTTCAGCACGACGACGCCGGCCGAGAGGATGTACGGGTTCGGCGCCCAGGACGGAAACGAGAGCACGGCGGCGGCGACGGCCAGGATCGCGGCCAACCGGAGCAGCCCGGCCGTCCGCCCCACCGCCCGGTTTCCGGGTGTCGGCCCGGCCGGTCCGGCCTCCGGCGCCGTGGCCGTCGTGGGAAGGTCAGAAGCGCTGGGCAAGCCGACCTCCGAAGAATCCCTGCGGGCGGAACGCCAGCGTCGCGAAGAGCGCGAGATAGAAGACGGTCTGGGCCCAGGTGGTGCCGAGCGGGATCTGCAACAGGCTCTGCATCAGCCCGAGCAGCATCGCGGCGATCGCCGCCCCCGGGACGCTGCCCAGCCCGCCGACCACGATGATCGCCATCAGTGGACCGATCCAGTGCCAGTGCAGCGACGGGTAGATGGTGGTGTCCAGGGCCAGCGCGGTACCGCCGACGGCGGCGGTGGCGAGCCCGACGCCGAAGCCGAAGCCGGCGATCCGGTCGGTGTCGATCCCGATCAGCCGGGCGGCGTCGGAGTGCTGGATCGTCGCCCGCAGCGCCCAGCCGAACCTGGTCCGCTTGAGCAGCAGGTACAGCGCGAGCAGCGCGACGGCGGCGAGCCCGAACGCGATCAGCTTGACCACCGCGATCCGGGCGCCGAAGAGCCCGAGGCTCGCCGAGCCGTAGCCGAGCTGGATCCGTCGCTGGGTGCCGGTGAAGGCGTAGCCGAGCAGCCCTTCGACCAGCACGGCGATCGCGAAGGTGAGCAGCACCGACATCATCGTCAGGGTCACCGGACGCAGCCGGGCCAGCAGCAGCCGCTGGAGCAGCACGCCGAGACCGAAGAAGAGCGGGACCGTGACGACCATCGACAGCAGCGGGTCGACGCCCAGCCTGGCGTGCGACCACCAGGCGAGGTAGGCGGCGAGGATGAGGAACGCCGAGTGGGCGATCATCACCACCCGCATGATGCCGAAGTAGAGCGTCAGGCCGGCTGCCAGGAGGGCGTACAGCCCACCCAGCAGCAGGCCCAGGATGACGCTCTGGAAGAGCAGGGCGCCGGACGGCATCCGCTACCTCACCAGGCCGGCTTCGGGTAGACGATGTCGACTTCCTTCGCCTCGGTGGGCAGGACGATCTGGATCTGCCCGCCGACCCACTGCTGGATCATGTGCGCGCCCTGCGGCTTGCCGGTGGCGTCCCAGGTGAGCGGCCCGACGACGGTCTCCACCTTGTTGCCGCGGATCCAGTCGACCAGCTTCTGCTGGCACTCCCCCTGCTCGGCGCAGCCGACCGCGCTGACGGCGGCGGCCACCACCTGGCCGGTGGTGTACGCGTTCGCCTCGTCCTCCTCCGGCGGTGAGCCGAACTGCTCCGTGTACTTCTGCACGAACTCGACGTTGCTCGGGTACGGCGCCTTCTGGGTGTAGCCGGTCGGCGCCAGGATGCCTTCGGTCTTGTTGCCGATCGCGGCGGCGAACTCGGGGCTCGTCGGTGCGGTCGAGAAGGCCGCCAGCTTGGGCTGGTAGTTGAGCTGTTGCAGGGCGACGATGAGGTTCACGCCGTCCTGGTACTGCGAGCCGCCCACCACCATGTCCGCCTTCGAGGCCGCGATCTTGGCGGCGATGGTGCCGAAGTCGGTGGTGTTCGGCGGGTACACCTCGTCCACGACGGTACGCACCCCGCCCGCCTCCAGCTTCGCCTTCAGCCCGTACGCGGTGCCCTGTGCGAACGGGTCGTCCATGGCGGCATACGCGACGGTGGTCGGTCGCTGGCCGGGCGGCAGGGCGAGCAGGTATTCGGCGAGGTGGTTGTAGTGGTCGTCGGCGACCGCCGGTGCCGCGTAGAACAGGTTCTTGAAGCCCTGCGTGAAGACCTCCTTCGCCGCGCCGGCCGGCTCCACGAAGAGCATGCCGTACTCCTGCGCCACCCGGGCGGCCGGGACGACGAGGCGGGTCGAGAAGGGACCCACCACGATGTCCACGTTGTCCTGGCCGATCAACTGCTCGTAGTCGGCCACCACCCGGTCGGCGTTGGACTGGTCGTCGAGAATCTTCAGCTCGACCTGCCGGCCGAGCAGGCCACCCTTGTCGTTGGTGATCTTGGCCCAGGCCTCGTAGCCGCGTTGCACACCCTTGCCGGGCTCGGAGAAGTCCCCGGTCAGCGGGAGCGAGATCCCGACCAGGATCGGATCGTCGGAGGAACCCGACCCGCCGTCGTCGCCACAGCCCGCCAGCAGAAGTGCCACCGCCGCGCCGACGGCCGTTGCCCATCGTCCGCGTGTCGCTCGGGATGTCATTCCTGACGCTCCTTCGCAGAGGTAACGAAAGCGCTTACGGAAGCGCTTTCGTACCATAGGCTGTGGCCTGCGTCACTTGCAATAGTTACCGCTACGGTCGTTGATGTTTCCCGGGAGTTACCGATGCCGAAGCCTGGCGGGCGGCTGCGCCTCGTCGACGTCGCCGAACGGGCCGGCGTGTCGCTGGCGACCGCCTCCCGGGCGCTCGCCGGCCGGGACGGCGTCAGCCCAGCGGTCGCCGACCGGGTCCGGCAGGTCTCCCGGGAACTCGGGTACGTGGCCAACCCGTACGCCCGGACCCTGGCCGGCGGCGTCAGCTCGACCGTCGGACTCGTCGTGCACCAGGTCGACGACCCGTACTTCTCCGAGATAGCCGGCGGGGTCATCCAGGTCGCCGACGAACAGGGCCTGCTGGTGCAGATCTGCCACTCCGGCCGCGACCCCGAGCACGAGCTGCGGCAGTTGCGGCACCTCATCGCCCAGCGGGTCGGCATCGTCGTGATCGCCGGCTCGGGCTACGACGACCCACGGGTCCAGGCCGAGGCGCGGCGCGAACTGGCGGCGTACCAGACCCTGGGCGGGCGGGTCGCGGTGATCGGCCGGCATCCCCTCGGGGTGGACGCGGTGCTGCCCGACAACGAGGCCGGTGGGCGTGCCCTCGGCGAGCACCTGCTGGCGCTGGGCCACCGCCGGATCGCGGTCGCCGCCGCGACCGGTGGACTCACCACCGTCATCGACCGGCTCGCCGGAGTGGCGGCCGCGCTGCGCCGGCACGGGCTGACCCTCGACGAGCTGCCGATCGTGCACACCGACTTCACCCGGGACGGGGGCCGGATCGCGGCCGAACGGATCCTGCGGGAGCATCCCGACACGACCGCGATCGTGGCGCTGAACGACTCGATGGCGATCGGGGTGCTCTCGACGCTGCGGGCGCACCGGGTCGGCGTACCGGACCAGGTCTCGGTGGTCGGTTTCAACGACGTCTCGGTGGCCGCGGACCTGGCGCCCGGTCTCACCACCGTCCGGCTGCCGATGACCGACATGGGCCGGATGGCCCTGGAGCTGGCCCTCAAGCCGCGCTCGAAGCGACCACGGCGCCGGCCGACCGGACACGCGCTGGTGATCCGCGACTCGACCGGGCCGGTGCCCGGCTGACGCCACCGGGTTGTCGCCCGCCACGTCCACCGGACGGATGCGACGCGCCTGCCGGGGTGCGCCGCGCGGTCACGGCGCGGACGGCGCCCCGGCAGGCGGACCGGACCTCCCTGCCGTGCCGGGTGAAGCCGCGGGGCTGTCCGGGCGCGGGTTCGGTCTGTCCGGGTGAAGGTTCTGGTCTGCCCGGCGCAGGTCCGGGCTATTCGGTGCGCAGTGCGGTGGCGGTGCGGGTGCGGGCGGCCCAGCCGGCGGGCAGCAGTGCGCCGAGCACGGCGATGAGCAGGCCGCCGAGGCCGAAGAGCACCAGCTCGGCGGGGTGGTAGATGTCGATGACCGAGGCGGGCAGGTTGAACCCTGCGGCATGGCCCATCTCGGCCACGATCATCCGCTGCATGACAACGCCGACGGGTACGCCGACGGCGCCGCCGATCAGCCCCGTGACGACGACCGAGGCGACGACCATCATGATGATCTGCCGCGGGGTCATCCCCAGGGCCTTGTGCACCCCGAGATCGTGCACGCGTTCCCGGGTCTCCAGCACGACCATGTTGAGTACGCCCAGCGCGGCCACGGTGACCAGCATCAGGGTGAGCAGGCCGGTCAGCGTGTTGATGATCAGAAGGATCTCGTCCGCCTCCTGCTCGACGACCTCCGCGGTGGCTTCCACCGACGCCAGCGCGGCGTTCAGCGCCTTGACGTACCCGGCCGGGTCGGTGCCGGGAGTGAGGGTGATGTGGTATTCCTGGGGCCGCAGGTCCGGTTGGCTGGCCGCGAGTGTCGCGGCGGCGGTGAGCACCTGCATGCCTCGGGACTCGATGTTGAAGACCTCGCCGACGATCCGGGCGTCGATCCGCCTGCCACGGTCGGTCAGGACGATGCTGTCGCCGACCCGGGTGTCGGTGGCGGTCAGGAACGGTCGGGAAACCACGATCTCGCCGGGTTGGCCGAACCAGCTACCGGAGATCATCTGGTAGCTGTCGGCGTGGCCGTCGCCGGTGAAGGCGAGGACGCTCAGCGCACTGGTGAGGCCCGGCGTGGTCACCTCGGTGTGTGCGACGCCGCTGTACCGGCCGGTCCCGGGCTGTGCGGTGATAGCCGCGACCACCACCACGGGGTCCGGTGACGGCGGCGGCCCCAGAGCGACTCTCGGTGGCCCCGGCGGGGCGCCCCCGGGTGGCGGCCCGGAGATCGCGCGGCCCGGGTGGATGACGACGTCGCCATGGCTCTCCGTGGCCTGGACCTCGTTCAACGAGGCGCCCAGCCCTACCGCGAAGGTCGCGGCCGCAGCCCCGAACGCGATCGCCGCGACGATGGTGGCCGTCCGGAGCACCCGGGCGAACGGCTGGGCCAGCCCCAGGGTCGCCGGTCGGGGCAGCGGAAGTCGGGCGGCCAGCCGGGCGGCCCACTGCCCCCGGCCCGGGCCGGGGGTGCGGCCGACGGCGAGCACCTCGACGGTGCGCAGCCGCCCGGCCCGGGACGCCGCCGCCCAGGCGGTCGCGGTGACCAGGGCCAGCGCCCCGGCCAGCACCAGGAGGTTGACCCACGGGGTGACGCCGGTGTCCGTGGTGCCGTAGACCTCGTTGGTCTGCGCCAGGACCGGGACGACCAGCAGGTTGCCGGCCACGACGCCGAGCACGGCGCCGACCACGGCGGGGATCAGCGTCTGCGCCGTGTACGCCCGGACCACCTGGTGCGGGGTGAAGCCGAGGGCCTTGAGGACGCCGATCCGGTGTGTTCCGGTGCTGACCGCCCCGGCGATGACGTTGCCGATGATCAGGACCGCCATGAGTACGCCCAGCACCCCGAACGCGATGAGGAACGGCACGAACAGCAGCGTGCTGCCGGCGCTGTTGGTCCTGGTGGTGAGCCAGGACCGTGCTCCGGTGAACGCCCCTGTGGGCACGCTCGCCTCGATCGCGGCGCGACCCGAGTCGATCTGGCCGGCGGTGTCGCTCGCGGTCAGCCGGTAGAGCATCTGGTACCCGGCGGTCGCCCCCGGAGCGGTCAGCGCCGCGACCTGCTCCGGGGCCACCCAGCCACCGGCGGTCTCGCTGACCGACCGGGCCACGCCGACCACCGTCAGGATCGGACCGCCGGCCGGGCTCGTCAGCGTCAGCGCGTCACCCACCTGCGGCTGGAGGCTCATCGGGAGCCGATGGTCGGCGTGCAGCACGATCTCGCCGGGGGCGGTCGCCCACCGCCCCTCGGTCACCGTCACGGCGTCGACCGGTCCACCCGCACCGGCCCGCCCGACCACCGTGATCGGCCGCTCCGGCCCGCCGTGATCGTTGGCCGGGGTGATCGTCGCGGTCGGGAACGGGCCGGCCGCCGCCGCGACCCCGGCGGCTCGCGCGGACGCCGACAGTTGCGCCGCCGCGGCCCTGGCTCCGTCGAACTGTACGGTCAGGTGCGCGCCGTTCTGCTGGGCGAACGCCCGCTCGAAGGGAGCCGTGGAGGCCACCATCAGCGACCCGCCGAGTACGGCGGCGGTCACCGCGATCATCACCACCAGCCCGACCACCACCGTCTGCACCCGGCGACGCCCCACGCCGGACCGGACCACCCCGCCCAGCGCACTCATCGGACCGGCTCCATCGTGCTGTCGGCGGCGACCCGGCCGTCGACGAGCCGGACGGTCCGGGTCGCGCACGACTGCGCCAGGGCCAGGTCGTGGGTGACCAGGACGATGGTCTGGCCCTCGGCGTGCAGGTCGCCCAGTAGGCGCCGGACCTCCTCGCCGGAGGCGGTGTCCAGCGCACCGGTCGGTTCGTCGGCGAGCAGCAGCGCCGGTCGGTTGACCAGGGCTCTGGCCACCGCGACGCGCTGTCGCTCACCGCCGGAGAGCCGCCCCGGGTAGGCGGCGGCGTGCCGGTCGACGCCGAGCATGCCGAGCAGTTCCATGGCGCGCCGCCGGGCGGTGCCACGGGCCGTCCCGGCCAACTGCGCCGGCAGCATGACGTTGTCGACGACGGTCAGGTCGTCGAGGAGGTTGAAGAACTGGAACACCATGCCGATCTTCGCCCGCCGGTACCGGGCGGAGCCGGCCTCACCCAACTCGTCGACGCGGACACCGGCCACGGTCACCGTGCCGCCGCTCGGCCGGTCCAGCCCGGCGACCAGGTTCAGCAGCGTGGACTTGCCGCTGCCCGACGGCCCCAGGACCGCGACCGATTCCCCGGCGGCGATCCGCAGCGACACGGCGTCCAGCGCCGGTGGCCCCTCGTCGTACCTGCGGCTCACGTCGTGCAACTCGATCACCGGTGCGGTCATGGCGGATCTCCTTCTGACTCGTGCGGCTCTGGCCGCTCGAAGCTAGGTCCGCACCGGGACCGCGGGCGTCGGCCACCGGAGTCAAATCCGGTACCGCCCCGGGATGAGACGGGTCCGGGTCATCCCTGCGGCGTAGTCCATCGAGGTAGCCCGGGTGGTTAGCTCGGCGGATGTCGCGAGCCGGCAACGGTGGGCAAGAATGACCAGGTGATGAAGGGGGCGACGGCCGGCCGGCTGTGGGCCTGGCTGAGGCTGCTGCTGCAGCCGTCGGGTCCGCTGCCGACGCTCTCGTGGCGCGGCCGGGCGTTCGACGTGATCGTGGCGCTGGGCCTCCTGCTCGCCGCGATCCGGGAGGGTGACAGCCAGGACCGGGAACACCGTGCACCCGCGGTCAGCTTCGACAACCAGGACCTGGCCGAGCCGATCCCGCCGCTGGAGCCGGATCCGCCCCGGGGCCCGGTCCCGCCGATGCCGGACCCGTTCCTGCCGATCGAGGACTACGAGATCGGCTCGACGGTCGTCATGCTCGTCGTGGTGGTGCTGCCGTTGGTGCTCCGCCGCCGCTATCCGCTCGCGGTGCTCTGGACCGTCCTCGTCACGGCCCCGCTGGCCAGCGACTACAACGCCGCGCTGCGGGTTTCCTTCTACGCCTGCGTCATCGCCGCCTACACGGCCGCCGTGTACAGCCCGTACCGGGTGCCGGCGCTGGCGAGCCTGCCCGTGGCGGCGTTCCTCTACACCCAGATCCGGGAATCGGCGGTGCCCACCGTCCCGGACAACGCCGTCCCGTTCCTGATTCTCATCCCGATCGTCCTCGCGGCCAATGGCCTGCGCCGGTGGAAACGGCGGGCCGACGAGGACCGTGCCCGGCTGTCCAGACTCGAACACGAGCAGGCCGAGGCGCTGCGTCGCGCCGCCGAGCACGAACGCGCCCGCATCGCCCGGGAACTGCACGACGTGGTGACCCACAACGTGAGCGTCATGGTCATCCAGGCCGGAGCGGCCCGCAAGGTCATGCGGACCAGCCCCGACCAGGCCCACGACGCGCTGCTCTCCGTCGAGGCCGGCGGTCGGGCCGCGATGGCCGAACTGCGCCACGTCATGGGGCTGCTCACCATGGACAGCGACGGCGGGGACCCGGCCGGCACGGGCGGCCTGACCCCACAGCCGGGCCTCGACCGGCTGGAAGCACTGGTGCAGCGGGTGCGCGATGCCGGGACACCGGTCGAGCTGACCGTGTCCGGCCAACCCCGTCCGCTGCTGCCGGGAATCGAGCTGACCGCCTACCGGGTGGTCCAGGAGGCGCTGACCAACACGGTCAAGCACGCCACCGGGGCGAGCGCGACAGTCCTGGTGGAGTACGGCACCGAGCAGCTCCGGGTCGAGGCCACCGACACCGGCGGCACCCCCGGCGTCGCGGCCGGCACCGGCAACGGGCACGGCCTGATCGGCCTGCGTGAGCGGTTGGCGGTCTACGGCGGGACCCTGCGCGCCGGGCCACGCCTGCGCGGGGGCTACCGGGTCACCGCACGAATCCCGCTGGAGGCACCATGACCGCGCGGCTGCGCGTCGTCGTCGCGGACGACCAGGCGCTGGTCCGTACCGGCTTCCGGATGATCCTGACCGCCGACGGCATCGACGTGGTCGCCGAGGTGACCAACGGTGCCGAGGCCGTCGACGCGGTCCGGCGTACCCTGCCGGACGTCGTCCTGATGGATGTCCGGATGCCGGAGATGGACGGGCTGGAAGCCACCCGGCGCATCCTCACCGGTGGCACCGGCGATCCACGCGTGATCATCCTGACCACCTTCGACCTCGACCACTATGTCTACGCGGCGCTGTCCGCCGGCGCCAGCGGCTTCCTGCTCAAGGACGTCACACCCGAACATCTGGTCGCCGCCGTCCGGATGGTCCGGTCCGGCGACGCGCTGCTGGCCCCCACCATCACCCGGCGGCTCGTCGAGCGGTTCGCCAGTCGCAGCGCCGATCCCGCCGCACCGCACCGCGACCTGTCCACGCTGACCCCACGCGAACTCGAGGTGCTGCGGCTGCTGGCGCAGGGCCTGAGCAACGCCGAACTCGCCGCCCGCCTCCACCTCTCCGAGGCGACCGTCAAGACCCACGTCGCTCGCATCCTCGGCAAACTCGGGCTCCGCGACCGCGTCCAAGCCGTCGTCGTCGCCTACGAGACCGGCCTGGTCAGCCCCGGCGGCGGATAGCACGGCCCAGGGCGCCGGTGAGGGTGCGGGCGGTGGTCTCCCGCCACCGGTTCGGCCCCCGGGAGTCGTTCCCGGGGGCCGGGTTCGGTCAGAGGTCCCGGCACTGCCCGGTGGCCGGGCCACGCACCGTGTTGGGTACGCCGTTGTCCACCGGTGCCGGGGTGTTGCCGGTGCAGACCAGCGGACCGCCGATGGTGTTGCCGGCGATCACCGGCGCCGGGCCGGTGCCGGTGCCGGTGACCACGAGCGGGCCGCCGACCCGTACGCCCTCGATGCCGAGTTGTCCGGTGGTGCCGGTGACGGTCACCGGACCGGCGACCGAGCCGCCGAGCAGTTCCAGGGTGGTCGCGCCGCTCGCCTGCACCGGCCCCCGGACCGACGCCGCGGTGGCGATCAGCGAGCCGCCCGGCCGGACGGTCACCGGGCCGGTGACGGTGGCGCCGGCCAGGCAGGTCACCCCGGCCCCGACCACCAGCGGGCCGCTGTGCCGGCCGGACAGCCGGCTGGTGCAGGTGTCGACGGTGACGCTGAACCGGGCGCTGCTGGTGACGCCGCCCGGCCGGGTCGCGGTGACGGTGGCCCGGTAGACGCCGTCCCGGGCGTACCGGTGGCTGGCGGTGGCGGTGTAGAGGCCGTTGACCCTGGTGACGGTGCCCGCCGTGCCGCTGACCGTGGCCGGGGAGCTGCTGCCGTCGCCCCAGTCGACGGTCGCGGTCACCTGGTCGGGCGCGACCCCCGGCGCGGAGATCGAGGCGAGCGCGCCGCCGACCGTACGCGTGTCGCTGTGCACGTCCGGCGCCGCCACGTCGACCCGCCACGGCACCTGCGGGGACGGGTGGAAGTTCTGGCCCTGGAGCTGCCAGCGCGGGCCGTGCCCGGCCAGCCGGTCGACGAAGGAGGCCAGGTTGCGTTCCGGGTGGACGTTCGGCGACCAGCCGATCTCCGCCGTCGCCGGCAGCCGGGGGAACGCCTGGAACTCGATGTCGGCGCCGGTGAGCAGCGTCTCGGACCAGATCGGCGCCTCGACGCCCAGGATGTGCGCGTCGGTCACCGCCGGCAGGGTCTCGCCGTTCACGGTGCGGGCCGGGATGTAACTGCCGGGGTCGCTGCTGGTACCGGACCAGTGGTAGAAGTGCGACACGTCCAGGGTGCCGGCCCAGCCGAGCCCGAGCGGGCTGCCCGGCCACTGCCGCATGTCCAGATAGGTGTGGTTGGCCGGGGACATGATGACCCGCATGCCCTTCTGCACGGCCCGGCGGGCCGTGTCGCCGCCGGCGCCGGCCGGGTTGCCGTTGTTCCAGAACTGGGCGATTGCCGGGGCGGCGCCGGGCCGGTCGAAGTTCGCCTGGGAGATCTCGGCCCAGCCGATCGCGGTCTTGCCCTGCGCCGTGACCAGGTCGGCCAAGCGGTCGACGAAGCCGACGAACCGGTCGTGCGAGAGTATGGACGCCGGCACCTCGTCGCCGCCGAGGTGGTAGTACGGCCCGGGGGTCAGGGCGCTGAGCTGCGCGACGATGTCGGTGAGGATGGCCCAGGTGTTCGGGCTCTCCGGGCAGAGCGCGCTGTAGCCGACGGCCCCGGTGAGGTTCCAGACCGGAGGCGTACGGTTGCTGCAGTTGACGTCCGGCAGCACCGGATCCGCCTCCGGGCCGGCGTACGACATGATGATTGCGTTGGTGTGCCCGGGCGTGTCGACCTCGGGGATGACGGTCATGAAGCGTTCCGCCGCATAGGTGACGACGTCGACGTACTCGGCCTGGGTCCAGTGGCCGCCCGGGTCGTTGTTGATGGAGAACTGCGCCCCGATCTCGGTGAGTTCCGGTCGGCCGTCGATCGCGATCCGGAAGCCCTGGTCGTCGCCGACGTGCAGGTGCAAGGTATTGATCTTGTATGCTGCGGCCTGGTCGATCAGCCGCTTGACCACGGCCGGCGGCTGGAAGTGCCGGGCGATGTCGAGCATCACGCCCCGGTAGCCGTACCGGGGGACGTCCTCGATCCGGACCCCGGAGACCGTCCACGGTCCGGGTCGGACCGTCCGGCTCTCGATCCACGGCGGAAGCAACTGCCGCAGCGTCTGTACGCCGTAGAAGAGACCGGCCGGGCGGGCCGCCGCCAGCCGTACCCCGGCGGCGGTGATGTCGAGCCGGTATCCCTCGTCGCCGAGTTCGGCGGCGGCCACCAGGCGCAGCTCGATGTCGCCGCGGCGCGGCGCGGCGGCGGTGACCGGTAGCGGATAGCCGGTGGACGGCCGCAGCAGCGCCGCCAGTCCGTCCGCGACTCCGGCGGTCTCCGCGTCGCCGTCGGGCCCGACCACGATCCGGCTCTGCGGAGCGAGCGTGAAGGTCTCGCCCGGCACCGGGACCGCGCTGGCCGGTACCGGGACGACCTGGGCCGCCCCGCCCGGCACGGCGACCGCCCGGGCCGCCGGGGCGGCGAGTTGGCCGGCCAGCGCGACGCTGGAGACCACGAGGGTGATGCCGAGGACGGCCCGGCCGAGCCGGCCCGGCCCGCTCCGGGCGGTACGCCTGGGTCTGGGTGGTGTCGACCAATCCGGCCGGTGCGTCGCACCTTTCTCGACCTCCCGGTGCGGTCGGCCGTGGCCGCAGGTAAAAGTCGGGGTGCGTCCGCCGCGCTGTCCAGGGTGGAAAAGGCTCATTGTCACGCCCTCCTGCTCCGGCTGGGCGGCGTCCGCCAGGCACCGGCACGTCCCGGTGACCCGGGACGTTGCGGGCGCGGACGGCGGTCGATCGCCACGGATCTGGGTCATCGACGAAAGAACGTTCGCCGAATGATAGGGACCGGGCGGCCATACTGTAAAGAGTCCTAACACTGTCGCACCGAGCACCGTCGATCGAGGACGGCGAGAATGTCGACATGGCCGAACCCCCGGCCCGGCGCGGGCCACTGACCTGGAGCCAACAACTGCTCTGGTCGGTGTACCAGGACGTGCCCGTGTCGCGGCGGCACACCATGAACCTGACGAGCATCGTGGAGATCCCTCCCGAGATCGCCATCTCGCCGGCGGCCGTACGCGGCGCCTTCGACGGACTGGTCGACCGGCACGAGACGCTGCGCACCACGTACGGGCTGGACGAGGCCGGCGAGCCGGTCCAGGTCGTCCAGCCGCCCGGACCCGCACCACTGCTGCTCTGTCGGGCCGAGGCCGGGGGCACGATCGAGGAACTCCGGCAGCGGGTCACCGGCACCGGCCTGGACATCGAGGCCGAGTGGCCGTTCTTCGGCGCCGCTCTGCTGGCCGGTGACCGGGTTGTCGCGATCGGACTCGCCGCCCACCACATCGCGGTGGACGGCTGGGGAATGGCCGCGCTCTGCCGCGAGCTGCGTGACCGGCTCGGCGGATCCGTTACGGCGGATCCGGACCCGTGGCAGCCGCTCGACCAGGCCCGGTTCGAGCGATCGCCGCGCGGGCGACGGCTCAACCGCCGGTCGCTGGCCTACTGGGCACGGGAACTCGGTCGGATTCCGCACCAGATGTTCCCGCTCGTCGACGACGAGCCACGGTTCCACTCGGCGGTGCTGCGTTGTCCGGAGCTGCCGACGGCGGTGGCCCGGCTCGCCGACCGAACCGGCGTCTCCTATCCGGCCGTGGTGCTCGCGGCCTTCGTCGCAGTACTGGCCCGGGTCTCCGGCCACCCGCGCTGTGCCCTGCTGACCATGTGGTCCAACCGGCGTACGCCGCGCAGCTATCCGGCGGTGGGCTGCCTCTTCCAGCCGGTGCTGCTCTCGGTCGAGGTGAGCGCCGAGTCGACGCTCGGACAACTGGTCGCGGCGACGGCCCGGGCCTACGCGACCGCCACCGCGCACGGACAGTTCGCCCTCGACGAGATGAAGGAACTCAGTGCCCAGGTCGCGCAGGCGCGCGGGATCGGGGGTTTCCGCACCGGTGTGACGTTCAACTTCCTGCCGGAGGACGCGCCCGCGCCGGCGGACGACGTACGGGACGCCGGGGCGGCGCGGCCGTACGAGTGCGAGGTGCGCCCGCTGGAGATGTCGGACGCCGCCACCGACCTGGCCCTGACGGTGCACCCCGGATCGAGCCAGCTCCGGCTCGTCGCCCGGGCCGACGTCCTCCCCGCGGACCGGGTGGACCGCTTCCTGCTCGACGTCCGTAAGCTGCTGCTGACCGCCGCCGAGCGTGAGGTGCGCCTCTCGGAGCTGGCTGCCATCGGGACGCTCGCACCACCCCGACGCTCGCCGGACTGGGTGTACCTGGACCACTGCTGGATCGACCTCCGGCAGGTGGAGGCCGCGCTCCGGTCCCATCCCGCCGTCACGTCGGCGACGGTCTTCGTCGACGGGCCGCCGCCCCGGGCCGTCCTCACCGCCGAGATCACCACCGACGGCCGCACGCCGACTCCGACTCCGCGCGACCTCGCCCTGCATGTGCTGCACGAGGCGCGGCACGGCGGCCCGATCCTCGCGCCCGCCCGATACACGTGCCGGCCCGGCCCACCGATCGGGACCCGCTCTTCGGGGCAGAGCCCTTCGCCGGTGCCCGAACCGGCGCGGGGCGGCGGAGCACCGTGGCGACCGGGGTCGGCGCCCGCGCCGGACCAGGCCGCAGCGCGGTGTGCGCTGCTGGCGGCGGTCGCCAGATACCACCCGGAGGTGACGCCGACGCTGGCCGCGAGCTATCTCCAGCAGGGTGGCCGGCTGCGACGGGCCGTGGCGGTCGTCCGGGAGCTGCGCCGGCTGGGCTACACCGGGATATCGGCCGAGGTGTTCGCCGGCCCCCGGCGCCTCGCCGACGTCGCCACCGAGCTGCACCCGAGCACTGCCGACCGGTACGGCGGAGTCGAAAGTCCACTATGGAGGAAATAGGGGCGCCTTGTCCGCGATCGGAATGGTATTTAGACTCGCCGATGTATATGGGCACTCGCCCATGGCCGTTGTGCTGACGTCGGAGGGGGACGGATGAGGCACGGCACGGCGCTGACCATGCCGCACTCCTGGCGTCACCCGACCGCCGCCCGCCGGGAGCGGCCGTGCCGATGATGCACGACCTGCTGGCCACCGCCGCCGCACGGTCGCCGTCGGCGCCGGCCGTCCGGGACGCCGAGGGCGGCTGGAGCTACCGTCAACTCGACGAGCACAGCCGGCGGTTCGCCGCCTGGCTGGGCCGGATCGGGGTGTCGGCCGGTGACCGGGTGGTGGTACAGCACGGACGCGACCGGCGGATCGTGGCCATGCTGCACGGCACGTCGTACCAGGGAGGGGTCTTCGTGCCGGTCAACCCGGCAGCGGGCGACCTGTGGCTGCCCACCGTGGTGGCCGACGCCGAGCCGGCGGTCGTGCTGACCACCGATGCCGGCGCCACCGCGCTGGCCGGTCGGGGCGGCGCCACGGTGATGACCGCGACGGACGCCTGGCGGCAGGCTCTCGACACCCCGGCCCTGCCGGTCGGCGCCTCGGTGCCCGGGGCCGACCAGGACGGCCTGGCGCTGCTGATGTACACCTCCGGCAGCACCGCGGCGCCGAAGGGGGTCATGTGTGCACACCGGCAGGTGGTCTTCGCCACCGGGGCCATCGGGCAACGGTTGGGCTACACCGCCGACGACCGGGTTCTCTGCGCCCTGCCGATGTCCTTCGACTACGGGCTCTACCAGGCGCTGCTCTGCGCACTCGGCGGCAGTGAGCTGCAACTCGCCCCCGAGGGACGCGAGGTCGAACTACTCCGGCGGATCCGGGACTGGCAGTCCTCGGTCGTTCCGGTCGTACCCTCCCTGGCCACCATGATCGTGAACCTGGCCCGACGTCGGCCGGACCGGAGCACCCCGGTACGCCTGCTCACCAACACCGGCGAGGCGCTCGGGCCCGGACTGCTCCGCGACCTCCGCGCGTCGTTCCCGGGCGCACAGGTCTGCCTGATGTTCGGCGTGACCGAGTGCAAGCGCATCTCCATCCTGGAGCCGGACGGCGACCGGGCCCGCCCCGGATCGGTCGGGCGCCCCCTCGCCGGCACGGAGGTGCTGGTGACCGACCCGGACGGCCGACCGCTGCCGCCGGGCGAGGTGGGCGAGTTCGTGGTACGCGGCCCGCACCTGGCGGCGGGCTACTGGCGTGCGCCGGAGCTGACCGCCCGCCGGTTCCCGCCCGGCCCGGACCAGGCACCTGAGCTGCACACCGGCGACTTCGGATACGCCGACCCGGACGGCTACCTCTATTTCGTGGGCCGCCGGGACGACATCTTCAAGCGACGGGGGGTACGGATGAGCGTCACCGAGATCGAGGCAGCGGCCGGCACCATCGACGGCGTCACCGGGGCGGGCCTGGTCCGGCCGGACGGCCGGTACGACCTCGCGCTCTTCGTGACCGGCAGCCGCAGCCCGGCCGAGGTGCTGCGGGAGCTGCGCCGGCTGCTGGAGCCGGCGAAGACACCGGCCGTCTGCCGTCGCCTCGCCGAGCTGCCGTTGACCGCGAACGGGAAGGTCGACCGACGCGCGCTGGCCGCCCTGCGCGAGCCGGCCACCGCCCCCGGTCCCGCGGCGGCATGAGCCGGGACGGCGTCGCCGACCGGTCGCACCTGGCTCGCCGGTACGGCACACCGCTGTACGTGTACGACGCGGCGCGGATCCACCGGGCCGCCGACCGGCTGCGCGCCGCACTTCCGTCTCCACACCGGCTGTACTACTCGGTGAAGGCCAACCCCAGCCCGGCCGTGCTGCGCCAGCTCACCGGGCTGGGCCTGCCGGCCGAGGTGAGCTCGGCGGGTGAACTCGCGGTCGCGCTGGACGCGGGTCAGCCGGCCGGGCAGGTCCTGTACACCGGCCCCGGCAAGACTCCGACCGAGGTCACCGAGGCGATCGCGGCGGGCGTACGGCTGTTCTCGGTCGAGTCGGCCGAGGACCACCGACGGCTGGCGGCCGCGGCGGCCGAGCACGGCACGACGGTCGAATACCTGATCCGGGTGAACGGTCTTCCGTCCCGGCCGGCCGGCGGCCTCCGGATGACCGGCCGGCCGTCGCAGTTCGGCATCGACCTCGACGCGCTCTGGTCCGTCCCGGGACTGTTCACCGGAACGCCGGCAGCCAGGCCGGTCGGGCTGCACTTCTTCCCGGTCACCAACATGACCGACGAGGCGGCGCTGGCCGCCGAGTTCACCGCCAGCGCCCAGACGGCGGCGGCCGTCCTGCACCGGTCCGGGCTGGACGCCACCGTGCTGGACCTCGGCGGCGGCTTCGCGGCGCCGTTCGCCCGGCCCGGAGAGTCTCCGGGATACCAGCGGCTCGCGGCCACCCTGGCGGAGACGCTCGACACCCGTCTCGCCGGTTGGCGGGCCGGGCGGCCGGTGGTCGCGTTCGAGGCCGGGCGGTACCTGGTCGCCGAGTGCGGCACCCTGCTGTCGACGGTACTGGACGTCAAGCGGAGCGGCGGACGGACGTTCGTGGTCCTCGACGCCGGGATCAACAACCTCGGCGGGGTCTCCGCCACCGGCCGGCTGCTGCCGCCGTCGGCGCAACCCACCGGCCCGGACGCCCCGGACGCCGAGCCGGTCACCCTGGTCGGACCGCTCTGCACCCCGCTGGACGTCCTCGGCCGCGACGCCCGGCTCCCGGACCCGCGGGTGGGTGACGTGGTGGCCATCCCGAACGTCGGTGCGTACGGGCTGACGGCGAGCGTGCTCGGGTTCCTCAGCCGGCCGCCGCCGACCGAGGTCCTCGTCGACGCGACGGACCGGGTCGTGGCCGTGACCACCTGGTCCGTCCGGGCCGTCGAGCAGCCAGGCCCGGCCGGCGGAGCCGCACCGTGAGCACCGGGCCGGAGACCCTTCCCGACCTGGTGCTGGTCGGGGTCCGGGACCACCCGGACCGGGCGGCGGTGGACTTCGGCACCCACCGGTTGACCTACCGGGAGCTGTGGGAACTGGCCGGGGTGGTCGCGGGGCACCTGCTGCACCGGATCGGCCCGGGAGTACCCGTCGGGCTCTGTGTGACACGCACGCCGCTGGCGTACGCCGGATATCTCGCGGCAGCCCGGCTCGGCTCCCCGGTGGTGCCGCTCCAGCCGACGCACCCGGTCGCCCGCACCACGCTCACGTGCCGGTCGGCCGGGGTCGGGCTGGTGCTCGTGGACGACGAGGCCGCCGACCGGCTGGTGGGCAGCGGCCTGCCCGTCGGCCCGTGGTCACAGGTACGCCAGGGCCACCCCGTCCAGCAGCCGGCGGACCGGCGGCCGGAGCCGGACGACACCGCCTACATCCTGTTCACCTCCGGATCGACCGGCACGCCGAAGGGGGTACCGATCCGGCACCGCAGCGCCGCCGCGTACCTGCGGCACGTCGTCGAGCGGTACGAGGTGGGGCCCGGCAGCCGGCTGTCACACACCTTCGACCTGACGTTCGACCCGTCGGTCTTCGACCTCTTCGCCGCCTGGAGCGGCGGTGGCACGCTCGTCGTACCGCAGGGCAACGAGCTGGTCCAGCCCGCCCGGCACATCCGGGAACGCGGCGTCACACACTGGTTCTCGGTGCCGTCCGCCGTCACCCTGGCCCGCGCGCTGCGGGGCATCCCGCCCGGCGCCATGCCGGAGCTGCGCTGGTCGATGTTCATCGGCGACCAGTTCAGCTGGGAACAGGCGGCGGCGTGGCGGGCCGCCGCGCCGGCCGGCGTCATCGAGAACGTGTACGGGCCGACCGAGCTGACCGTCGCCTGCACCGGTTACCGGGTGCCGGCCGACCCGGCCGACTGGATCGAGACCAGCAACGGCACCGTGCCGATCGGCCCGGTCTACCCGCACCTGGAGCATCTGGTGCTGGACGGCACCGGACGGCCGGCGGACGAGGGCGAACTCTGCGTACGGGGCGTGCAGCGGTTCGGCGGTTATCTGGATCCCGCCCACGACCGGGGCAGCTTCCTCGACCGCCGGGACGGCCGCACGGTGCGGTACGACGGGGCGGACAAGCTCACCGCCGGGCACTGGTACCGCACCGGGGACCGGGTCCGGTTCGAGCACGGCGAACTGGTGCACCTCGGCCGGATGGACCGCCAGGTGCAGGTCAACGGCTGCCGGGTGGAACTGGGCGAGGTGGAGGCGGTGCTGCGCCGGCACCCGACGGTGGCGGACGCGGCCGTGGTGCCGGCGGAGGGCCGGGCCGGGCTGTGGGCGTACTGCACCGGGTCGGCCGCGGATCCGGCGATGCTGTCGGCCTGGCTGCGGGACCACCTGCCGTCGTACATGGTGCCGTCGCGGATCCGGATCCTGGCCCGGCTGCCGTTGAACGAGAACGGCAAGGTCGACCGGCGGCAACTGCTGGCCCGGGACTGACCGGCCTCAGCGGACCAGCCCGGCGATCCGGCGTACGCAGTCGCGTTCCTCGGCGAACGCCTCGGCCAGCCGGTCGGTCAGCCGGCCCAGGTGTTCCCGGGGGCGGCGCCCGGCGGACGCGCCGAAGAAGAAGACGGCACGCAGCTTGTCCAGCCGCTCGGAGAGCGCCCGGAACCGGTCCGCCACCTCGGTCAGGTCCACCCCGGCACGGTCGCCGACCAGCTCGATGAAGAAGGCGTTCTGCCGCCGCTGCTTCGCCAGCGAGCCGAAGAAGCTCACCCCGTGCACGATGAGCGCGTCGCCGATC
Organism: Plantactinospora sp. KLBMP9567; assembly: GCF_033446045.1. Taxonomy (NCBI): domain Bacteria; kingdom Bacillati; phylum Actinomycetota; class Actinomycetes; order Micromonosporales; family Micromonosporaceae; genus Plantactinospora; species Plantactinospora sp. KLBMP9567. The sequence goes on along the minus strand of NZ_JAWQRR010000018.1, from coordinate 102,454 downwards.
GCCGTCGCGGTTCCGGCGTACTCGCGCACGTCGGCCAGGAACCGGTCGGCCGCGTACCGGCCGGCCGGGGCCTCCGGTTGGTCGGAACCGGTCAGGTACGCCTCGACGTTCTCCACCAGCGCCGCCCGCAGCGCGGCCGTCGACGGCGGGGCGACCGCGGCCGGCCGGGGCAGGTCGACCGAGCAGTGCGACCCGCCGACGGCGGTGAAGTGTTCGGCGAGGGCCCGGCTGCCGATCGCCGCCGTCAACCCGTCGGTCTCCATCCAGCCCCGGAAGGGCCGGCCGGGCAGTTCGTCGAGGATGTACACCGCGCCGGGCCGGAGGTCGGTCACCACGACCCGGTGCAGGTGGTGGATGCGCTGGTGGAAGAGGGAGGGTGGATAGGCGAAGGTGTCCACCTGGAGGGCGACGTGCCGCCCGTCGTCCAGGGTGTGGCGGACGTGCTCCCACAGCGCGTCCATACCGGGATGGGTGATCCGGCGCTCGTCGATGCCGTACCAGCGGGAGATGGCCTCACCGTAGCTGTGCCGGTTGATGCGCAGGCGCATGAACGGCGCCTCGCTGCCGGGCTGTGCGGCGACGTAGCGGTAGCCCCAGTCGTCGCCGAGCACCCGGGCGTCGATGCCGAGGTTCGACAGCAGCAGGGTGTAGGTGTCGGCGAAGCAGTCCAGGCCGTTGTCGTAGGCCTGTAACCGGGGCATCGGGGCGGCGCCTCTCTGGCCCGTACGCTACGGCGCGCCGTCGACCGGGCCGCCCGGTGCCGCCGGGGGCAGCAGCTCGGACAGCGCCGCCCACAGCGAGCCGACGGTGGCGAAGGTTTCCGCGGTGAGCGCCTCGTCCGGGAAGCTGACGTCGAAGCCGCTCTCCAGCGCGACCAGCAACTCGACCGTGCCGAACGAATCCAGGCCGAGCTCGAACAGCGTGTCGGTGGCGGAGAGCGGAACATCGGTCGTGGTCTCCGGCAGATGCGCCCGCAGCACCTCCTCGAAGGCCGGTGGCCACTGGCCCGGTGCCCGGTGGGCCCGCGTATCGGTCATCACTGCGCCCCGTCGATAAAGTGCACACAGTTGCCGGCCCGGTCCCGGACCGCGAACTCCCGACCCCACGGCCGGTCGGAGATCTCCGTCATGGCCGGTCCCGACGGATCGGCGAAGCTGCCGGGCACCCCAACCGTCCACTCCGCGTGCAGCCCGTCCAGGTCGGCCACGCCGATCCACGCCTGGGTGCCGTCGGCGACCGCCTGGTCGTCCACGGCCGAGATGTAGAGCTGTACGCCGTCCCGCGCGACGCCGGCGAACCCGTCGACGCTGAACAGCAGGCCGAAGCCGAGCGTGTTGACCCAGAACGCGACGTCCGCCGGAACGTCGCGGGCGGCCAGTACCGGAATCGCGTGCAGAAGCTCGGGCACCACGCCTCCATCTCGACGGCCGCCGGCCTGGGCTATCCGGTGTCGTCCCCGACTTCCGTCGCCGATTGAATCGATGCACATCATATGGATCGCGCTCGGCCCCCGGCAAGCGTACGACCTCCGGCGCGGCCTCGACGAGGGGCGAAACAGTCGCAGTTGTTGACATGCGTCAATGCACTCGGGAAGGATGGGAAACACCTGACGGCAGCAATGCGCATCCGACACCACGCAGCGGTCGGAGAGCGCTCGGGGCCAGGCCCGGTCCGGACGAGCAGGCCGTCCCCGGTGCGTCGCGTTCGGACAGTCCACACCGGAGTCAGGGGGTCCTCCGTGTCGATCACACCCGACGGGCTGGCCGTGGAGTCGGCCGTCGTCACCACCTTCACCTGGGACTACACGTCGAAGGATCCGAAGCTGCGCGCGCTCTACGAGAAGGGCAAGGCCGCACAGTGGAACGCGGCCACCGACATCGACTGGTCGCCCGAGCTGCACTTCGGCGCGCCCCTGCCGGAGATCGACGATGTCACCGGGCTGAGTTCCCGGCGGCCGCCGAACTGCCCGGTGCCGCCGGAGCTGTGGAACGCCTACCGCTGGGAGTACCACTCCTGGATGACGAGCCAGTTCCTGCACGGCGAGCAGGGTGCGCTACTGGCCACGTCCCGCCTCGTGGAGACCGTCCCGGACCTCGACGACAAGCTCTACGCCGCCAGCCAGGTGACCGACGAGGCGCGGCACGTCGAGGCGTTCTCCCGGTACGTGCAGCGGCTCGGTTCGTCGTACCCGATCAATCCCGCGCTGCGGACCCTGCTCGGCAACGTCGTCTCCGAGCGGCGCTGGGACATCATCTACCTGGGCATGCAGATCATCGTCGAAGGGCTGGCCCTGGCCGTCTTCCGGCTCGGCCACGCGACCACCTTCGACCCGGTCATCCGGCAGATCACCGACCTGGTGGCCCGGGACGAGGCCCGGCACGTGGCGTTCGGCGTGCTCGCCCTGGAGGGCCTCCAGGACCAGCTGACCAGCCGGGAGCGGGCCGAACGCGAGGAGTTCATCAAGGAGGCGTCGCTGCTGATGTCCCGCCGGTTCCGGATGGAGGAGGTGTGGCAGCGGATGGACCTCGACGTGGCCGCCGGCGTCGAGTACGTCCTCACCGACTCGGCGATGCGGGACTTCCGCCGGCTGATGTTCGCCAAGATCTTCTCCAACCTGACCCGGCTGGGTCTGGTCTCCGACGAACTGCGCGCGCACTTCCAGGAACTGGCGCTGCTGCGGCCCGGGCAGGTCCGGGCGTGGCGCCGATGACCCGCCCGGCGAGGCTCGGCCGGAATCGAGAGGATGCCCCATGACCGACGAGGTACGCACCGTCGAGCCGGCGGCGGCGCAGCGGCGGATCACCGAGATCGTGCTCCGCGTGGTCGGTACCCTCGCGCCCGATCCCGTCGACCGGCCCACCCCGGCCCAGGCACTCGTGGCCGACCTCGGCTACCACTCGCTCCGGCTGGTGGAGCTGGCCTTCACCCTGGAGGAACTGTTCGGGTTGGACGCGATGGCGGTGGACAGTTCGCTGCCGATCGGCACCGTCGGCGACGTGCTGGCGTACGTGCTGGCCGAGGTCGGGCCGGACAACGTGCTGCCCACCACCGAAGAGGTCGACGACTATCTCAGGGACGCCTGAGCCGCCCGTGCCGGAGAACCCGACGATGACGGTCCGGTCGCCGGACGGGCCGGCCACGGCCGACGTGTCCGCGCTGGTGGCCAAGCTGCGCCGGATCCCGGACTCGGCCCGGCGGTTCGTGGAGACCCCGGCGTCGGCCCGGGCCCGGTTCCTGCTGCGTCCGGCAGTGCTGGACCTGCTGACCGACGCCGGCCTGCCGGTGCGGCGGATCGACGGGACACCGCACTACGACCGGCACGACCTGACGAACTGTTCGCTGCACCTCTCGGTCGGGGCGGCGGCCCGGACCGCCCGCCGGTTCTGGCCGGCGGCGCTACGTCGGGTGGCCGACGCCGGGCAGGCCCGCTACGAGGTCCAGTACCAGATCCGCTGCCCGGCTCCGGGACACGCCGCGACCTGCTCGTTCGTCCTCGTACTGCCCGGCGGTCGGGTGTTGGAGCGCACCGTCGCGGACGGCAGCGGCCTGCGGATCGCCGTGCAGGTGTCGGTCGAGGGGCGGTGGCCCGACCTGCCGGCCGCCGTCCGCAGGCTCCTCGACGACGCCGTGGCCGAGGTGGAGTTCATGATGCTGCCCACCGAGGTCCGGTACGACACGGGCTTCGTCCGGGCCAGCGGGCTGGGCGACTGTGCCGGCGTCACCAGGCTGCTGGTGCGGCGGGGCCGGGCCGCCGGGCTCGCCGCCCGTCCGGCGTTCGGGCTGATCGTGGCTCCGCCGTTCGCGGCCGAACACTTCTGGGCGGAGTTCCTGGTCGACGGGCGGTGGGTGCCGGTCGATCCGGTCCTGATCCGCACCATGCTCGGCTGGGGCGTGCTCGATCCGGCGGAGTGGCATCCGCACCGGTCCATCGGGGCGATCCTGTCCCGGATCGCCGACGACGGCGTGGTGCTCGCGGCCCACGACGGCTGGGCGGTGCCGTTCACGTTGCCGACCCAACTTCTTCCCGAGGAGCCCCGGTGAGTCCTCCGGCGACCCCTGACGACGCGGTACTGCGCACGCTGCGGGCACTCTCCGCCGAAGGTCCACCGGTGCCGGTGCCGGAACTCGTGACCCAGTTGCACCGGGTCAACGCCGCGCTGTGGCGGCTGGAGGACGAGGCCCGGGCCGCCGCCGACGACGAGCAGCTCGGCAGGGCCAAGCGGGAGGTGGATCGGCAGAACATGCGGCGGGCCGACCTGGTCTCGGAGATCGACCGGGTCGTCGCGGCGGTCCTGCCGTCCGGCAGGCCGGAGACGGCGCCGCTGTCCTGCTCGGTCGGCGCCTCGCTCGACCGGCTGACCGTGGCGGCCCTGCGCGTGGCGGTCTTCGCCGCCGCCGGAGACCACCGGACGGTGGACGCCCGGCGACAACTCGACGACCTGCGGGCGGCCACCGAGGCCGACTGGCTGGACCTGCGCCGGGGGCGCCGGCGACTGCCGCAGGCCGGCGTGCTCAAGCGGTACGCCCCGAGGCAGTCGTCCACGGCACCGGCGTGACGGCGCCGGATACCTGCGCGGCCGGTGCCCGGGCCGTCCGTCCGCCTCGCCGGCACCGGTGCGGACCGCGCGTCGGTCACCGGTCCTGCGGGCCGGTGGTGACCGTCCGGCGGACGTCGACGTAGATCGTCTCGTCGTTCCGGACGGCCCGGTCCAACGCCGCGAGGTGCGGCAGGGCGCTGCGACCGAACGACCGGACCGAGATCGCGTCCGGGTCGAAGCCCGCGGTGCCGAGGGCGTGGCGCAGCTCGTCCAGGTCGTAGATCCACTTGTGCCCGTGGAACTGGAAGATCTGGTTGACCATGAACGCCTTCCGCTCCGGAAGGTCCTCGGGCTTCGCGCCGAGGCTCATCAGCCGGCGCCGGTGCCGGGCGAAGAACCCGTTGGCGCCGTCGTCGAGGTATCCGGCCACGTACCGGTGCAGGTCAGGCGTGGTCAGCCGGAGCCATCCGCCGACGGCGAGGATCCGCCGCACCTCGCGCAGCCAGCCGATGCCCTCGGCCAGGGTCAGGTGCTCGATGAAGTGCTCGGCGTACGCCCAGTCCACGCAGCCGTCGGCCAGCGGCAGCGGGTCGCGGGCGTCGAGCCGCACGAAGTACGCGCGTCCGTCCACTCTGTACACCCGGCCCGGCTCGGTCCGGGTGTCCCCGGCCACCAGCCCGATCACGTCGGTGTTGAGGCAGCCCGGGTCCCGCCCGTCCCACGAGCCGAACTGGATGCCGGTCACGCCGATACCCGCCAGCCCGGCCCGGTCCAACGGCGACGTCAGCCCGGTCGCTTCCAGCCGGCGGCACGGCGCGTGCCAGCCGGGGTCGGGCTCGTCCCAGGTCCACTCCGCAGGCTCGGACCCGGTCTGCCACTCGGCGTTCTGCGTCAAGGACTGCACTCCCGGTTCGTCGCAGGGGTACGGGCGGGTCCGCCGGACGGGTACGAGCCCCCGGGCGGGTACGCCGGCCGGACCGGTCAGAGTTCCGCCCGTGCCGGTTCGGCTCCGGTCACCGGCGCCCGGCGGTCGGCCGCGACCAGTGGCTCGGCCAGCAGGACGGCGAGCGCGGCGGCGACCAGTACGCCGCCGACCAGTGCGGTGCCCCGGACGCCCAGCGTGGGCAGGATGCCGGCCCCGAGCAGCGATCCGCCGGCGATGCCCACGTTGTAGGCGGCGGAGTTGCCGGCCGCGGCCAGGTCGGAGCTGCCCGGGGCGACCTCCAGCACCCGGTTCTGCAGAGCCGGAGTCAGCGCACCCATGGCGAATCCCGAAACGGCCAGCAGGGCGGCGGCCACCAGCGCCACCTCGGCCAGCAGGAACATGCCGACCAGGGCGAGCGCCAGCAGTGACACCGCCGACACCATGGCGAGCCGCTGCCGGCGGTCGCTGAGGATGCCGCCGGCAGCGATGCCGGCGAAGTCCGCCAAGCCGCGGACCAGCAGCAGCACCCCGATGGCCGCCGGGGCGAACCCGCTGACCTCGGTCAGGAAGACGGCGGTGTAGGTGAAGGCGGTGAAGAGGCCGCCGACCGAGAGCACGGTGGCGACGACCACGATCCAGTACCGGCGGGCATCCGGGCTGGTCCCGGTCGCGGCGTGCGTCTGACCGACCGGGACCGACGGCATGAGCAGCACGATCGCCACGAACGCGAGCAGCGCGAGCCCGGCCAGCATGAGGAAGGCGGCCCGCCAGCCCGCCTGCTGGCCGATCCAGGTGCCGGCCGGTACCCCGAGCATCGGACCCAGCGAGGCGCCGGCGAAGACGACGGAGGTGACCCTGCCGCGTACGTGCACCGGGAACATCCCCGCCGCCGCCGGCGCCACCACCGCCCAGAACAGCGCCTGGGTGAACGCGACGACCACCCTGGCGGCGAAGAGCACCTCGTACTCCTGGGCTGTCGCGGAGAAGACCGTGGCGAGTACCAGCACGGCCAGCAGCCCGGCCAGCAGGCGTCGGCGCGGAATGCGGGCGGTGACGTACGTCAGCGGCACGGAGACGACCGCGACGGCGACGGCGTACCCGGTGACGAGCAGCCCGGTCTGCGACAGCGACACCTCCAGGTCGGCGGAGACCAGCGTGAGGATGCCGATCGGCAGGGTCTCCATCGCGACGTAGCAGAACGCCGAAACGGAGAGCGCGGCCAGCGCGCCGATCGCGCGCATCGACACGGTCGCACCCGGGGTGACCGGCGCCGGCTCAGCCATCCGACCTCCCCCGTCCCTCCGCCACCCGGTCGTACGCGGCCAGCACGATCTTCTCCGGCACCGCACTGAGCGGCTGGCCGCTCGCCTGTGTCACCGGTACGCCCGGAGCCGCCAGCAGCACCATCGGGATCTCCTCCGCGTCGCAGGCGAGATAGCCGCGCTTGTTGTCGCCCCGCAGTACCGTGCGCAGCGCCGTCCGGTCCACCGGCCCCAGCCTGGCGCCCGGCGGCGGGAGTCGCAGCCGCGCCAGCAGCCGGTGATGGCGGTCCACCTCGGCCCGGTCCAGATAGCCGAGCATGGCGCTCGCCTCCGCCGCGACCAGCATCCCCCAGGCGATCGCCTCACCGTGGCTGAAGTCCCCGTCGGTCACGATCTCCAGCGCGTGCCCCACGGTGTGGCCGTACTCGAAGATCACCGCCTCGCCCCGCTCCCGTGGGTCCCGGACGAGCATCGGCAGCTTCGCCTCGATGCCGAGCCGGCACAGCGCCACGAACGAGTCGACCGGCCGGTGCTCCAGCCCGGCCACCGCGCGGAGGAAGGTCGACTCCTCGTGCGGAACCATCGCCAGGACGTTCTTCGCCATCTCGGCGATCCCGGTCAGCAGGTCACCGCGCGGGATGGAGGTGAGCCAGGTCAGGTCACAGCCGATCAGCGACGGCGGCAGGTAGGTCCCGCCGAGGTTCTTCCCGGCGCTCAGGTTGACCGCCTGCTTCTGGGACAGTACGGAGTCGAAGGCGGCGACCGGGGTGGTGGGAAGGTGGACGAGCCGGATGCCCCGGAAGAGCAGGGCGGCGGCGAGCCCGGCGACGTTTCCGGTCAGCCCGCCGCCCATCGCGACCACCAGCGAGCGGCGGTCGGCGCCCCGGTCGACCGCGTACTCGAGAATCGCTTCGACGACGGAGAGCCGCTTGCGCCGCTCCGCCGCGTCGAGCACGAAACGGTGCACCGCCATCCGCCGCCCCAGTCCGGCCAGCACCGGTTCGGCGTGTGCCAGCACCTGCCGGTCGACGACGAAGACCACCGACTCGGCACCCTCGGCCAACCGGGTGACCGCCTCGACGATCTGGTCGACGCAGTCGACGCCGTACAGATAACTGGTGCCGCGCTCGCCGAACCTCACGTCCGCGACCTGCAAGGTGCTGCCTCCCCGTCGCTCATTCATCGGTGTCGCCGCCCGTGGAGCGGAAGCCGGCGAACAGCAGGTCCGGCCGGCGGAGCTGCACGGCAGCCACCACCGCGCCGGCATCGAACGCGTACTCCAGTGCCGCGCAGGCGACCGCGTCCGCGACACCGCGCACCGAGTCGCCCGGCCGGCGGCGCCGCCAGGCCCGCAGCCCGAGCCCCACTCCGGCGGTCAGCGGCACGAGCAGGGCGCTGCGCCCCCGGGTACGACCCAGCGTCGCCACCGCCACGCCGCCGGCCAGCCCGAGCACGGCCACCGGGTTACACCGCGTCGTACGCCGTTCCGGGTGGACGGTGGCGAGCCACTGCTCCGAGCGTCCGTAGCCGAACAACCGGCGCCAGATGGACCGGACGGAATCGCTGCTCGTCCGGTCGTGCGTCACCGTCGCGTCCGGGTCGGCGCGGATCGTGAAGCCCTGCCCCGTCAGCCGGAGTCCCAGGTCGACGTCCTCGCCCGACACCACGGTGAGGGACTTCTCGACGAATCCGCCGACCGCGCGGAAGGCGTCGCGTCGCAGCAACAGGTTGCTGGTGGTGGCCCACGGCAGCGACCGACCGGCCCGGGGCATCTCCAGGTCCCCGTTGAGCAGGTGCGAGCGCCGCATGATCCGGAACACCGCCGTCCGGCTCTCCTCCACCAGGGTGGGGCCGGCGATCCCGGCCACCCCGGCCGGGGCCCGCCGGATGCCGGTCACGTACCTGCGCAACAGCTCCGGCGAGACCCGGCAGTCCGAGTCGGTGAAGAGCAGCAGGTCGTGCCGCGCGTGGGACACCCCGAGGTTCCGCTTCGCCCCGACGTGCCGGGGGCCACGAACGTACCGGGCACCGTGCCGGGCGCAGTTGGCCCGGTGCGCCCGCGCGTCGTCCGGCATCGAGTCGTCCACGACCACGACGTCGACGGGTTCCGGGCACCGGGCGGCGGCGACGGCGAGGCTGCCGAGCAGCCGGGCCGTCTCGTCGACCCGGCCCCGCACCGGTACGACCACCGAAACACCCGGGGTGACCGTTGCGCGCTCCGCCTCCGGCGGCCGGTCCACCTCCTCAGTCGTCATTCCCGCCCGCCTTCCGCAAGGTGTCCGGCGACCTTGGCGATACCCCGTGCCAGGTCGAGCATGTCGCTCTCCGGCCCCAGGAACGCGCTGTGGTGCAGCAGCACCGCGTGCCGGGCGAGATGGTCCGCACCGGGGAAGTCCCGCCCGCGGTGCCGGGCGACGAAGCGCTCGGAGAGCGGTGCCAGCGCCGGCTTGGTCCACGGACGCAGCAGTGGACTGCGCTGCAGCGGCGCCCGGGGCGGATAGGCCCGCATCCCGACCTCCGCGGTGAGGGCCGCCGCCACCCAGGAGTTGTCCCGGTGCGGAGGCAGCGGGTCGAAGACCACCGGCACCTCGTAGAGCGAGATCCGGTCCTGTTCCGGCCGTCGGCTGAGCAACCGGACTCCCGGTACGTCGGCGAGCAGCTCGCGGAGCCGCTCGTAGTTCCGCTCCCGGACGGTGTTCTGCGCGTCGAGCTGCGGCAGTTGGGCGCAGAGCAGGGCGGCGCCGAACTCGCTCAGGCAGAAGTTCGAGCCCATCACCGTGGCGCTCTCCCGCAGGTCCAGTTCGCCCGGGCGGGCGTCGTCCCGCCAGCTCCGCGAGTCGGCGCGCAGTTCCTCCAGCCGGGTCAGCAGCGCGTCGTCGTCGGTGACGACCGCACCGCCCTCGCCGCAGGTGAGCACCTTCGAGTGCTGCATGCTGAAGCAGCCCAGCCGGCCGAGCGAGCCGGCCGGGCGGCCGAGCCAGCGGGCACCGTGCGCCTGTGCCGCGTCCTCGACCACCTCGACCCCCCGGGTGGAGGCGAACTGCTGGATCGCCGGGATGTCGGCCATCGTGCACGCCCAGTGCACCGCGACGACCGCCCGTACGTCGTCGTTGGCGCGCAGCGCCGACACGTCCAGACAGCCGGTCTCCGGGTCGACGTCCGCGAGTACCGGCAGCAGGCCGGCCCGCAGCACGGCGGTGGCGCAGGCCGTCCAGGTGAGCGCCGGCACCAGGACCGGGTCGCCGTACGCCAGGCCCAGTGACTCCAGGGCGATCACCAGGGCACTCGAACCGTGGTCGGTCGGTACGCAGTGCCGGGTGCCGACGTACTCGGCGAACATCCGGGCGAACCTGCGTTCGAAGAGCTCGCCACGGCGTGGACTGGTGATCGCCCAACGCCCTCCGTGCAGGACCTCGGCGAGGTGGCTCTCGGCGGCCGGTGCCGGTAGGGGCCAGTCGGGCCAGGCCCGCTCCGGACCGCGTACGGCGGGCCCACCGCCGATCGCCAGCGTCGTGCCGGGGTCCACCCGTACGCCCGTCAAAGCCCGAACCCGAAGGCACGGATCTCGCGGCCGACCCGCCGGGCCTCGGCCACGAGGTCGAGGTTCCACCGGTCCCAGAGCCCGGTCAGCCGGGACGTCATCAGCACGACGTCCACCGACTGCTCCGGCAGCGGGGTCCGCACGCCGATCGCGTGGTGGCCGACCCGGCCGCCTCCGGCGAGCGCCTGCCGCAGCAGCTCCTCGTCGAAGTCCACCAGCACCGCCGAGGAGAGTTCCGCGGGTACGCTGCCCCCGGAGCCGAAGACCGCCACCCGCTCGCCGGGGCGCAGTCCCGCCGCCGCCCCGCGCAGTTCCGCGGTCACGTCGAGGTCCCGGGCCCGCGCCGTCCAGTCCAGCAGCGCCTGGTAGTCGTCCTCCCACGGCCAGTACAGGTCCTTGGTGATCAGGGACCAGCCGATCTCCGCGACCGGTTCGGGGTGCTTGCCGAGCAGGACCCCGATGTTGTGGTGGTTGCCCTGCCGGTTGCCCTCCCAGTCCCGGTCGTGCGGCGCCTCGATGACCCAGGCGGACCGGCTGACCACGAACTCCACGCCCCGGCGGTGCAGGCGCAGGCCGATTTCCATGTCCTCGACGCCCCAGCGCTGGAAGTCCTCGTCGAAACCGCCGACGGCCCAGTAGTCCTCGGTGCGGATGGAACAGTTCGTGGCCCACAGGAGGATCCACGGCACCACCAGGCGGCCGGGATCGAAGCCGCACCGGAGGAAGGCGCCGTGCCGGATGTCGAAGATGGACGGATCGTTCGCGTACGCCGTCAGGACCCGCTCGGGCAGCAGCCGCCCGACCATCTCCGCCAGGCCGGGCGTCGGGTCCTCCGGCCGGTACGCGTACGCGTAGCCGATCACCGCACGGCGTGCGGAGCCGTCGCCGTGCGCCGCGAGGTGTTCGCGGAGGTAGTCCGGCCCGACCAGCGCGCCGGTGTCCAGGAACACCAGGATCGGTGCGCTGGCCAGCCGGGCACCGGCGTTGCGGGCGGCGGCGACCCGGAAGCCATGATCCTCCTGGAAGTGGTAGCGCAGTCGCAGCCGGTCGGAGAAGGACTTGACGACGGCGGCGGTCGCGTCGGAGGAGCCGTCGTCGGCGACGACGACCTCGAACTCCTCCGTCGGCAAGCTCTGTCGGGCAAGGCCCCGCAGGGCCTCGGCAAGCAGCTCACAGCGGTTGTAGGTAGGTAGGATGACGGAGACTTTCACGTCGCGGGACGACTCGGCAGAGATCGTTGCACCCCCGTTCAGGTAGCGGCGGATCGGCCGGACGAGACCGGATGTCAAGGAGTCGGAGGATCGCCCGCACGGCGGTGGCGCCGACCGGACCCATCGGGCACCGGAGGGCGCGAAGCATTGCCCACCATGGAACCCCCGTTCGCCGAACGCCTTCCGGAGGCGGCCCCGCACGCTGGGCGGGTGGCCGAACTCTCGTCCTGGACGACGTCCGCCGGCCGTTCGGCGGTAGGTGACCGGCCGGTATCTGGACCCTATCCAGAGTGGCGCGGTCGAATCAAGGGCGTCGATGCCCCTGCCGGGCCGGACGAACTATGACCCCGGTCTCTCTGCCGCATACCGCCGGGAGCGCCGATCCGCTCAGGCCAGCTCCGCCGAATCGCGTTCGACGAGCAGCGCGTCGAGCCGTTCCGCGACCCCGGAGCGCTCCTTCGCCGCGAAGTACCAGTCGACGGTGCGCCGGATCCCCTCGGTCAGGGTCACCCGTGGCGCGTAGCCGAGCAGCGCCCGGGCCCGGCCGATGTCCGCCGTCCGGCACAGCGGTCCGGTCGGCATCTCCGGTCGGGTCCGGATCGCCGCCCGGTGCCCGGTCGCCCGGAGCACCATCTCCGCCGCCTCCCGGACGGTGTGCTCCTCCTCGGTGGCCACGTTCACCGCCTCGCCGTCGTCGACCCGCCGCGCCGCCAGCAGGGTCATCCGGACCACGTCGTCGACGTGGATCCAGGTGCGGATCTGCTCGCCGTCGCCCCACAGCTCGAACGGGTCGGCCCGGACGAACGCGCGGGCGATCATCGCCATGATGGCGTGCGACTCGCCGCACCGGGGGCCGTACGCGGTGAAGTACCGGCAGACCGCCGCGCCGATGCCGTGCTCCCGGGCGAGGCTGCGCAGCACGAGTTCCCCGCAGAGCTTGGCCATCCCGTAGAGGCCGTCCGGGTCGTACGGCGGGCCGACGAGGTCCTCGCGCAGCCGGGTACGCACCGTCACGTCCCGTTGCAGCCCTTCCGGATAGACGCAGGCGGACGAGGCGAAGACGACCTTCGCCACGCCCGCGCGCACCGCCGCCCGGAAGACGTGCTGGTCGACGAGCATGTTCTCGGCACAGGCGGCGGGGTGGCTGTCGATGTAGCCCCGGCCACCGTGCGCGGCGGCCAGGTGGAAGACCAGTTCGGCCCCGGCACACGCCTCGGCGGCGGCCTCCGGCCGGCGCAGGTCGAGACGGCGGATCTCCACGTCGCGGGCTACCGCGTCGAGGTTCGCCATCGAACCGCTGGAGAAGTCGTCCGCCACCCGGACCACCGCACCGGCCGCCACCAGCGCCTCGCACAGATGCGATCCGATGAACGACGCGCCGCCGGTCACCGTCACCCGCCGCCCGGCGAGGTATCCGCCTCCGGTCACCGTCGCACCCCTTCCAGCACGGCCCGGACCGCCGCGACCACCTCGTCCTGGGCCGGACGGATGAACAGATGCGGTCCGGGAAAGAGCCGTTCGGCGAAGCCGCCGACGGTGTAGTGCCGCCACTCGCGGACCGCCGCCCAGGGAACCCGGGTGTCCCGGTCGCCGCCGAAGGCGGTCAACGGAGAGTGCAGCGGGCGGGCCGGGTCGGGAAAATACGCCTCGGCCATCCGCACGTCGGCGCGGAGCGTCGGCAGGAACAGCTCCATCAGCCGCGCCGACGCCGCCAGCTCGGTCGGCAGGCCGCCGTGCCCGCCGATCGCTGCCACGAAGTCGTCGTCCGGGAGGTGGCCGATGCGCCGCCGGGGCAGTGGGCGGTCCGAGGGCTGGCAGCCGGAGACGACGACGTGCGCGGCCGGCCGACCGGCCGCCGCCAGCAGCCCGGCGAGGGCGTACGCCAGCAGCCCGCCCATGCTGTGTCCGAAGAGGACCACCGGGGCCCGCCCGGCGCGGGCGAGTACGTACGGGGCGAGTATCTCGGCCGCGGTCGCCAGGTCGGTCAGCGGTCGCTCGCGCCAGCGCCCCTCCCGACCCGGGAGCTGCACCGCGTCGAGCGCGACGTCGCCCGGCAGCAGCGAGCGCCAGCCGGCGAAGTGGGACATCCCGGCACCGGCGTGCGGTACGCACACCAGCCGGATCGGCGCCTCGGCCGGGCCGAACGTGTGCAGCCAGAGTTGGTCGTCGGACAACGGGCATCCACCCTCTCGGTCAGCCGGGCCCGCTCACCACCAGCGCATGGCCCTCCGGCAGCCGGAGGCGGAACTCCGTCCGCCCCCACGGCATCTCCTCGGCCGGCCCGTCGAGCCGGCCACCGGCCGCCTCGACCCGGGCCTGTAGATCCCGGACCGGCGCACCGCAGTGCAGGTAGACCATGGCCGGGGCGATCTGCGGCCGATCGCCGGCCGAGATCAACTGGAATCCCAGGCTGCTGGTCCACGGCCCCGTCCGGACACCGGCCCGGAACGGCGGGTCACCGGCGACGAAGCCGACCTCACAGCCGAGCGCGGCGCAGAGGAACTCCAGCGTCGCCGACACGTCCCGGACCGGAAGGACCGCCTCGGCCGCGTACAACTGCTGTGGCCGGTCCGCCCGGAGCCGGCCCAGCACCACCGTCTCGTAGGGTCGCCCGTCCGGGTGCCGGGCGGCGAACCGTCCCCGCTCGGCGAGACCACAGCGCCGGGCCACCCGGATCGAGGCGATGTTGCCGCGCTCCGCCCAGGCCTCCACCCGGCCCAGGCCGCCCGCCCCGAGGAGGTGCTCCACCACGGCCGGCGCCGCCTCCCCCATCACCCCCTGCCGCCAGGCCGCCCGGCGCAGCATCCAGGACAGTCCCGGCGGGGTGGTGCCGCCGATCAGCTCGACCAGGCCGAGCACCGTCTCGGAGCCGTGCCGCCGGACCGACCAGAGCCGGGCGCCGTCCGCGTCGCGCCGTTCAACCAGTCGGCGCCGGGTCTCGTCGAGGTCGGCCGACGCGTCCTGGTGCAGCCACGCGCCCATCACCAGCGGGTCGGCGTACGCCTCGTGCAGGTCGCCCAGGTCGCGGTCGAGATCGAGCGAGGTCAGTCGAAAATGCTCAGTGAGCAGGTCCAACGCTGTCTTCCTCCGCCTGGTCAGGACAGAACTTCATACTGTACAGCTCGCCGAAGAGCGGCAGGACGTACGGCGGCTCACCCCGGCTCAGGGCATCGACGTCGGCGCGTACCCGGTCCGCCAGGCTCACCGCCGGACCGGGCCAGGTCAGCCGGACGACGTTCACTCCGGCACCGGTGACCGCCGCCGGCACGGCGAACTCGCTGTCGGACCAACCGGTGCCGGAGACGAACCGGCCCAGTTCCGTGCCGTTCACGTCGAGGCGTACCGGATCACCGGCACCGCCGCGCCGCCGGTGGGTCACCCGGAGCGTGCCGGCGGTCGGCGCCGGCAACGCGAACCGGACCTCGGTGGCCCGCAGGTTCGCCTGGAGGTAGCAGCGCGGCGCGGTGTAGTTGCGCACCGCGCCCACCCCCAGCATCGTGCTGGAGATGTCGAGCAGCTCGGCCTCCGCTGCCGCACCCGCCGCGGCCACGGTCACCGGGCCGGCGCCGAGGACCTCGGCCAGCGCCTCCCGCAGCGTCCACAGCCGGGACTGGTGCGGCCGGTAGTCGCTGAGCCGCTCGAACATCACCGAGGCGTTCGGCTCCCGGGCCAGCACCGCCAGGTCCGGGCTGGCCCAGACCGGCCCCGGGCGGGCCAGCAGCCGCTCCAGCGCCGCCATCAGCTCGCGCACCCGCCCGGAGGCGTCGAGCGCGCGGCGCAGATATCCGTGCACCACCTCCCGTGGCTGGCCGCAAAACGAGTTGTAGGTGGCGGCCAGCACCAGGCTCACCGCCCGGGTCCAGCCGTCCACCGGCGGCACAACGCCGGCCGCCGGACTCGGACGGCCGGTCAACCGCTCCGCCACCGCCGCCATCGTGCGCTCGATGCCGGTGTCGCTGAGATGGCAGTAGTCGAGGAAGTACTCCGGATCGGGCAGCTCGGGTGCGTCCGCCCGGCCCAGTAGCCGGCGCAGGTCGACGCAGTCGACGTCGTTGGCCGCGCAGAACTCGACGAGCCGGTCCTGCACCACCCGGGGAGTCCGGGGCAGGTACTTCACCACCAGCCCGCAGAGGCTGTCCCGGGCCTGCTCGTACGCGGCCCGGGCACCGCCGTGGTCGCCCTCGGCCGCCAGCGCGGAACCGAGCAGGTACCCCGGCACCGGGCTCAGCCCGCCGTCGAGTTCGGTCATCGCCGCCGCGGCGGTACGCACCTCGGCCCACGCCCCGGCACGTGCCGCCGACACCGCCCGGGCCCGCAACCCGTACCAGCCCGACAGCGCGTCGTCGGGCAGCATCGGCACGTCGACCGCATCCACCGGGCCGATCGGCGACCAGCCGGCCAGGTTGAACTCGGGTACCACGACGACGAGGCGGGTACCGGCGCGGTCCCGCAGCCGCAGCAGGTCGGCGAGCAGCTCGTCCACCTGCGGCAGCAGGATCCGGTCGAGGGTCACCCGGCGCATTCCCGGATAGCCCTCCCCGCGCAGTCCCCCGGCCAGCAGGGCCGGATCCTCCGGACCGGCGAGGTCGTACGCCGAGATCGTCCAGTTGTTGCCGGCGAACATCACCAGGACGTCGGTCTCCAGGTGCGCCGCCGACCGGACCAGGTGCCGCAGGTGCGCCACGTCGACGCTGGTGTGCGCGAGGTCGACACACTGGAACCCGGCCCCGTCCGGTACGGCGTCCAGCCGCCGTTGCAGAGCGAACGCGGGATTGAAGACCGGATCCAGCAGGTAGCCCCGGGCCGCCGACTCGCCCACCAGCACCACGCGCTGCCGGCCTCCCTTGCCCGGCACCTGCTCGACCGCCGACCAGGTGCTGCTCTCCCCGGGCGCTATCCCGGTACGGCGCCGGAGCCCCCGACCCAGGTCCGTCTCGACGATGTCCCAGACGCCGATCCGGCCGGGCCGGACCGGGAACCCGGGCCGCCCGATGCCGCGCCGCCCGCCGGAGGACCGCCGGTACGCGTCGGAGAACGTCCGCAGGGCCCGGATCGTCGCGGCACCCCGCTCGTCGCCCAGCAGCTCGGCCAGGTCGTCGGCGGCCCGGATCGCGTTCCGGTGTGGGTCCACACACGCCTCCTAGACGAAGAAGGTGTAGCTGTCGTTGTGGGTGTCGACCCGCCGGGGCCCGGCCGAGCGGCTCAGGTGCCGCGACCACACCGGGGGCACCGCCTCCCGCCGCACCAG
The DNA here is from genome assembly GCF_033446045.1 of Plantactinospora sp. KLBMP9567. Classification (NCBI taxonomy): domain Bacteria; kingdom Bacillati; phylum Actinomycetota; class Actinomycetes; order Micromonosporales; family Micromonosporaceae; genus Plantactinospora; species Plantactinospora sp. KLBMP9567. The sequence goes on along the minus strand of NZ_JAWQRR010000018.1, from coordinate 85,729 downwards.
CAGGTCACCGACGGCGAGGGCGTCCACGCCGGCCCGGACGAAGCAGGAGAGCGCGTCGACCTCGTCGCACACGATCGGCTCGCCGGCCACGTTGAACGAGGTGTTCAGCAGCAGCGGCGTACCGGTCAGCTCGCCGAACCGGATCAGCAGCCGGTGGAAGCGCGGGTCGACGTGCCGGTCGACGGTCTGCACCCGGGCGGAGCCGTCCACGTGGGTGATCGCGGGCAGCGCGGTGCCGGCGCGTACCGCGACGGTCTCCAGCATGAACGGCGACGGTACGTCCAGGTCGAAGAAGTCGGCGGCCCGCTCCGCGACGACGGCCGGCGCGAACGGGCGGAACTCCTCGCGCTTCTTCACCAGCCGGTTGATCCGGTCCCGCATCCCCGGATCGCGGGGATCGGCCAGGATCGAGCGACCGCCCAGCGCCCGGGGCCCGAACTCCATCCGGCCCTGGTGCCAGCCGACGATCGCGCCACCGGCGAGCAGCTCCGCCACCCGGTCCAGCAGCTCCGGCTCACGGCCGGTGAAGTCCTGGTACTCGACGCCGGCGGCGGTCAGCACCTCGGCGAGTACGGTTCCCCGGTGTGCCGGGCCCAGCCGGGCGTCGGTCAACCGGGCGAGCCGGCGGGTGCCGGTCAGGCGGTGGTGCACCAGCAGCGCCGCGCCGGCCGCGGATCCCGCGTCGCCCGGTGCCGGCGGGACGAACCAGTCGCGGAACTTCGCCCGCCGCCGCAGCCTGGTGTTCGCCACGCAGTTCAGCGCCACACCACCGGCGTAGCACAGGTTGTCCGAGGGTCGGAGCTGGTAGAGGTGGTCGAGCTTTTCCAGCAGCAGTTCCTCCAGCAGGGACTGGACGCTGCTGGCCAGGTCACGGTGCGCCGGGGTGAGGTCGCCGCCCGGGGCGCGCGGTGGCACGCCGAGCAGTTCCGCCAGCTCGGGGGTGTACAGCCGGCCGCCGGCCTGCGGGGCCAGGTAGCGGGTGTCCAGCCGGAACTGGCCGCCGGGACCGGAGCTGACCACCTGGTCCAGCGCGCTGCGGTACCTCGGCCGGCCGTACGAGGCCAGGCCCATCACCTTGTATTCGTCGCTGTTCACCGAGAACCCCAGATACGAGGTGAGCGCGCTGTACAGCAGGCCGAGCGAGTGCGGGAACGGCACGTCCTCGAGCAGGCGGATACCGTCGTCGTCGCCCGCGCCGTAGCTCGTGGTGGTCCACTCGCCGACCGCGTCGGCGGTGAAGAGCGCGGCCTCCCGGTAGCCGGAGCAGTAGAAGGCGCTCGCCGCGTGCGCCTCGTGGTGCTCGACGGCGAGGAACCGGCCGTCGTACCCGAGCCGTTCCCGGATCTGCCGCTCCGGATGGCTCGCGTCCAGCACGTGTGCCGGCCCGTCGCCAGCGCCCATTCCGGGCAGCTCCATCCAGAGCTGCCGGCTGAGTTTCCGGACCGGGTTCTCGTAGTAGGCGAGACAGTCGACGTCGGCCGGGCCGATCCCGGCCTCGTCCAGGCAGGAGCGGTACGCGTAGAGCGGCACGTCGCGGTCGTACCGGCGGCGGGTGAACCGCTCCTCCTGCGCCGCGGCGACCAGCCGGCCGTCCTGCACCACCGCCACCGCGGAGTCGTGGTAGAACGCGGAGACGCCAACGACGATCATCCGTCGCCCCCTCCCCCGGCCGGCGGCCCGCCGTCCCGGACCGTCTCCTGGTACTGGTCGATCAGTGTCTGCACGTACGGTGCGTCGAGCAGCCGTTCCAGGTCCACGTCGAGTTCCAGGTCCGTCTCCAACTGGGCGACCGCCCGGATGATCTCCAGCGAGGTGGCGCCGACCTCGAACAGGTTGGTCCGCAGGCCGAGGTTGGCCACTCCGAGCCCCCGGGCGACGGTCCGCAGGATCCGCGCCGCGCCGCTCCCCGCCGTCGGCCCGCTATCCGGCTCGGCGGGCGTGTCCGGGCCGGTCGACGTCGCCATGGCGGCGAGCCGGGCGCGGTCCACCACTCCGGACGGGGTCACCGGCAGGGTCGGGACGGCGACGACCCGGGCCGGCGACCACTCCGGTGGCACCCGGCCGCGCAGGTACCCCCGCAGCGCCCCGCCGTCCACCCGGGCACCGCTGGCGGTCTCGACGTAGAGCACCAACTCGCCGTCCGGCGCCGTCACGACCCGCGCCAGCCGGACGTCGCCCCAGGTCTCGGCCACCACCTCCACCTCAGCCGGGTCGGCCGGTCCGGCGGAGTGCTGGGCGTCCGGTCCGGCAGAGCCCGGGCCGTCCGGGCCGGCGGAGTGCTGGGCGCCCGGGGCTGCGGAGCCCGGGGCGTCCGGCAGGCGCCCGTGCAGCGGCCGGATCCGGCCGTCCGGCAGGACCCGGGCCGGAACCCCGGTCCGGTAGCGGCGTCCGCCGTCCGGACCGGTGTCGAAGTGGCGACCGTCCAGGTCGGGACGGCCGACGTACCCGGCCGCCACCGACGGCCCGACACAGCACAGCTCGGTGGAGCCCGCCGAGCTGTCCGGACCGACCTCGATCCGCTGTTCGCCAAGCGGCTCCCCGAGCACCTCGTCGAGGCCGCCGGTCGCCGCGATCACCCCGGCCTCGGCGGCGCCCCAGGCCACCACCAGCTCCCGGTCCCGCCGGGTGACCAGGTCCAACACCGCCGGCAGCCAGCGCGGTATCCGGTCCCGCAACAGCAGCACCAGCCGCAGGCCGGAGAGCTGGATGCCGTCGTCGGCGGCGGTCTCGGCCAGTACGCCGACCGCGCGCGGCGGCGCGGCCAGCACCGTCACCCGGTGCCGCTCGACGATCCGGCGCAACCGGTCACCCTCGACGACCGGCCGGCCGGCCGACACCGCCGTACCGCCGCGGAGCAGGATGGCCAGCAGGGTCAGCAGGGTGACGTCGGTGTGCGGCAGGGCAGCCGTCAGCACCCGGTCGGTGCTGCCGAGGCGGAGCCGCTCGGCCAGGGCGGCGACCGACGCGCCGAAGCCGTCCGGGCGGAGCACGACGACGGCGTCGTGCCGCTCGGAGTCGACCGCCACGGCCGTCCCGCCGCCCACGTCGGCCAGCTCGCCGCCCGGGGTCAGCTCGTCGAGCTGGATCACCGTGCGGTCGCCGAGCCAGTGCCCGGCGGGATAACCGGCGAGGACGACCACGCGGGCACCGACCAGATCCAGCCGCGCGGCGAGGTCGGCGCCGAGGTCCAGCGGGTACGGCAGCACCGCCAGCCCGGCCGCCGCGACCGAGGCGACCGCCACGTCGCCAAGGCTCAGCCCGGCCACCGGCACGATCTCGCCCGGGGCGACGCCCGCCTCCCGCAGGGCGCGCTGCAGCCCGGCCGCCTGCCCGGCCAGTTCCCGGTAGGTCAGCGCCATGCCCGGCTCGTCCACGGCCAGCGTGTCCGGGGCCGTCCGGGCGTACGCCGCCACGGCGCGCACCACCGACACCCGGTTCGATTCCGTCCGCATCCGCACCCCCACTCCCGCCTCCGGCCTCAGCCCTCGCCGCCGGGCGTGGCGGCCGCCCGCACCCGCAGTACGCCCTGGCGCAGCTCCACCGACTCGAGCTGCCGGGTCTCCAGGTACGACCGGATGAACTCGACCATCGACGGCGCGAAGGTGACCTTCACGTCCGCGCCCACCCGGGTGATCCGGCGCAGCCGCATGGCGGTCATGAAGGTGAGCATCTCGTCCGCCCGGTTCGCCTGCTCCTGCCGCACCACCCGCTCGCCGTCGACCAGGTACGGGTTCGGAGCGTCGAGGATCAGCACCACCCTCGGCACCTCGCCGTCGTGCCAGACCTCGTGCTCGTACGAGTCGTCGAAGACGAAGCACCGGCCCTCGTCCCAGCCGCGTACCTGGTCGCCGACCCGGATCCGGGCCCGGGCGTCACCCCGGACACAGAAGTGGGTCCGCGCCTTCACGTTCGTCGGTCCGCAGTGTGGTGCGATCCAGGTGCCGGGCTCCAGCCAGGACACCATCACGAACCCGGTCCCCCGGGCGGTCACGTCCGGGATCGCGGAGAGCACCTCGGCGGTACCGGGCAGCAGCCCGCAGGCCCGCTCGAACCGGCGCCCCCGGTCCCAGAGCATCAACTGGTGCCATCGGCCACCCCGCACGCTGGAGCCGTCCATTCCGGCGGTGGAGAAGCCCGCGCGGGCCGGTTCCTCGATCGCGTCGATCTCGGCCCGGATCAGGTCCCAGTGCCGTTCCAGGTGCGAGGTGAACCAGAAGTCGGCCGGGTCGAGGAAGGGCCGGCTCTGCGTGGTCGGATGCAGTTCGATCGGCCGGTGCAGCCGCTCCGGCCACAGACCCTGCGCGACGGCCGTGTCGGCGACCGCGTACCCGGAGTCGGTCAGTCCCTCACCGAGCAGGTCGCTGATCAGGCCCTCGTACTGCTTGCGCAGCCGGGCCACCAGCTCCGGCGCCATCGGCCGGTCCGCCTGCCGCGCCGCCGATCGGCGGTCAGTCGCCGGTTCCATCGGACTCACCCTCGTCGTCGACGGCTGCGTGCGGGACGGCCAGGCTCAGGTCGTCCGGGACGACGAATCCCAGGCTCTCGCGGCAGTACCGCGCCCACTCCGGGGAGGTGCTCGCGAAGAGCACGTCCTCGCCGTGCCAGCCGGAGCGGGTGACCGTCAGGTCGTCGTGGACGTACACGACCTCGTCGTCGTGCTGCCCGTCCGGCCAGCCCGGAAAGCCCGCCAGCTCGCCGCGGCGGTACGCCCGGCAGTACGGCCGCCACGCGTGGTCCGGCGCGGTGCCCGGCTCGGAGGGCTCCGCCGCGCGCAGTGCGGTGGCCGCCGCCAGGTGCCCCGCGGCGAGCGCGATGTCGTACGCGGTCCGGCCGTCGGGCCCCGCGTCGAGCGGGTCGGCCCCGTCCGCCAGCAGCCGGCCGAGTCCGGCCAGGTCCCCTCGGCCGGCCGCATGGTCCAGCGCGCTCCAGCCGGCGGCGTCCCGAGAGGCCGGGGCGCCACCAGCCTGGCCGCCCCCGGCTCCGCTCACCGGTCCACCGCCGTCCGGTCCTCGCCGGCCGCCGCACTGTCGGGCTGGAACAGCAGTCTGCCGTCGCGCAGCTCGACGCTGTCCGCACCGTAGCCGCGCAGATAGCGGCTGACCTGGCGGGCACTCGGCTGGTCGAGTTCGACCCGTACCTCCTCGGCGTCCCCGAGCTGCACCCGGGACAGGCCGTGCTCGGCGAGGAACCTGGTGGCCCGCTCCTCGAACGAGATCCGGCCGGCCAGCATCACGTCCCGGTCGGCCGGGTCGAGTTCCGGGTGGCACACGTCCATCAGCAGCACCACCCGGGGCCGGTCTCCGTCGTGCCACACCTCGTGCTCGAACGAGTCGTCGAAGACGATGCACCGGCCCTCCTGCCAGCCGAGGACCTGGTCACCGACGCGGAGCCGGGCACCGTCCGGCACCTGAAGCCCGAGGTGGACCCGCAGCCGGGCGTTGGATCCGCCGCAGTGCGGCACGATCCGGGTGCCCGGGTACAGCCAGGAGAGCGTCACCACGCCGATGCCCGCCGCCGCGGCCTCCGGGATGCCCTCAACGATCGACGAGGTGACCGGAAACCTGGCGCAGGTGTCGTCGAACCGGTGCCCCGCCTCGTAGAACGTGATCTCCTCCCAGCGGCCGGCGCCCAGCATCGACTCCTCGACCGGGAGGAAGCCGGACGCGGCGGGGTCGGTGACCGCGTCCAGCTCCGCGCGGATCTGCGGGTAGTTCTCTTCCAGGTAGGCGCAGAACCAGAAGTCGGCCGGGTCGTAGACCGGGCGGGGCGGCAACGACGAGAGGTAGTGCACGGGTCGTTGCAGCGGGTGGCGCCAGACACCCTGCTCCACCGCGAGGTCGGCGCACTGCCGGGCGACCTCGGGCGCGCCCTCCGTGCTCAGGGCGTCGACCAGTTGCGAGTAGGACCGGCGGACGACCTCCGGCCATCGTACGGTTGTGGTTGCCATCGGTACTCCTTCCTGCGCCGTCGGGCCACCGCTAACCCCGGGCCAGCGCCAACCCGTGCGACATCGTGTACGCGAGGTGCGTGATGTACGCCTCGTGGATGACCTCGCGATCCATCCGGAACCCGACCGCGTCCTCGACGAACCGGCCACCGCACTCCGCCAGCAGGCCGAGCCAGGAGGCGAAGTGCGGAGTCTCGCGCAGGTCTGCGAAGTGCAGCCCGGTCAGCCGGTGGAACCGGCCGTAGTCGACCCCCTCCCGGGTCATCAGTGCCCCGCCGACGAGCGCGGTCAGCCGCTGCGGCCGGGCCAGCGAAAACCTCTCCACCAGCCCGAACTCGCGCGGCGCCCGCAGGTAGTCGGCGTACCGGGCGTTCTCGTTGAGCAGCAGGTGGTGGCCGAGGATGGACTCCGTCCCGCTGCCGAAGCCGATCTTGTCGCCAGCCAGGTCGTACTTGTAGTTGCCGTCGAGGTCCTCGTGCTCCGGGTGCCGCACCCAGTACCCGTGGCAGTACTCGTGGTACCCGGCCTCGGTCAGCATCCGCATCGCCAACTCGTACGCCCGGACCATGCTCCGGACGTCCCAGGCACGCAGCCGGTCCCGATCGAGCTGCATCGCCATCACCGTCTTCGGAGTGGCCCGGTACGGATAGACCGAGACGTGCGGCGGGTCCATCCCGAGCACCTCGTCCAGCGTCCTGGCCAGCTCGTCCGGCCCGCTCTCGGTGGGGAAACTGCTGATCAGGTCGATGTTGAAGTTGTCGATGCCGGCCCTGCGCAACGCCCCGACCGCCGCCACCGCCTGCTCCCGGGTGTGCCCCCGGCCCGCCCGGCGGAGCTGGTGCGGATCGAGCGACTGCACCCCGACGCTCACCCGGGTCACCCCGAGCGCCCGCATCGCCGCGAGCCGGTCGTCGGTGAGGTCGTTGGGGGTGGTCTCCACCGACCACTGCACCAGGTCGGAGAGGTCGAACGCCTCGTCGAGCGCGTCCCGGACCAGGCGCATCTCGGCCGGCTCCAGCCGGGTGGGCGTGCCGCCGCCCCAGTACATCACCTGTGGCCGGTAGCCGAGCCCGGTGAGCAGCGGCCCGTAGAAGCCGATCTGCGCGCGCAGGGCCGCCAGGTAGGGGCGGCGACCGTCGACATCGGAGCGGAGCTGCCGGACCGGTATGTCGGTCACCCAGTCGCAGAAGTGGCACTTCGTCGCGCAGAACGGCACGTTGACGTACAGCTCCAGCGACCGGTCGGTGCGGTCGGCGACCGCCTCGGCCACCGCCTCCATCAGCCGGGCCGGTGTCGGCGGGCCGGACCGCCCGCCCGGGTCCTGGCCGGTCATCCCGCCGCCCTCCGCCGGACGACGTAGCCGGGCAGCACCAGGTAGTCCAGCCGGGAGTTGAGCAGGGTACGCAGCGCGTCCCCGGGTGTCTCGACCATCGGCTCCCCCCTGGTGTTCAGGCTGGTGTTGAGCAGCATCGGCACTCCGGTACGCCGTTCGAAGGCGTGGATCAGGTCGTAGTAGGCGGGGTTGTCCGACCGGGCGACGGTCTGCAACCGGGCGGTGCCGTCCACGTGGGTGATGCCGGGCACCCCGGGCCGGAGCACCGGTGCCGCCCGCAGCATGAACGGGCTGTCCCGGATGCCGAACCACTCGGTCGACCGCTCGTCGCGCACCGCCGGCGCGAACGGCCGGAAGTGTTCCCGGAACTTCACGGTCGAGTTGATCCGGTGCTGCACGCCGGGATCGCGGGGATCGGCCAGCATGCTGCGGTGGCCCAGCGCCCGTGGGCCGACCTCGCCGCCGCCGTCGAACCAGCCGACCACGGCCCCCTCGGTCAGCAGCGCGGCCGCCCGGTCCACGTACCCGCCGAGCTGCTCGACCTCGATCTGGTCGGCGTACTCGTCGAGGGCCCTCCGCACGACCGGCGCCGGATACTCCCGGGCCGAGTACATCAGCTCGGCGGCCGTGTACTCCGCTCTCGGCTGGTCGAGCACGTGGTGCCAGTACCAGAGCGCGGCGCCGATCGCCGTGCCGTCGTCGCCGCAGGCGGGGTGCAGGTGCATCCGGTCGAGGTCGGATCCGGCGAAGGCCAACTGGTTGGCGATGGCGTTCAGCGCGGTACCGCCGGAGAGCGCGATGGCCGGCTCCACTCCGTTACGGCGGGCCAGCCCGGCCAACTCCCGGAACACCGCCGACACCTGCCGCTCCAGGCCGGCCTGGATGTGGTAGGCGAGCGTCGCGTTCAGTTCCCGGCCCTGCACGCTGACGTACCGCGGCTCCTTCTCGGCCAGCTCCAGCAACTGCCGGAACGACCGGGGGCGCTCCGGCTCCGGGACGTCCGGCTCCACCCCGTCCGGCCGGCCGTACGGGGCGAGTGCCATCACCTTGCCGGCGCCGACGATGCTGGACCCGAAGAGGTAGTTCGCCACGTCGCAGTAGCCGACGTTCGTGTTGAACCACGAGTCGAAGTCCGACAGCATCGGATAGAGCCGGTTTCCCCGGCCGAGGAAGGCGCGGCAGCCGGTGGGATCGATCGCCAGCGCCACCCCCGACTCGAACGGCGCCGTGAAGTACGCCGTCGCGGCATGGATCAGGTGGTGGTCCGGGTTCACCGTGCACCGGATGCGCCTGCCCCGGATGTCGACCAGGCTGTTGTCCTGGTTCACCCAGAACTCCAGCCAGGTGTCCTTGAGGTCCGAGCCGTGCAGTGCGGCGATGTCCGGGGAGTCCATGTTGTGCAGGTTGCACAGCAGCACGTGGTCGACGTCGGCGAGCGTGACTCCGGCCTGGTCGAGCAGCTCGTCCAGGTCCGCGGAGCGCAGCCCGGGGTGCTTCTTGATCCGGGAGAACCGTTCGGTGTTCACGTACGCCCGCAGCCGCCCGTCGGCGAGCAGCGCGGCCGAGCCGTCGTGGTTGAAGTTGATCGACAGGATGGTGCGGACCGCTCCCGTCGAGGGCCGGTCACCGGACATGGCCGCCTCCTGACCTCTGCTGGGCTCGCAGTTGAGCCGTGGTCGCCGCCCACACCCGGTCGACGTCGAGGTCCACCAGGCACCTCGGGTACGGGCCTCGGGGCCCCTGGTAGCGCACGACGCACCCGTGCGCGCAGCGCCGTCCGGCCGCCTGGTCCGGCTCGTGCCGGATCGCCTGACAGGGGTAGTGCAGCGAGACGCCGCGGTGGCGCGGGTAGACCCGGGCCCAGAGCGGTTCCGTGCCGGTCGGTCCGTAGAGCACCACCGTCGACGTGCCGACCGCCGCGGCCAGGTGGGCCAGACCGGAGTCGTTGCCGACCAGCAGGTCCAGCCCGGCCACCAGGTTGGCGGTGCGGTTCAGCGCGCCGCCGGCCTCGACATGCGGCACGGCCGCCGGAACCGCCGCCGTGATCCGGTCGCGCAGTTCGGCGAGTTCCGCCCGCTCCCCGTCCGCGCCGAGCAGGTACAGGCTGGCGCCGAGGTCGGCGACGAGCCGGACGCAGAGTTCGGCGTACCGGTCCAGGGGCCATCGACGGTTCCAGTGCGGCTGGCCGCCGGGATGCACCCCGATCCGCGGCCCGGGAGCGTCCAGCTCGGGGACCTTCTCCGGCTGCCGGGGCAGGTCCGGAACCACCTCCGCCGGACGCAACGGCCGGGCCCCGAGCGCCCGGGCGAAGGCGTTGGCGTACTCGTACAGGTCCGAGACGCCGAGCAGTGGTGGCGGCAGCCGTACCGGATGGCTGAGCTGCCGGTCCGACGCCCGGCCGCGCGCTACGCCGACCCGCCGGGGAATCCTGGCCCGCTCGGCGTGCCCGGCGCCGAGCGTGTGCGACCCCGGGTCGACCACGCACAGCTCGAACCGCCGGTCGGCCAGCTCGGCCAGGAACGCCCGCCAGTGCTCCGGTGTGGTGTCGCCGGGGTCGGGACAGCGCATCAGGTCCTCCGCGTACACGTGCCGGGGCAGCAGGTCGGCGTACCGCTCGGCCAGGCCGGTGCCGACCACGAGGGTCACCGAGGCGCCTGGATGGGCCCGCCGGAGCACCCCGAGCAGGATGTTGCGCTGCACGAGGTCGCCCAGGCCGGGTAGCTGCAACTGGGCGAAGAAACATGTCCGACGCACGGGTACCCCTCTCCGCTCGCGACCGTGACCCGGCTCAGGACTCTCCGAGTCGCTCCAGGTGGCCCTCGCCGTCGAGCGTCGCCAGGTCGATCCGGGTCAGGCAGCGCACCGGCTCGAAGTCCAGGTTCAGCGTCCCGACGATCCGCACCTGCCCGGTGCCCGCCGCGAGGTCGCCACCGGTCAGGTCGGTACGGTCCGGATCGACCCGGACACCCAGTTCCGTCCCGCCCTCGGTGCCGACGAAGCGGACGAAGACGTACCCCTGGTCCAGCGCCTCCCGCAACGCGGCGGGCCCGGCCTCCGGCTCCAGGCTGAGCCGGAGCGGGTGGCTGCCGGAACAGAGCCGGTCGACCAGCGTCGGCCGGTCGTCGTCGACCGGGTCCGGCTCGACCGGCGCGTCGTCGGCGTGTTCGGCCATGTACCGCCGCAGGCTCAGCGGGCGCATGTCGGTCCACACCTCGTCGATGTGGGCCAGGCACTCGGACTTCGGCCCGGTCCGGCCCTCGGCCCGCCAGCCGTCCGGCAGGTCCTGGTCGACCGGCCAGATCGAGTACTGCTCCTCGTCGTTGACGACCACGTGGTAGATCTGCTCGTCCTGCTCCGTCGTCCGGGTCACCGTCTCTCCTCCGTGTCGGGTCACGTCGTCTCCAGCGGGGCGTCCGGGTCCGCCGCCGCGGTGCTCATCGCCCGGCGCAGCCCGTCGAGCAACTCGTCGGCCGAGTAGCCGGGTTGCCGTCGGTTCGCGTCCAGCACCAGGGCCATGTCGCCGCCGGCCAGCGCACCGATCCGCAGGTCGAGATTGGTGCCGTCCCAGCCGTCCGGTCCGGGCCGGGCACCGACGCCGAGTAGTTCGGCCTCGCCGAAGTGTTCGACCCCGATGCCGAGCGGTTCCTCGCCCCGGCTGCGGCCGGTGGCCGACGGATGCCGGCACAGGTGCACGTGGGCGTCCCAGAGCGCGGCCGTGCGGGGCGACCTGAGCCGGCCCAGCCGGGCGCCCAGCTCCACCAGCTCGGGGTACGGCAGGTAGTGCGTCGCCGCCCGGATCAGGCCCACCTGCGCCGCCCGGAGCACCGCGCGGAACGACGGCGCGGCGGTCCCGGGCTCCTCGATCCGGAACACGATGCGGTCCGTCAGCGGGCCGACCATCGGTCCGAGGTCGAAGTACTCCCGCAGGTCGAGCACGGTGGAGAAGGCGGCGCTGTCCGGTCGGCCGGCACGGCGCCGCAGCCACCAGGCGACCAGTGCCGCGACTCCCAGCGAACCATGGTCGCGCACCGCGCCACCGGCGTCGCCCAGCGCCCGCCACTCGTCGGCCGGGACCACCATCCGGCGGACGGCCCGCTCGGATCCGGCCGGACCGGGCGCGGGCGGCATCGGGTAAGCAGTGAACCACCGGCTCCACCATCGGCGGCGGCTCTCGGCGGCGGCCGGGTCGAGCGGGTGGAAGTCGCCGAGCTCGGTGAAGTCGCGGTAGGCGTCCCGGCGGAACCGGCCCCGCAGCGCCTCCATCACCGCGCCGAGCACCAGGTAGAGGGCGCGTTCGTCGAGTACCAGCTCGTGCCCGACCAGCCCCAGCACCAGGTCCCCGGGATCGAGCCGTACGACGTGGAACCGGGCCAGTGGCTCCCGGACCGGATCCGGCTGCCGGTCCCGGTCCGCCAGCAGCAGCCCGACGCACCGCCCCTCCCGGGCCGCCGGCTCGGCCCCGGAGACGTCGTGCCGGCGCAGCGCCAGCTCCCCGTCGCGGCGCAACCCCGGCCGACCGTCCACCTCGAACAGGCCGACACCCAGCGCGGGCAGCGCGGCGTGTACCTCCCGGACGGCGGCGCAGAGCCGCTGCTCGGAGACCGGGCCGGTGACCCGGACCGCCCGGGCGGTGAATCCTCCACCCTGCCACCCGGACCGGACCGCCGGCAGACGTCCCCGGTGCAGGAAGGTCGCCGGGACGAGGATTCCGGCGCCCGGCCGCGTCCCGCTCACCCGACACCGTCCGGGCTCGCGGCCACGTCCGCCCAGCGGATCGGCCCGGCCATGGTGACCGCGACACGTCGTTCGCCGGAGAACGGCTCCCGCCCGTGCGCGGCCAGCAGGTTGTCCACCAGCAGCACGTCGCCGGCTTCCCAGGGCACCGCCACCTGTTCGGCCGCGTACGCCGCGACCAGCTCGGCCAGCACACCGCGCGGTATCCGGCGCCCGTCACCGTAGCGGGCCACGTTCGGCAGGTCCTCCTCGGCGACCTGCCGCAGCAGCGCCTCCCGCACCTCGGCCGGTAGCGCGTACGGGTGGAAGAAGGCCGCGTGGTTGAACCAGACCCGCGCACCGGTACGGGGATGCACGGCGACGGCGGGGCGTACCTGACAGGTCCGCAGGACGCCGTCCGGCCGCCACTCCACCTCGATGTCCCGGCTCCGGCAGTAGTCGGTCACCGCCGAGCGGCTCGCCGTCTGGAACACCTCCTGCCACGGCAGTCCCAGCCCGGCGCCGAAGGTGCGCACGTACCGCACTCCGTGCTCGGCGAACGGCCGCAGCACGGCCGGCGGGATCCGGGCCAGTACCCGGCGGGTGTCGGCGACCGGGGTGGCCCCGCCCGACGTGGCGGGACGCAGGCAGCAGAAGGCCAGCAGGCCGGGGAACTGCCACTGGTAGGAGTTCTCGTTGTGCAGCGGGATCCGCTGGTCGGCGGGGTGGTCGGTGGCGGTGTAGACCCGGTCGGCGAGTTCGGTACGCGGCGTCGACCGCTCGACGTACGCCTCCGGGGTACCGGCCAGCGCCGTGGTGACCGGTCCGAGGCCGTCCAGGGTCACCCCGAAGCCCCGGAACATCACCGCACCGGCCCGGTCCAGCCAGCGGCGTACGGCCTCCGGGTGCGTCCGGACGTACTCGACGAGCGGGACTCCGGGCCGCTCCGGCCGGGCCAGCAGCGGAAGCCCGAATCCGGCCGGCGCCGGATCGACGCGTACCGCCGACTCGTCCAGCCGCACCGGAACAGCACGCCGCTGCCCGGCGGTCGGTCCGGGGCCGGGAGCCATCACCGGCCCCCGTCCGCCGGTACGCCACCGAGCAGGGCGTGCACGAATCGGTCCTGGTCGGCGAGCCGGAACAGCGCCGGCAGCGGCCCGCTGTCCATCGTGCCGACCGGGCAGAGGCCCAGGCCGCGTTCGGCGGCCACCAGTCCGAACGCCTGGGTCAGCGCGCCCGCCTCGAAGACGGTGAAGTCCCAGGACAGCTCGGCGTAGAGCGGCCGGATCGCGGTCATCCGGCCGATCAGGTATAGCGAGAAGGCGCTCTGCCGGAACGCGGCCCGGTTGAGGTCCAGGTGGGCGGAGGCCGGCAGCGCGGCGTCGGGGTCGATCGGCACCAGCGCGTTACGGTCCGGGTGGTAGTAGTAGCTGCCGCCGGGCAGGCCGCGGACCCGACCGGGTGCGGCGAGCAGGTACACCTGGACCGGGTAGGCGCCACCGGCCGACGGATACCAGAACTTCGGCTCGCCGCCGCGCCGGATCGCCCGGGCCGCCCCGAGCAGGCCGGCCAGGTCGGCCAGGTCCACCGGATCGGGTTCGAACGACCGGACGGTACGGCGCGCCCCGATCCGCTCGTCGGCCGGGGTGGCCAGGTCGACCGCCGTCCCGTCGTCGAGGTCGGTGCGGACGCCGTACCGGGCGTCCTTGAACGCCTGGCGTTCCAGCAGGCCGGTCAGGGTCCCGCCGCCGGCCGCTCCCTCCGTGCCGGCCGCTTCCTCCGTGCCGACGCCCGCGACGGCGGACGCCGACCCGGCGGGTGGCCCCGGCACCGGCGGCACCGACTCGGGCAGCGCGGCGAGGTGGCTGCTCACGATCACGGCGATGGACGGGAAGCGCAGTAGCTCCTCCACCTCGACCACCACGCCCAGGCTCTCCTCCAGCACGGTGGCCAACCGGACGAGCTGGTACGAGGTGGCGCCGATGTCCAGCAGGTTCGCGTTCGGCTCGATGTCACCGACGTCGAAGAGTCGGCACGCCACCTCGGTGACCCGCCGGATCAGCTCCCGCTCGTCGGCGGTAGGCGCCGGGTCCGGCCCGGACGGTGCCGTCCGGGCGGCCGGTGGGGGCGAGCCGAGTGCCCTGCGGTCGACCCGCCCGTCCGAGGTGAGCGGCAGCGCCCCGACCACCTCGATCCGGGCCGGCATCAGGTACGGCGACACCTTGCGCCGGAGGTACCCGGTCAGCTCCTCGGCGCTGACCGCCCGGCCGGTACGCGGCCGGACGTACCCCACCGATTCGGTGCTCTCCGCCACCGGTACCACCACGGCCTGCCGGACGTCCTGGTGCGCGTCCAGCGCCGTCTCGGTGTCCCGCAGGTTCAGCGGGCGGCCGTGTACGACGATCCGCGACGAGTCGTCGCCGACCGCCTCGATCACGCCCTCGGGGCGCAGCCGGCCGAAGAGCGCCGTCGGCACCAGTGGCTCCCCCGTCTCCGGGTGCGGCACCGACGGGCCGGGGGCGGCCCAGTCCGGGTCGTCCGAGGTCCGGGCCGCCAGACCGCCGACGTGCAGCCGCCCGGTCACCCAGACCGGACACGGCGCGAGGGTCTCGGTGAGCAGGTAGAGCCGGTTGTTGGCCAACGGCCGGCCGATCGGCACCGACCGCCAGTCGTCCGCCGGCTCGGTCAGGTCGCACAGCGCGACCCAGCCGTCCTGCGGCGCGGCCGCCGTCGCGTACGCCACGGTCAGGTCGCGGCCGGCGACGGAGCGCAGCTCGCGGAGGCGGTCCGGGTGCAGGGGCTCGCCGGAGAGCAGCACCGTACGGAGCGTCGCCGGCCACGACTCGCCGGTCGCCGCCAGGTGATCGAGCAGCATGTTCAGCAGGGACGGGGTGGGCAGCCACGCGGTCACCGCGTCCCGCCGGAACTGCGCCAGCCAGGCCGCCGGATGGCGTACGTCGACGTCCTGGCCGAACACCAGAGTCGCGCCCGCGAGCACCCCGGTGAACATCTCGTGCAGGGAGAGCACCGACTCGACCGGGGCCTGGGCGAACACCCGGTCGTCCGCGCCGAGGCCGAGTCGGCGGGCGACGTCGGTGACGGCGTTGAGCACGGTGGTGTGCCCGACGGCGGTGCGGGCGGCCCGGCGGGCGCCGTCCGGGGCGACCGGGTCGAGCGGGAGCACCGCCGCGGTGGCGCCCTCGTGCGGCCCGCCGTCGCCGAGCCCTATCGTGCCGGTGGGCTCCTCCTCCGGTGAGAGCACCGTCGTCCCGTCCGGCCACTCGATCCGGTCGGTGAGCCACCACTGGGTCACCACAACGGTCGCCTTGACCTGGCTGAGGGCCTCCCACCGTACGGTGCGGGGCAGGTTCGGCGGCACCGGCGCGTACGCGGCACCGACCCGCATGATCGCCAGCGCTCCGGCCAACTGCTCCCAGCCCAGCTCCACGGAGAGCGCCACCCGACTGCCCGGACCCACGCCGGCGGCACACAGCCGGTCCGCCAGGTCCGCCACCTGGTCCAGTAGTTGTCCGTAGCTCAGCGTCTCCCGGGGCGACACGACGGCGATCCGTTCCCGGTGCGCGGCGGCCACCGCGAGCGCCCGCTCGGCCAGCGTCCCGGGCGGGACCGGCGCGGTACGGCTGTTCATGGTCTCGATCAGCTCCCGTTGCTCGGCGGGGAGCGTGACGGACGCTGGCTGGGGACGGGTCACCTCGGAACACCTCCGGGCTCGCGGGTGGACGTGGTCTGCCGGGCGGTCCGGTCCACCGGCGGGTCCCCGGTCGACGCCGGCACACCGGCCTGCCGGGACCTCGTCGGTCCCTCGGCCAACGAGCCCGGTCCGGAGCCGACACCCGACACGGAGCCGGCGCCCAGCGCAGAGCCGGCACCCGGTCCGGAGCCGACACCCGACACGGAGTCGGCACCCAGCGCGAAGTCGACAGCCAACACGGCCGGTGCCGGGGCGGCGGCCTCCTGGGCCAGTACCCGGAGCAGCCGGCGGTAGGCGGCGAACATCGTCTCCACCAGGCCCGGCGGAAACGCGCTGGGCACGTAGTCCCAGCTGAACACCAGCCGCCCGGCCCGCTCGCCCACCTGGTGGTCCAGCAGGACCTGCGGAGTCTGGCTGATCGCGTAGACCGGCCGGGCTTCCCAGCCACCGGCCGGCAGGGGTTCCGCCGGCTCCGGGAAGAGCGTGCTGGTGAACACCACCGGCATGATGACGTCCGCCCCGCCGCCCCGGACCCGGCGCAGCATCCGCTGCACCTCCACGCCGCTGACGATCCCGTGCTCCAGGTCCTGCCAGATCCGCTCCTGCACCCGCCGCGCCTCGTCCGGGAACGGGCCACCGGTGCACTCCACCGCCAGCAGGGTGGTGGTGGTGAAATCGCCCACGAGTGAGTCGACGTCGGGATGCACCGGCAGCCGCTGGAACGTCGTCAGGTTGACGGTGAACCGCGGCGACTCGCTCCAGCCGGCGATGCTGCGGCAGAACGCCGCGCAGAGCAGTCCGGACGGCGTCAGGTCGGTCGCCGCCGCCCAGTTCCGCAGCGCCCGCCACGCCGGCTCGTCCAGCTCGGCGGCGAGCCGGTGGAACGCGGCTCCGCGCAGTTCCTCCGGCCGACGGGCCAGCGGCAGTGCCGGTGCCGGCGGCAGGTCCGCCAGCCGGTCCCGCCAGTAGTGCAGCGCCTGGCGGTACGGCTCGGTCTCCCGCAGCCGCTGCACGGCCAGTACGTAGTCCCGGAAGGTGACGTCCGGTCCGGACGGCTCGGCGGCCGGGTCGGCGTACCGGGCGAGCACTTCGCGGGTGAGCAGCCACATGCTGCGGGCGTCGACGGTCAGCAGGTCGAAACTCAGGTGCAGCCGGGTCTGCCCGCCGTCGAGGCGCTGCGCGCGGAGGTCGAACAGCGGCCAGTGCGCGACGTCGCGTACCTCGTGCGACATCCGGTCCCGTAGCCGCTGCCGGGCGGCGCCGGCCCGCTCCGGGTCCAGGCCCCGCAGGTCGGTCACCGGGATCCGGTACGCCGGTACGGTGGGCAGGACCTGCTGCCGGCCGTCCGGCCGGATCACGGTACGCAGCGCCGGGTGCGCGTCGACGAGCCGGCGCAGCGCCTGCTCCAGCCGGGGCAGGTCGAGGTCGGCGACCTCCAGCTCCAGGTAGCTGTGCGTCGCCACCCCGGTGAGCCCGGCACCCGCCCGGCGGCCGAGCCAGTACGCCTGCTGGATGTCGGTGAGCGGGAACGGCTCGTACGCGGCGTCCGGCTCCGGCCGCAGCGCGACCGCCGGCCCGGCCACCGGCTCCGTCGACCGGGACGCGGCGGAGATCGCCTCGGCCAGCGCCGCCACGGTGGGCGAGTCGAAGAGCTGCGGCAACGGGATCCGTACCCCGAAGGACTGTTCGAGCCGGGTGAGCATCCGGATGGCGACCAGCGATGTGCCGCCGAGGGCGAAGAAGCTGTCGTCCGGACCGACGGACTCGACGTCCAGGGTTTCCCGCCACAGTGCACAGAGCCGTTCGGTCAGCTCGGCGGAGCCGGCGCCGCGGCCAGATGGCGGCCCGCCGCTCCCGGTCTTCTCCAAGCCCTCCGCCCGCTCGGTACGCCGGGACAGCGCCCGCTGGTCGACCTTGCCGTTGCCGGTGAGCGGCAGTTCGTCCAGCACCGTCCAGGTGGTCGGCACCATGTAGTCCGGAAGCACCGCGCGGAGCCGTACGCGGACATGGTCCAGGTCGAACCGCCGGGGATCGGCCGGCACCAGGTGGGCGGCGAGTCGCCGGTCGCCGCCGGGCCGCCCGACGGCGGTCACCGCGGCCGCCCGGACCAGGCCGGTGCGGTCCAGCGCCGCCTCGATCTCGCCCAGCTCCACCCGGAACCCGTTGATCTTGACCTGGGCGTCCTCCCGGCCGAGGAATTCCAGGTTGCCGTCCGGCAGGTACCGCGCGATATCGCCGGTGCGGTAGAGCCGCCGTCCCGTCGCCGGGTGCACCGGGAAGCTCCGCCGGGTGAGCTCGTCGTCCCGCCAGTACCCGCGAGCCACCCCCAGGCCGCCGATGTACAGCTCACCGGCCACCCAGTCGGGCCGGTCGCGCCCGGCGTCGTCCAGTACGTGCAGAGTCTGGTTGTCCATCGGCATCCCGTAGGGGATGCTGCGCCAGTCCGGCCGGACGGCCCCGACCGGATACCAGACCGACCAGATCGACGCCTCGGTCGCGCCACCGAGGCTGACCACCCGGGCACCGGTCAGCGCGCGGATCCGGTCGGGCAGGCCGACCGGGATCCAGTCCCCGCTGAGCAGCACCAGCCGCAGCGAGGTGAGCGCGTCCGGGTCCACCGCCTCGGCGTGGCCCACCAGCAGTTCGGCCAGGGCCGGCACCGAGTTCCACACGGTGATCCGGCGCTGCCGGACCAGCTCGGCCCAGTGCGCCGGATCCCGCCGCCGGCCGTGCTCGGGCAGCACCACCGCCCCGCCGGCGGCGAACATCCCGAACAGGTCGTACACGGCCAGGTCGAAGCTGAGCGAGGAGACGGCCAGGATCCGGTCGTCCGGGCCGATGCCGTACCGCCGGTTGACCGTGTCGACGGTGTTGGCCGCACCCCGGTGGTCGATCGCGACGCCCTTCGGCTCACCGGTCGACCCGGAGGTGAAGATGACGTACGCCAGGTCTGTCGGCTCGGCGGGGGCTGCGTCCGCCGGTTCGTCGCTGTCGGGCAGCTCCGGTCGCTCGACGGCGACGACCCGCACCCCGGGCAATGCCGGCAGCGCGGCCAGCAGGTCGGCCTCGGTGAACAGCAGGGTGATCTCGCCCCGGCGGGCCAGCAGGGCGAACCGCTCGGCCGGCAGTTCCGGGTCCAGCGGCAGGAAGGCGGCGCCCCCCGTCAGTACCCCGAGCGTCGCCACCACCTGCGGCCAGCCGCGTCGGGTGGCCACCCCGACCAGGGTGTTCGGCCGGACGCCGGCCCGGCGCACCACCTCGGCCACCGGGCGGGCCAGCGCCGCCAGCTCGGCGTAGCTGAGCCGGATCGTCCCGTCCAGCACCGCGACCCGGTCCGGATGGCCCGCCGCGACGGTCGCGACCGGTTCGTGCAGGCACCAGGCCGGCACCGGGGACGCGGTGTCGTTGACCGTCCGGCGCCGGGCGGCCTGTGCCGCGGGCAGCTCCGGGAGGGCCGGCCGGGACCAGGCCGCCGGCTCACCGGCCAGCCGCGCCAGCAGTTCCCGGTACGCCGTGAACATCTGGTCCAGCACGTCCGGTGCGAACAGCTCGTCGACCGCGTCCCAGTTGAACAGCAGTTCGCCGTGCTCCTCGCTGACCTGGTGGTCGAGCTGGACCTGCGGGGTCTGGGTGATGGCGTACGCCAGCTCGCCGAGCCCGCCGTGCCGGGCCCACCCGGGCGCCGGATCGGCCGTGCCGGCCGCGACCGGCAGGTTGGAGGTGAAGACGATCGGCGTGCTGAGCTGTGGCGACAGCCCCCGGGCCAGCGCCCACTCCCGCATCACCTGCACCGCGCTCACCGCCGAGGCGTCCAGATCGGACCAGAGCCGGCGTTGCAGCGCCACGGCGCGGTCGAGGAACGGACCGGGCCGGGTGTGGTCGACCTCGAGCACGGAGAGCGAGGTGAAGTCCCCGACGATCTCGGCGACCCGGGGATGCACCGGCTCCCGGTCGAACACGGTGAGCACCAGGCTGTAGTGCGGGCGGCGGCTCCACGCGGTGAGCACCTCCGCGAACGCGGCGAGCAGTACCCCGGACGGGGTCAGCCCGGCGGCGGTGGCCCGCTGCTTGAGCACCGTCCAGGCCGCCACGTCGAGTCGCCCGTCCCGCCGGGTGAACCGGTGCGGGCCGGGTCGGCCGGCGGGACCGCCCGCCGGCAGTTCGGGGCCGGTCGGCAACGCCGGCAGCCGCTCCCGCCAGTAGGCCAGCGCTGCCGCGTGCTCCGCCGAGCCACGCCGGGCGACCTGGTGCAGCACGTAGTCCCGGAACGAGACGTCCAGCTCGGCCGGGCGCAGCGCCGGGTCGCGGTAGCGGGCGGCCAGTTCGTCCATCACCAGCCCGAAGCTGAAGGCGTCGCAGATCAGCGCGTCGATGCTCACGTGCAGCAGTACCCGGTCGCCGGCCGGTCCGCCGTCGACCGGCGGCAGCAGCGAGGCCCGTACGTCGAACAGCGGCCACTGGTGCGGTCCGAGGAGCTGGTGCGACATCTCGTCCCGTACCGTGGCCAGCCGCCGCGCCCGCTCCGGCTCGGCCACCCCACGCAGCGGATACACCGTCAACCGGTACGGCGGCACCTCGGACAGCACCTGCTGGGTACCGTCCGGCAGCATCACCGCCCGCAGCATCGGATGGCGCGCGATGACGCCGCGCAGCGCCGTGCTGAACCGGTCGAGGTCGAGGTCGGCGACCATCAGCTCCAGGTACGCGTGCGTGGAGACGCCGCCCAGCCGCAGGTCCTCGCCCCGCCCGACGTAGTACGCCTGCTGCACGTCGGTGAGCGGGAACGGTTCGTGCCAGCCCTGCGGGTCCGGAACGAGCACCGCAGGTGCGGCCGAGCGGTCCCGGGGCAGCCGGTCCACGGTGCCGGCGAGGGCGGCCGGCGACGGGGCGGCGAACAGGTCGGCCAGGCGCAGCCGGACACCGAGCCGGTCGGAGAGCAGCCGGACGAGCGCGGTGGCCAGCACCGAGTGGCCGCCGGAGAGGAAGAAGTCGTCCTCCCGCCCGACCGTGGGTAGGCCGAGGACCTCGGCGAACGCCGCCGCGATCACCTGCTCGGCCGGGTTCGCGGCGGGCCGGGCCGCCGGTCGGGGCGCCGGTCGGAGGGCCGGCAACGCCAGTCGGTCGACCTTGCCGCTGGCGGTGCGCGGCAGGGTGTCGACCGGCACCAGCCGTGACGGCACCAGGTAGCCCGGCAGCCGGTCGCCGAGGAAAGCCCGCAGTTCCGCCACGTCGGCGTCGGCCACCACGTAGCCGACCAGGGTCGACGAGTTCCCCTCGTCCGGCCGGACCACCACCGCCGCCGCCCGGACCCCGGGGTGGCGCAGCAGCGTCTCCTCCACCTCGCCCGGTTCCACCCGATGACCGCGTACCTGCACCTGCCGGTCCCGCCGCCCCAGGTATTCGAGGTCGCCGGTGGCACGTTGCCGGGCCAGGTCACCGGTGTGGAAGACCCGGGCGCCGGCCGGGCCGTACGGGTCGGGCCGGAAGACCTCGGCGGTCCGGCCGGGCCGGCCGTGGTAGCCGCGCGCCAGGGCCGCCCCGCCGACCAGGATCTCGCCGGGCACCAGCGCCGGGACCGCCCGCCCGCGCCCGTCGGCGACCACGGCGGTCACCCCGGACAGCGGTCGGCCGACCGGCACCTTCGGCGGTGCCGGCACCGGTACCTCGACGGCGGTGGCGTCGGCGGAGACTTCGGAGCAGCCGTACAGGTTGAGCAGGCGGGCGCCGGGCAGTTCGCGGTGGAACCGGTCCGCCAGGTCGGGCCGGATCTCCTCGCCGCTGGTGATCCAGGTCCGCAGGTACGGCAGCCGGTCGGCCAGTCCGGGTCCGCTGTCGAGGAGTACGCCGAGCAGGGCCGGCACCACCACGATCCGGGAGACCCGCGCCACGGCGAGCTGCTCCACCAGCAGATCCGGATCGAAGGTCCCGGCGTCGGGCAGCACCACCAGCCGGGCACCCGCGCGCAGCGGCCCGAACGTCTCCCAGACCGAGTCGACGAAGGTGAGCGGGCTGCGCAGGGCGCAGACCTCGCGTGCGCCGACCGGGTGGTGCCGGCGCATCCACTCGGCCCGGTTCACCGCGCCCCGGTGCAGCCCGACGACTCCCTTCGGCCGCCCGGTGGAGCCGGAGGTGTAGACCAGGTACGCCGCCTGGTCCGGGTGCAACGGCAGCCGCAGGTCGGTGTCCGGACAGCGGGCCAGCCGCGCGGCGGACGCGTCCAGCGCGATCGTCGGTACGGAGTCGTCCGGTCGGGCCCGCAGCAGCGCGCCGGTGGTGACGACCGCTCGCAGGCCGGCGTCGGCCAGGATCTCGGCGTGCCGGGCCGGCGGGTGGGCCGGGTCGAGCGCCACGTACGCGCCACCCGCCTTGAGCACCGCGAGCATCGTCGTCACCGAGGACGCCGAACGCGGCAGGCAGATCCCGACCCGGTCGTCGGCACGGACGCCGAGCGTGCGCAGGTGCCGGGCGAGCTGGTTCGCCCGGGCGTTCAGCGCGCGGTAGGAGACCTGTTCGGCGCCGTCGACCAGGGCCACCGCATCAGGGCGGTGGGCGGCCTGCGCCTCCACCGCCTCGTGCAGCAGCCCGGCCGTCCCGGGCTGCTGCCCGGCCGGTCCCCGCCGGGGCGGCGCCGGAAGCAGGTCCGGGCAGGACGCGTCGGGATCGGCCACCGCCGCGGCCAGCACGTCGCGTAGGTGTTCGCCGAGCAACCGGACGGTCGGCTCGGTGAACAGCCCGGTGTCGTACTGGAACGCCATCCGCAGCTCGTCGGGCCCGTCGTGCACCTCGACGACCAGGTCGAACGGGGCGTTACCCAGGTCGACGTCGTGCACCTGCGCGACGACACCGGCCAGCCGTACCGGTGCCGGTGGCAGGTGCGGCACGCAGAGCACCCGGATCGGGGTCGAGGCGCCGGCCACCCCCTCGGCGCGTAGCTGTTCGAGCAGCTTCTCGTACGGCATCTCCTGGTGCGCGTACCCGGCCTGCACCTGCTCCCGGACCAGCGCCCAGAGCTGGCGGAACCGGGGCCGGTCCGGCAACCGGAAGCGCAGCGGCAGGACGTTGACGAAGTAGCCGATCAGCCGCTCCAGTTCGGGCCGGGTCCGGCCGGTGGCGAGGGTGCCGACGACCAGGTCGGACGCGCCGGTCACCGCGCTCAGCACGACCACCAGGGCGGCGAGCACCAGCATGAACCGGGAGCCTCCCTCGGCCCGGCGCAGTTCCTCCAGCCCGGCCCGGAGGCGCGGATCCACCCGTACCACCAGGTTGGCACCACCGGCGCCCGGTGTGCCGTTCACGTCGACCGGCAGCTCCAGCCGGGGCAACTCCCGGAGGGTCTCCGCCCAGTAGCGGGTCAGGGCGGCGAGTTCCGCCCCGGCCAACCGCTCTCGCTGCCAGCTCGCGTAGTCGCGGTACTGGATCGGCAGCGGCGGCGCCGACCACGGTCGGCCGGCCAGCAGGTCCTGGTACCCGGCGGCGAGTTCGGCCACCAGCACGCCGTGTGACCAGCCGTCGGTCACGGTGTGGTGGATGCTCAGCATCAGGCAGTGGTCGTCCGGGCCGAGCCGGTATGCGGTGACCCGCAGCAGCGGGCCGGTACCCAGGTCGAGCGGCCGGCGCGCCTCGGCCCGGATCAACCGGCGGAGCGGCTCCGGCAGGGCGCCGTCGGGGGTCGGAGGCAGCCCGCCGAGGTCGACCAGCCGGACCGGGATGCTGGCCCGGGGCGCGATCCGCTGGGTGAGGCGGGCCCCGTCGAGCCGGAAGGTGGTGCGCAGCGTCTCGTGCCGCTGGGCCACCCGGAGCAGACTGGCGCGCAGGGCCGGCAGGTTCACCGGTCCGCGCAGCCGCACCGCGGTCGCGTAGGTGTTGACCGACGGCGCCAGGTCGCTGCCGATCCACATCCGTTCCTGGCCGAGCGACGCCGGCCATGGCCCGGGGCCGGACGCCGGCTGGATCGTACCGTCCTCGGCGAGCTTTCGGCGCAGGATCTCCTCGAACCGGGCACGCTGCTCGGCGGAGAGCCCGTCGATCCGGGCCCGCTGCTCCGCGGAGAGCCCGTCGATCCGAGCCCGCTGCTCCGCGGAGAGCCCGTTGGGCGCCGGCAGTGGCAGGACGGGCCCGTCCGTCGCGGCGGGCCGGATGCGCGACGGCCGTTCCGGCTCGGGACCGAGGCGTCCGGACCCGGCGATCTCAGGCATTGCCGGTCACCGCCTCCGCATTCGCCGGGGCCGGCACCCGGTCCGGGTCGGGAACGGAGAAGAGCAGCGCCGCCAGGGTTCCGGCGCCGTCGTTACGGATGATCGGCACGGTGTCACCCGGAAAGACCAGGCAATCGCCGGGCCGCCAGTCGACCGGCACGGCGCCGACGCGCGGTCGCGCCGGCTCCGGGACGTGCAGACCGAGACAGACCGACACCGTCGCGTCGCGGATGCCCGGATCGGGTACGGTCGCGGCGCCCGGGCCGAGTAGCACCAGTTCGACCCGGCTGCCGGACGGCACCGTCGCCTCCGGTACGGCGAGCAGGACGTCGACCAGCACCGGCAACGTCTCGCCGGCGGTGCCGGTCCAGGCACCGTCGGCGAAGAGAACCACCCGCCGTGTTCCGTCCGCCGGCTCGGAGCCGGCCGACCAGGCGGCCACCTCGGCGGCCATCCGGTCCCGGTGCTCGGCGAGGAAGCCGGCGAACCAGAAGCCGGTGGCCGGTACGGTGCCCGTACCACCCCGGACAACGGCCCGCAGCCGATCCGCCTCCGCCGCCCGCACCGAGCCGGTACGCAGGAACAACGCGTGGTCGGCAAAGGACTTCTCCCGGGTCAGCCGGTGCCGTTGGTAGGTGGCGTCGAACGGCGCCTTGTAGTCCTGGTAGTGCAGGTGCTCGACGAAGACCCCGGACACCGGGTACAGCCGCCCCGCCCGCTCGGCGACGTCGAACACCCAGGTCTCCACTTCCCACTGCGAGAAAGCGGTGGGAACGAAGTAGCCGAGCGCCTCGTACCAGCGGCGGGTCACGATGGGGAAGTCCCGGCCGCCGTCCGGATACTGGCCGGCGTCGAAGTAGAGGCAGAGCAGGCCGTCCGGATGTCCCGTCTCCAGCGCGGTGAGCCGGGCGTCGAGCGTCACGTCCCAGCCGTGGTCCACATACAACTGGTCGTCGTTCGCCATCAGCAGCACGTCCCCGCCGGCCCCGGCGGCCAGCCGGTTCCAGGCCGCCGGCACGCCGACCGGCTCGCCGACCAGCAGTACGCACCGGACCCCGCCGAACCGCCGCCCGGCGAACAGCTCCCGGTATCCGGGCAGCGCCGGATCGTCGCTGTCGACGTAGCAGAGCACCTCGACCCGGTCCGGTTCGGCCGCCGTACGGGCCACGCTGGAGACCATGCGCGCCACCTGGGCCACCCGGTCCCGGGTCGGGCAGAGCAGCGAGATCGTCCGGCGCGGACCGGCCGGGTCGGGCCGCCGGAACAGCAGGCGGGACCGCAGCCGGCGCGGTTCCAGGACCAGCCGGTAGTGCAGCCAGCGACGCGCCCGCAGGGTCAGGTTCAGGATGCCGACGACCCAGGCACGGTCACCGTCCGGGGCCCGCAACGCCCCGGTCGCCACGTCCTGGAGCGTGCGGCCCCGGAACCGGCTCAGGTGACCGAGCAGCAGCCGTACCAGGTCGGCCGTTGACCCGCGCCGGCTCATCGGCGTTCACCCTCCTCGGCCGATGCCGGCGCGGCGCGGGGCCGGTCCTCCCCGGCGGCACCGGACCCGGTCCCTGCTCGTCCGGAGCCGCTCTCCGCTACTGGGTTCCGCCCGGAGACCGGTGCGGCGCGGCGGCGGGCACCGCCGAGCCGGCGTCCGGCCTCGCCGCGGAGTGCCCCGCGCTCGTCGTCCAGGTTCGCCCGCCACGCGGCGGCGATCCGGGCCCGCAGCTCCCCGACCCGCTGCGCCGGATCGGCCAGCACCGCCTCGAGCAGCGTCGCCAACGCCCGGAGCGTCGCCGTGACCGCCGGTCGGTCGAGCCGGTTCTGGTCGTAGCGCGCCCGCAGCACCGGGTCGGCGCCGCCGGTGAACTCCAGCACGAGGGGGTACCCCTCCTCGACGACCACCGACAGCCGCTCGATCCGCAACCCGGCCACCTCGTCGCCGCCCCGGATCCAGGTGGGGAAGTTCTCCACCACCACGATGCTGTCGAAGAGCCCTCCCCCGTAGGTCAGGCCGACGGTCCGCTCGATCCGGCTCAGCGCGACGTGCTGCCGCTCGCGCAGTTCGCCGAGCCGCCGCTGCACCTCGCCCAGCCACTCCAGTGCGACCGCGTCGGCCGGAGCCGGGACGCGCAGCGGAAGGGTGTTGACGTACATCCCGACGCTCTCGGTCACGCCGGGCAGCTCCGGCGGCCGGCCGGAGAGGGTGGCGCCGTAGAGCACGTCGTCCCGACCCGTGTGCACCCCGAGCAGCAACGCCCAACCGGCGTGCACCAGCGTGCCGGCGGTCACGCCGTGGCGCCGGCCGAACGCCGCCAGTGCGTCCGCGACCGGCGCCGGCAGCACCAGGTCGACCTGCGGGCGTTCGGCGGTCACCAGTTGCCCGTCCACACACCCCGGACCGGCCACCCGGGTCGCCGCCGGCAGGTCGCCGAGCCGGCGCCGCCAGAACTCCCCGTCCGGCTCCGGCTGCCCGGCCAACCAGCCCAGGTACGTCTCGAACGACGGCCGCTGGCGCGGCGCCGCCGGCTGCCCGGCCCGGAGGCGGCGGTAGTTGTCGAAGACGTCCCGCAGCACCAACTGCTGCGACCAGCCGTCCAGGACCAGGTGGTGGTACGTCCACACGCACCGGTGCGCGGACGGTCCCTCCGGCACCAGGACGAGCCGCATCAGCGGCCCCTGTTCGAGGTCGAAGCCGCGCCGCCGGTCCTCCGCCAGCAGTTCGGCGAAGGCGTCCTCCCAGGCGGCGCCGTCGAGCCGACCGAACTCGACGAACTCGATCGGCATGCTCAGCCCGGGCACGAACGCCTGACCGGGGCGGTCGCGGTCTGTCCAGCGCACGACCATCCGCAGGGCCCGATTCGCCGCGAAGACCGCTTGCCAGGCCGACCGGAACGCCTCCCGGTCCAGTTCGCCGACGAGCCGGCAGCGTAGCTGCACCAGATACGCTCCGGGCGTACTGCCGCCCACCGAGTGGTAGAGCATGCCCTGCTGGAGCGGGGTCAGTGGGTGCTCCGTCCCGGCGACCTGGCCGGCGGTGTCCGGCGCTTCCGGCGTACCGGTCGGCTCGGCGGCCGCGGCCAGTCCGGCGACGGTCCGGATGGTCCGGCCGTCGAGCAGATCCTGGGTGCCGATCCGCAGCCCGGCCTGCTGTGCCCGGGCGACGACCACGATCGCGTGCACCGAGTCGCCGCCCAACTCGAAGTAGTCGTCGTCGATGCCGACCGGGTCGACCTCCAGCACCTGCTGCCAGATCTCCACCAGAGCGTGCTCGGCTCCGGTGCGCGCCGGTGCGTACGCCGCCGTGGCCGGGCGTTCCTCGGCGGCGGCCAGCCACCGCGACAGGAGTTCCCGCTTGGCCGGTGACAGTTCCGCGATCCGGTCGTCAGGTCCGGTCATCTCCACCTCCCGGGGACGTCGATCCGCCGCCGTGCCCGGCGAGCAGGGCGGCCGCCCGCTCGTCGGAGAGGCCGCGGACCCGTTCGAGCAGTCGGTCCAACCGGTCGATCCTCGCGTCGGCCGCAGCGCTGCCCGGCGGTACCGGTGGCGGCGTGACCCGGGCCGGCCGGTGCGGGTCCACCGCCGCCGCCGCGACCGCCCGCCGGTAGCAGTCGCCGATCGCGGCCACCTGGGCCGGGCCGAACTCGCGCGGGTCGAACTCCAGCAGCAGCCGTAGCCGGCCGGTCCAGGCGTCCAGGTTGAAGTGCGCGGTCAGCGGCAGGTACGTCTGGTCCGGCGCGTACAGGTCGCCGACCACCAGCCCGGTCGCCGAGGCGAGCCGCTGGTAGAGGTGGAAGTGGGTGAAGACGAACAGGGTGTCGAACAGGCCCGCCGCGCCGAGCCGGCGATGCGCCTCCACCAGCGGATATCGCCGGTACAGCGCGAGCCGGCCCTCGGTGTGCCGCATCGCCCGGGCCAGTTCCGCCCAGGTGCCGGCGTCCGACGGTGCGCGCAGCGGCAGGACGTTGTTGAACATGCCCACCACCCGGTCGCCGTCGGGGCGCTCCAGCCGCCCGTTGGCCTGTAGCCCGGTGACGACCTCGTCCCGCCCGACCAGCGCCCGCAACACCGCCACGTGCAGGCCCAGCAGGACGTGTTTGAGGCCGACGGCGAGTTCGGTCGCCAGCCCGGCCAGCCGGGCGGCGTGCCGCTCGTCGATGCCGACCACGTGCCGGCGGTCGACCGGCCCGACCCCGCCCGCCGGGTACGGCCACCGGGGCAGCAGGCTCGGCCGCGCCCCGGCCAGCTCGTCCCGCCAGAACCGCCGATGCGACGTGGACCGCGCGGCGGCCCGCTCGGCGGCGACGAAGTGCCGGTACTCCGTCCGGGGCGGCGACAGCTCGACCCCGCCGGCGCGGTCCGCTCCCGCGTAGTCGGCCAGGATCTCGGTCAGCAGGGTGGCGTCACACCAGCCGTCGAGCCCGAAGCTGCTCACCGTGAACCGGAACGCGCTGCCGAGGTCGTGCGCGGTGAACCTGACCAGGGGTCCGGTCGTCACCGCGAACGGCCGGTGAAGTTCGGCCCGAAGCCACCGGTCGACCGCGCTGCGGCGGGCCGGCTCGGGCAGTTCGGCCAGGTCGACCAGTTCCAGCGCGGGTGGCAGGTCCGCGTGCACGAGTTGGATCGGCTCCGGATAGGAGGTGAGGTCGAAGCTGGAGCGCAGGTAGGCGTGCCGGGCGACGGCGGCGCGTACCGCCCGGTCCAGCCCGACCCGGTCCAGCGGCGCCTGGACGGCCAGGCTGGTCAGGTACACCTCGTAGCCGGGATTCCGGTCGAGCTGGGACAGCAGGGCCCGCTGCCCCATCGAGACCGGGTACGCGTCGACCACTCCCGGCCGGTGCGCCGCCTCGGGGCAGAGGGCGAAGGCCGGCACCTCCGGTTCGGCCGCGACGGCGGCGTCCGCGTCGTCGACCAGCGCGGCCAGCGCCCGGATCGTCCGGTACCGCAGCAGGTCGGTGACGCTGACCGCCAGTCCCGCCTCCCGGGCGGCGCCGACCAGCCGGACGGCGACGATCGAGTCACCGCCGGCCGCGAAGAAGTCGTGGTCGATCCCCACCTCCGGCACGCCGAGTTGGGCCCGCCACAGCGCCGCGAGCCGGATCTCGGTCGCGGTTGCCGGTGGGCTCGGCACGGCCGGGAGGTCCGGTCCGGTCGGCACCGGAAGCGCCCGGCGGTCGAGTTTTCCGCTCGGGGTCGTCGGCAGGCGGTCCAGCAGCACCACCCGGGCCGGCACCAGATGGGCCGGCAGCACCTCCCGCAGCTGGTCCCGCAGTCCGGTGGCGTCGAGGGTGCCGGCCGGGGCCGCGTAGCCGGTGATGGTGAGGTGCCCGTCCGGGCCCGGGTGGGCGATCGCCACCGCGTCCCGTACGCCCGGCTGCCGGCGCAGCACCTCGGCGATCTCACCCGGTTCGACGCGGTTGCCGCCGATCTTGACCTGCTCGTCGGTCCGGCCGACGAACTCGAGCACGCCGTCGGGCCGGACCCGGGCCCGGTCACCGCTGCGGTAGAAGCGTGCGCCCGGCTCCGCCCACGGCGCCGGCCCGAACCGCTGCGCGGTCAGCCCCGGCCGGTTCAGGTAGCCACGGGCCAGGCACACCCCGCCCAGGTACAGCTCGCCGGGCACCCGGACCGGCGCCGGGCGGCGCCGCTCGTCCAGCACCCGGCAGGCCACGTTGGCGATCGGCCGGCCGATCGGGACCGGGCCGCCCGGGTCCGGGACGCACCGCCAGGCCGTCACGTCCACGGCCGCCTCGGTCGGCCCGTACAGGTTCTCCAGCTCGACCCCGAGCACCTCGACGGCGCGGGTCGCCAGCGACGCCGGCAGCACCTCGCCGCTGCACACCACCCGGCGCAACCCGGCCGCCGCGTCGGGCTCGGCGGCGGCCTCGGCGACGAACGGCGCCAGCATCGTCGGTACGAAGTGTGCGGTGTGCACCCGTTCGGCCGCCACCAGCCGCAGCAGGTAGCGCGGATCGCGGTGCCGTCCGGGCGCGGCCAGCACCAGGCAACCGCCGGTGGCCAGCGGCCAGAAGACCTCCCAGAGGGAGACGTCGAACGTGACAGGCGTCTTGTGCAGCACCCGGTCCCCGGGCGCCAGCCGGTACGCCTCCTGCATCCACCGGATCCGGTTGACGATGCCCTCGTGCGGCACCACCACGCCCTTCGGCACCCCGGTCGACCCCGAGGTGTAGAGCAGGTACGCCGCCTGCCCGGGATGCACCGCCGCCGGAGCCGCCGTACCACCCGCCCGGTCGAGCAGGTCCTCGACGAGCAACACGGATCCGCCGAGCCCGTCGAACCGCCCGCGCAGCCGCCGTTCGCTCAGGAGCAGCCGGGCGCCGCTGTCGGCGAGCATCGCCGCCAGCCGTACCCGGGGCTCGGTCGGGTCGAGCGGCAGCAGCGCGCAGCCCGCGTAGAGCACCCCGAGATAGCCGACGACCAGCTCGGCCCCGCGCTCGGCGAGTATCGCGACCGGCTCGTCGGGGCGGGCGCCCCGACGGCGCAGTTGCGCCGCGAGCCGGGACGCCGACCGGTGCAGCGCCCGGTAGCTGAGCTGGCGGCCGCTCGCCGGGTCGGTCACCGCCACCGCGTCCGGCCAGCGCCGCGCGGCGGCGGCGACCAGGTCGTGCAGCCCGTCGCGCCGGCCGTCCGGTCGGGACGGGCCGGCGGCCAGGGCGAGCAGCCGGCGCCGCTGGGCCGGGTCCGTCAGCTCGGCGTCGCCGACCGGGGCGGTCGGGCGCGCCGCCACCGCCGCCAGCAGCCGGGCGAGACCGTCGGCGAGCGTCGCCACGGTACGCCCGGTCAGCACGTCCTGCCGGTACTCCCAGACCCCGACCAGTTCGCCGCCGATCTCGGCCATGCTCAACGAGAGGTCGAACTGCGCCCACCGGCGAGGGACCGGCCGGATTTCGGCCCGGAACCCGTCGACGTCCAGCCGCCCGGGCACCCCGAGGGCCATCGCCCGGAACCCGTCCCCGCCGGCACCGTACTCCTGGTGCAGGGTGAACAGCGTCCGTACCGGCGCGGGCACCGCCCCGCTTCCGGCCCGCTGGTCGGCGACCATCTGGGCGTACGGATAGTCGCCGTGCTGCACGGCCTCCCGGAGCAGCCGGGCGGTGTCCTGAAGGAACCCGGTGAACGGCTGGGCAGCCCGGTAGCGCGACCGCAGCG
This sequence comes from Plantactinospora sp. KLBMP9567, assembly GCF_033446045.1. Taxonomy (NCBI): domain Bacteria; kingdom Bacillati; phylum Actinomycetota; class Actinomycetes; order Micromonosporales; family Micromonosporaceae; genus Plantactinospora; species Plantactinospora sp. KLBMP9567. The sequence continues at coordinate 54,671 of NZ_JAWQRR010000018.1, read as the reverse complement.
GTACGAGATTCACCAGATAGCCCACGGTGTCGGCGAGTTCCGGGGCGTCCCGGGCGGCCAGCAGCGTGCCGAGCACCGCGTCCGGTTGGCCGGTGAACCGGTGCAGCATCAGCCGATATCCCGCGAGCAGGGTGCTGAACAGGGTCGACCGGTGCGCCGCCGAGAGTGCCCGCAGCCGGGCGGTCAGCTCGGCGGGCAACCGGAACTCGTGCGTGCCGCCGGCAAAGCCGACCCTGGCGGGGATCTGCCCGGCGGGGATCTGCCCGGCGGGGGCTGGGGGGTCGGTCGGCAGGTCCAGCCCGGAGGGGGCCTCGGCCAGGGCCCGCAGCCAGTGCCGCCGGCTCTCGGGATAGCGGGCGGCGGCGGTCAGCGCGCGCTCGGCCGCCAACTGCCGGGCCTGCCCTGTCCCGACCGGTGCGGTCGTCGCCTCCGGGCCGTCCTCGGCACAGCCGTCGACCAGCTCCCGGACCACCAGCACCATCGACCAGAAGTCGGCCACCAGATGGTGCGCGACCACCAGCAGCACCTGCTCGGCCGGGCCGCGGCGGAACAGGGTCAACCGGACCGGCAACTCCTCGGTCAGCTCGAACGGTCGTTCCGCCTCCGCCGCCAGCCGGGCCTCGAACCGCTCCTCGGGCAGCGCCGTGGCGTCCACCCGGAGCAGCGCCGGTCCGGCCGGGACGACGGCGCAGCGCGGTTCCCCGTCGCGCAGCGCGAACCGGGTACGCAGCGCCGGTTGGCGACGGACCAGCCGGGTCACCGCCCGGTCGAGCCGCTCCGCCGGTACGCCGGTGATGGTCAGCGCCCGGGCCAGGTGGTACGCGGCGGCGGTCGGCGCGAGTTGCTGCTCGAACCAGATCGCCTGCTGCCGCAGGGTGAGCGGGAGCCACTGCGGGGTGGCCGGGTCGGTGCCGTCCACGTGCACGCCACCCGGCGAGCGGTTCTCGGCCACCGGTCCGGCCGGCGACCAGTCGTCCAGTCCGGCCGGCGGGTCGTCCAGTCCCCCCGGCGGGTCGTCCAGTCCGGCCGGCGACAGGTCGTCCGGTCCGGAGCGCACGTCCGCCAGCTCGGCCACGATCCACCGCGCCAGGTCCTCGGCGGTGGCGGCGCCGAGCAGCCAGGTCAGCCCGGGATCCACCGCGTATCCGCGCCGGACGGCGTGCCGCAGTTCCAGGGCGACCAACGAGTTGACGCCCAGCTCCACCAGCGGCCGGCCGGGGTGCGGGGCGGCGGTGGGCGGATCGGACCCGAGCCGGCCGACGACCGCGTCGAGCAGTGCCTCCGCCAGCCGCTCGATCGCCGCCGGCCGGCCCAGTCGACGCAGCTCCTCCGCTCCGGGCAGCGCGGGCAGCGTGGCCAGCCGGTCCAGCGCGATCTTGCGGTAGACCGGCAACCCGCCCGACCGGTACGCGTCCCGGCAGGCCTGCCGGCGCACCTTTCCGCTGGTCGTCTTCGGAGTACCGCCCCGGCGCAGCAGCACCAGCGTGTGCGGCACGATGCCGTGTTCCCGGAGTACCCGCGCGCGCACCGCGCCGGCTATCGCGGCCGGGTCGGCCCGGTCACCGTAGCCGCGCAGCTCGCAGCAGAGCACCACCCGCTCGGCGCCGTCGGTGTCGACGGCGAAGGCCACCACGCTGGCCGGCCGGACCGCCGGATGGGCGCGTTCGACAGTCTGCTCAAGATCCTGCGGGTAGTGGTTCTGGCCGTGCACCACGAGCATGTCCTTGTGGCGACCGGTCACGTACAGCTCGCCGTCGAGCAGGCAGCCGAGGTCGCCGGTACGCAGGTAGCGGGTGCCGGATCCGGCCAGCCGGGCGCCGAAGGTCGCCGCCGACTCGGCCGGCGCCGCCCAGTAGCCCTGGGCCACCCCGCCGCCGGCGACCCAGATCTCGCCGACCGCACCGTCCGGGCAGGGCTGCCCGGTCGCCGGATCCACGATCCGGATCTCGGTCCGCAGCCCGGGCCGTCCGCAGGCCACCAGCGGTACGGCCGGACCCGCGGCGGGGGCGACCACGCCGGCCCGGAGCCGCCCGGCGTCCACCTGCCGGACCCGGGGCGGCTCGTCGCGGAGCGGTCCGGTGACCAGCAGCGTCGCCTCGGCCAGCCCGAAGCAGGGAAAGTGCGCCTCCTCGGCGAAGCCGTACCGGCCGAACGTCTCGGCGAACCGGTGCAGCGACTCCGCGCGTACCGGTTCGGCGGCGTTGAACGCGACCCGCCAGGACCGCAGGTCCAACCCGGCCCGATCCTCCTCGGTGCTGTTCGCGACGCAGAGGTCGTACGCGAAGTTGGGGCCGCCACTGGTGTGCGCCCGGTACCGGGACACCGCCCGCAGCCAGCGCACCGGCCGTTGCAGGAAGGCCATCGGCGGCATGAGTACCGACAGCGACCCGAGGAAGAGCGGCTGCATGATGTTGGCTACCAGGCCCATGTCGTGGAAGAGCGGCTGCCAGCCGACGAAGGCCGAGTCCCGGTCGTGGCCACAGGCGGCGGCAATCAGCCGCTCGTTCTCGACGATGTTGCGGTGGCTGACCATCACCCCCCGGGGAGTGCGGGTGGATCCCGAGGTGTACTGGAGGAACGCGAGGTCGTCCAGGTCCGTGCCGGGGTCGGTCCAGTCCTCGGCAGCCTCGTCGGGCACGGCGGTGACGTCGATCGGGGGCAGCCCGGCCAGCTCGGCCGGTTCGGTCTGCGACGGCGGTGCCAGCACGGCGGCCGGAGCGCAGTCGGCGCGGATGGTTCGCAACCGGGTCCGGCCCGGCCCGGCACCGGGCGCGTCGCAGGGCACCGCGACGGCACCGGCGTACAGGCAGCCGAGGAACGCCTGCACGTACGCCAGGCCCGACGGGTACGCGATCAGGACCCGCTCACCCGCGAGCCGGCGCTGCCGGAGTACCGCCGCGATGGCCCGGGACCGTACGTCGAGTTCGGCGAAGCTGCACCGGTCGCGTTCCGTCTCGCCGTCGGGCAGGAAGACGTACGCCGGTCGCTCCGGTGTGCCGGCGGCATGCTCCCGGGCGATCCGTACGATCGTCCGGTCGGCTGCTATCGACGGCCCCATGCGTCCTCCTCGGCCGTTCCGGTCACCTCGGCGAGTGCGCTGCGGATCGCCTCGTCTTCCCGCCGCGCCACCAGCTCGTCCACCGTCGCCGCCAGGGAGGCGATGTCCAGCGCCTGGTAGATCCGGCGGACCGGGGTGTCCACCCGGAACGTCTCGACGATCCGGGCGTGGAACTGGGTCACCAGCAGGGAGTCGCCGCCCAGGTCGAAGAGGTTGTCCCGGACCCCGATCACGTCGACCGAGGGGAATCCGAGCAGTTCGGCCAGGATCGTCGCGAGGATCCGCTCGGTCTCGGTGCCGGGCCGGTCCCGCCCGGTCCCCTCCGGCGCGGGCAGCGCACGTCCGGCCAGTTCGGCCCGGTCGACCTTGCCGTGCCGGGTCAGCGGCAGCGCGTCGAGCAGCACCAGCCGGGCCGGCACCATGTACCGGGGAAGCCGCTCCGCCAGGTACCGCCGCAGGCCCGGCTCGTCGAGGTCGGGGCCGCCGGCGTCCGGCACGACGTACCCGGTCAGGTGGGTACGCCGGGCGGAGCCGGACAGCACCACGGTTGCCGCCCGTACCCCGGGATGGGTGGTCAGGGCGGCCTCGATCTCACCCGGCTCGATCCGGTAGCCCCGCAGCTTGACCTGGTCGTCGATCCGCCCCAGATAGCGCAGCTCACCACCGGGCAGTTGCCGGCCGCGGTCGCCGGAGCGGTAGTGCCGGACCCCGGGTACCGCACCCGGACCGGCCGGGACGAAGCGGTCGGCGGTCAGCCCCGGACGCCGGTGGTAGCCCCGGGCGAGCCCGACCCCGCCGACGAAGAGTTCCCCGCTGCCGCCGTCGGGCAGCGGCTCCCCCCGGCGGCCGCGGACCCGCACCGACTGGCCGGGCAGCGGCCGGCCGATCGGGCTGCCCGGCGCGCCGCCCGGCCGGTCCGCCGCCGCGACGTCCGACGGGTCGAGCCGGCGGAACGTGGCGTGCACGGTCGTCTCGGTGATCCCGTACAGATTCGCCAGCACCGGCCGGCCCGGTGCGGTCGCGGTGAACCAGCCGGCGAGCTGGCCGACGTCGCAGTTCTCCCCGGCGAGCAGCACGGCATGCAGTCCGCCGGTCGCGCCCGCGGCCAGCGCGACCGGGGCGAGCTGGCCGAAGGCGGCCGGGGTCTGGCTGAGCATCGTCACCCGCTCGGCGACGAGGTACCGCCACAGCTCGTCGGGGGTACGCGCGCTGCCGGCCGGGGCGACGACGAGCCGGTCCCCGGCGGTGAGTGCGCTCCACATCTCGAAGACGGCGACGTCGAAGGTCGGTGCGTGGGTCATGGACCAGGTCCGCGCCGCCGTGGACGCCGGCAGCGCCGAACGGACTCCGGCGAGTACGCCGGTGAGGTTGGCGTGGGTGACGACGACCGCCTTCGGCATTCCGGTGCTGCCGGAGGTGAAGATGGCGTAGGCGACGTTGGCCGGGCTGACCGGTGGGCCGGGCCGGGGTGGCGCCGGGGCTGTCCAGCGGGCTGGCTCGGCGGCGGGTAGCTGGTCGACGTCGGGTCCGAGCAGGCCGGGTCGGGTCACCGCGACGCGTATCCCGGCGTCGCCGCAGATCCGGTTGCGCCGCTCGGCGGGCTCGCCCGGGTCGATCGGAACGTAGCCGGCACCGGCCTTGACGATGGCGAGCGCCGCGACGACCAGGTCGAGCGACGGTTCCAGACAGAGACCGACGAGGGACTCGGGCCCGACGCCCCGGGCCCGCAGTGCCCGGGCCAGCCGGCCGGCGCGGACGTCCAGGGCTCGGTAGCTGAGCTGGTCGCCCCGGCAGGTGACGGCGATCGCGTCCGGTTGCCGGGCGGCGACCCGCGCGACGAGTTGGTGCAGACAGCCTGGCACGGCCGGGTCGGCGCCGGACCCGGGGATCGGCGCCCCGGCGCCGGTCCCCGTCCCGGCGCGCGCAGCGCCCGACGTCGCGCCGTCGGCGGACTCCGGACCGGCCGACTCCGGACCGGCCGACTCCGGACCGGCGGCGTTCTCGGGCGACTGTCCCGGGCTGGTCGGCGCCGGCAGGGCGGGCCGGGCGGGGGCGTCGGTGAGCACCGTCGCGGTCAGCTCGACGATCCGGGCCGCCAGCACGGGCGCCAGCCGCCCGGGGTCGTACTCCAGCTCCAGGTCGAGGCCGTCGTCGGCCGGGGTCGCGGTCAGGGCCAGCGCGAACTTGGGCATCACCGGCGTCGACGGCGCCACCGTGACGTGCAGCTCCGGCAGCCGGATCCGGGGTGCCGGGGTGTTCTGCAGGGTGAAGGCCACCGCGAAGAGCGGGTTGTCGCTGAGCGTACGTTCCGGCCGGAGCGCCTCGACGAGCCGCTCGGTCGGCACCTCCCGGTCGTCCAGGGCCGCCCGTACCACCTCGTGTACCCGCTCGACCAGCTCGCCGAAGCTCGGCCGCCCGCCCAGTCCGAGCCGCAGCGGCAGCATCGTCGCGAAGGGACCGATCAGCGGTTCCAGTTCGAGTCGTCCCCGTCCGGCGACGGCGGTACCGACCACGATCTCGGGCTGCCCGCCGACCGCGTGCAGCGCCCAGGCGAAGCCGCTGAGCAGCACGGTGAAGAGGGTCGTACGCCGCTGCCGTGCCGTCTCGATGAGCCGGTGCACGGCCGGCCCGGCCAGCGTCAACCGGGCCGTCCGGACCGGCACCGCCGCCGTGTCGGGCGCGGCCGACGCCAGCAGATCGAGACCGAACCGGGCGCCGTCCAGCCGCCGTGTCCAGCGCCGTACCGCCGCGTCCTGGGCCGACCGGTGCGCCGGCTCCCGCTGCCATGCGGCGAAGTCGGCGTACTGGATCGGCAGTTCGGGCAGTCGGTGCGGTACGCCGCCGAGCAGCGCGGTGTAGACCTCGCTCAGTTCACCGAACAGCACCCCGAGCGACCAGCCGTCGCTGGCGATGTGGTGCCGGGTGACCAGCAGGACGTGCCGGTCCCCGCCGAGCCGCGCCAGCAGGGCCCGCAGCACCGGCCCGGCGGCCAGGTCGAACGGGCGCCGGGCCTCGGCGACGGTGAGTTCGTCCAGCGCCCGCTGCCGGACGTCCTCGGGCAGCGCGCCGAGGTCGACCAGTGGCAGCACCGCGCCGGCCACGGACTCGACCACCGGATACGGCCGACCCCGCCGGGTGCGGTAGCGGGTCCGCAGTACCTCGTGCCGGCGCAGCACTTCGGAGAGCGCCAGCCGCAGCGCCGCCGGACGCAGCGGTCCGGCCAGCTCCACCCGGATCGGCAGGTTGTACGCGTTGTCGCCCGGCCGCAGCACCGCCTGCAACCACAACCGCTCCTGAGCGTACGACAGCGCCGTCGGCGGCGCGTCGAGCCGGGGTATGCCGGCACCGGCCCGCAACGCCGCGAGCAGCTCGGGTTTGCGGGCCCGCAGCTCGGTGACGAGTTCCTCGGTGAGCACTCCGGGCGGGGCGGTGCAGCGCAGTTCGTCGCCCTCGGGCACCAACGTCACCTGCCGGCGGCGCAGGTCCGACAGGAGTTCGTCGATCGGTCCGGCGGTCACAGCACCACCTCCTCGCGACCGGTGGCGAGCGGCGGCCGGGACCGCTCCAGCAGCTCCGCCAGCCCGGCGAGGGTCGGGTTGTCGAACACCCGGGCGACGGAGAGTTCGACGCCGTACTCGGCGCGCAGCATCGAGAGCAGCCGTAGTGCGAGCAGCGAGTCGCCGCCCAACTCGAAGAAGTCGTCGGTGGGTGCCACGTGCGCCACGCCGAGCAGCGTCGACCAGAACCCGGCGAGGGTGCGCTGTACCGGGGTGGCCGGACCGGGGCGGCCCTTCCCGCCGTCGCCGTTCCCACCGTCGCGGGCCGCGCCGGGGCTCACCCGGAGCCGGTTGACGGCGGCGAGGTGGTCGGCGGTGCTGAACGCCTCGTGCCGGACGAGCAGCTCGGCAAGGTCCTGTGTGGAGACCACCGCGCGCGGGACCGGCCCGTGCGCCAGGATCCGGGCGAACACCTCGGTCCCCTCCGAGCGGGTGATCCCACCGAGCAGGTCGTCGGCGGGGCCGAACCCGGCCGCCGGATCCGGGCTTCCGGCGGCGTACCGCTGCCCGAGCCGGCGCTGGGCCTCCGCCCACATGCCCTCGTCCAGCCAGTCGCTCCAGGCGATCGCGACTGTCCGGCCGGGGCGGCGGGCGGACCGGTACTCGGCGAAGGCGTTCAGGAAGTCGTTGCCGGCGACGTAGCCGACCTCACCGAACTTCAGTTTGTGCAGCACGCTGCCGATGGACGAGCAGAGCACGAAGAAGTCCAGCGGACGGTCGCCGAGCACCTCGTCCAGCACCAGCGCACCCCGGGTCTTCGCGGCGGTCGCCGCGTCGGTGTCGGCCGTGCTCCGGCGCTGGATCATGCCCGCGGTGTCCGGGACACCGGCCGCGTGCACGACGCCGGTCAGCGGGCCGAACCGCTGTTCCGCCCGGGCCACGACGTCACGCATCCGGGCCGGGTCGGTCAGGTCGGCCTGGCGCACCATCACCCCGGCCCCGCCGGCGCGCAGCGCCAGCAGCCGGCGGACCAGCCGGCCCGTCGGGTCGGCGGCCGACGTCCGGTACGACTCCCACTCCGACTCTGGCGGCACCGGTCGCCGGGCGGTGAGCACCACCGACCCGCCCGACCGGCCCAGCCACTCCGCCAGGGCGGAACCGATGCCGCCGAGACCGCCGCAGACCAGGTACGTGCCGTCGGGGCGGGGCGCCAGGGCCGGACCGGCCGGCGGTACGTCCAGCGGGTACGGCTGGTAGTCGGGGGCGAAGCGACGCCGTCCCCGGTACGCCACCACTGTCGACTCCCGCGCGCCGAGCAGTTCGTCGACGATCCGGCCGGCCGCCTCGGACGGATCGTCCCGGGTCGGGTCCTCGGCGGCGAGGATGTCCGAGGACGGCACCGCCGACGGCAGGTCCAGAGCGGTGCAGGCGATCCAGGGGTATTCCCGGGGGATCACCTTCACCGCCGAGGCGACCGTGGCGTGCTCCGGATGGGTGCAGTCGTCCCCGAGTACGTCCTGCGTCCCCGTGGTCACCGCGACCATCCGTACCGGCCGGTGGTCCTGCTGCCCGCCCAACGCCCGGGCCAGTCGGAGCAGGCAGTGCAGGCCGTACGCCTCGGCCTCGCCGATGGTGGCCGACCCGGCGGCCGCGCCCCGGTCGGTGGACTCCTCCAACGCCCAGAGATGGACGACGAGCCGTACCGGGCTGCCGGCCTCGGCCAGTTCGCGGACCAGGTCGTGGTACCGCTGTCCGGCGCCCGGATCCAGCACCCGCGCGCCGTGCGGACCGGGTGCCGCGCGGACCGCCCGCAGCACCGGAACTCCCCGCCGGGTCAGCAGGCGGGCCACCTCGGTGCCCAGCGGTCCGTCCGAGAGCAGCAGGCAACCGCCCCGCTCCGCCGGGGGCTGCGGACGGACGGGCGGAACCTGTCGCCAGCCCGGCTGGTAGCACCAGGTGGCCAGGTCGGCGCGCTTGGCGGGCCAGCCGCCCGGGCCGGGCACAGGGGCCGGCTCGGTTGCCGGTCCGTCCGTCGCGCGGCCCGCCCGCTGCCCGAGGAGCAGCGCGGCGTCACGCGGCCCGCGTTCCGGCACCACCACCTCGGTCGCCTGGAAGCCCTCCCCGGCAAGCAGGTCCCGCCAGCGGTCGGCGTCGAGCAGCGGTCCGTCCCGCCGGTCGTCGGTGTAGGTCCACCAGTCGGCGGCGAGGCCCCAGACGAGCGGGAGCCACGGGTCAGCCGCGGTGGTCTCGATCAGCGCGAGGATCCCGCCGGGTGCGAGCAGCGATCGCAGGTGGCTGAGGCTGCGCCGGACGTCGGGGGTCGCGTGTACCACGTCCAGGCCGCAGACCAGGTCGTAGCGGTGCCCGGCGAGGCCCTGCTCCGCCGGGTCCCGGTCGATGTCGAACAGCCGGGCCCGGAAGCCGGCCAGACCCCGGCGGCGGGCCTCGGCGGCGAGGCCGTCGGTGAACGAGCGGGAGATGTCCGAGGCGTGGTAGACGAGCCGGTCCGGACCGAGACGGGTGGCCATGGCCCGGGTGAGGGCCCCTTCCCCGGCACCCACCTCCAGTACCCGGATCGGTCGGTCCAACCGGTCCGCGAGCCGGTCCAGCAGGGTCCCGGCGGTCGCGACCAGGCCACCGATCGCGCGGTGTTCGACGGTCCGTTCGGTCAGCGCCGTCCTGAGCAGGTCGGCCCGGCCGTCCGGATAGAGCAGCCGGAGGGCCTCGCCCGGTTCGGTGAGACCCCGGGGATAACCCGTCACACAGTGCCGCAGCAGTTCGACGAGGCCGGCGAAGCCGGGATGCTCGGCCGCCAGCCGGGCCGCCGAGGCGTCGACGGTGGAGCGGTCGACGGCGCCGAGTTCCGGCGGCGGCCGGAAGGTGACCTCCGGGCCGTTCCGCGCCAGCACGCCCTGCCGGGCGAGCAGGCCCAGCAGGTGGTCGACGAGCCGTCGGAACTGCGGCAGCACACCGAGCCGGCGCCGTATCCCGGCGACGGTGTGCCGCTGGCCGGGGCGGGTGTCCACGCCACCGGTACCGAGGTACCAGAGGGTCAGCTCGGCACAGAAGCGGTCGAGTCCGGCGCGCAGCCCGGGGTGCTCGTCGATCGCGGCCGGCGGCTCGGCGGTGGCCAGCTCGGCCCGGGTCCCGGCGGCCAGCTCGGGCAGCGGCGCGAACGGTACCGGTTCGGCCGGTGGCTCGACCCAGTGTCGCCGCCGGTCCAGCCGTCCGCCCGGCAGCGGCACCCGGCGTGGCGCCTGCGGTGCGTGGAACTCGGCCCAGTCCACCGGGCAACCCGCGGCCCACAGCTCGGCGACCGGCGACGCCAGCGACACGAGCTCCGGTCCGGCCACCGGCACCGGTTCGGTCGCCCGGTCACCGGACATGACGTCACCGCCCAATTCCGTCGCCCGGTCGCCGGACGCGGCGTCACCGTCCAATTCGGTCGCTTGGTCGCCGGACGCGGCGTCACTGCCCGGTTCCGTCGCCCGGTCGCCGGACGTGACGTCACCGTCGGTCGGCGCGGATGGCATGGCCCGGACCACCCGGTGGTCGGGGCCGAACCTCGGGTGCCGGCGGGCGAGGCCGGCCAGCCCGATCGGCGGGCCGGTCTCGACGACGGCGACCGGGCCGAGTTCCAGGCACCGGCCCAGGGCGTCGGCGAAGCGCACCGGCCGGCGAAGCTGCGCCAACCAGTACTCCGGCCGGCACACCTGGTCGGCCACCACCCAGTCGCCGGTGAGGCTCGACACGTACCGCCGGTCCGGCGGGCGCAGTCGCACACCGGAGAGCGCGTCGCGGAACGGCTCGATCGCCGGGTCGACGGCGGCGGTGTGGAAGGCCCGGTCCACCGCCAGCGGTCGCCAGGGCACGGCCAACTCGTCGAGCCGCGCCGTCAGGATTCGCACGGCGGCCTCCGGCCCGGCGACGACGCAGCGGTCCGGCGCGTTGACAGCGGCCGTCTCGGCCCCGTCCGGGAGCAGCGGTGCCAGTTCGGTGGCGGCGAGCGACACCGCCACCATCCGGCCGGGTCGAAGCGCTTCGCACAACCGCGCACGGACCACGACCAGGGCAAGCGCGTCGGACAGCGACATCACGCCGGCCAGGGTCGCGGCCGCGTACTCACCGACGCTGTGCCCGACCATCGCCGCCGGCTCGATCCCCCAGCCCAGCAGCGTGCGGGCCAGGGCGTACTGGACGGTGTAGAGCGCCGGCTGCGCTACCGAGGTGGGCCAGGGCCGCTCCCCGGCCGGGGGCCGGCGCAGCGCCGCCGCCAGGTCGTAGCCGTGTCCGGCCAGCAGCCGTGCGCACTCGTCCAGGTGCCTGCGGAACTCCGGCTCGGCGGCACCGAGCGACGCGGCGGTACCGACCGGCGAACCGCCCTGACCCGGGAACGCGAACACCACCGGCCGGCCGGACACCGCCCGCTCCGCCCCGGACACCTCGTCCAGCCGCCGGGCCAGCTCCGCCGGGTCCCGGCCGACGGCGGCGAACCGGTACGGCAGGCCACACCGGTCGGCCAGGGTGGCCGCCACGTCGGCGAGATCGGGTTCCGGCCGTACGCACAGCAGGGCGGCGAGCCGCCGGGCCGTGCCGGCCAGGACGTCCGGCGAATTGGCCGAGAGGAGCAGTGCCTGCTCGCCCCGGAGCGTCCGGGACCGGGGCGGCGGCGGGGGCGGCTCTTCGAGTACCGCGTGCGCGTTCGTGCCGCCGATGCCGAACGAGCTGACCCCGGCCCGGCGTGGTCCCGGGGCGCCGCCCCAGGGCCGGGTACGGGTCGGCACCGTGAACGGGCCGGTCGCGAAGTCGATCTCCGGATTCGGCCGGTGGAAGTTGGGGCTGGCCGGGACGACCCCGTCGCGTACCACCAGCGCCGCCTTGATCAGCCCGGTCACGCCCGCCGCCGCGTCCAGGTGGCCGACGTTGCCCTTCACCGAGCCGAGCGCGCAGAACTGCCGGCGCTCGGTGCCGGCCCGGAACGCCTCGGTGAGTGCGGCCACCTCGATCGGATCGCCGAGCCGGGTGCCGGTGCCGTGCGCCTCCAGGTATCCGATCGAGTCGGCGGGGACGCCGGCCACCGCCTGCGCCTCGACGACCACCTCGGTCTGCCCGGCCGCGCTGGGTGCGGTGTAGCCGACCTTGGTCGCGCCGTCGTTGTTCACCGCCGAGCCGAGGATCAGCGCGTGCACGTGGTCACCGTCACGGCGCGCGTCCGACAGCCGCTTCAGCAGCACCATGCCCACGCCGCTGCCGCCGACCGTACCGTCCGCGTCGGCGTCGAACGGGGCACAGCGGCCCCGCCCGGAGTAGATGCCGTCGTCGGTGTGTACGTAGCCCTGGCCGTGCGGCACCTGCACGAACGCGCCGCCGGCCAGCGCCAGGTCGCACTCGTAGCCGAGCAGACTCCGTACGGCCAGGTGCACCGCGACCAGCGACGAGGAGCAGGCCGAACCGACCGCGTAGCTCGGCCCGGTCAGGCCCAGCCGGTACGAGACCGTGGTCGCGGCGAAGTCCTTGTCGTTGTGCATCAGCAGGTACATGCCGTCCTGCCGTTGCCGGGCCCGCCGCTGCGCCGGACCGCCGCCGAGCAGGTTGCGGACCAGATAGGCGCTGAGTCCGGTGGAGAGGAAGACCCCGGTCGGCACGTCCAGCCGGGCCGGGTCGTAGCCGACCGCGTCGAACGCCTCCCAGGCCACCTCCAGGCAGGCCCGGTGCTGCGGGTCCATCACGCCCGCCTCGTGCGGCGAGTAGCCGAAGAAGGCGGCGTCGAACCGGGCCGGATCGGCAAGCATCCCCTCCGCGCCGACGAAGCGGGGATCCAGCACGTGCGCCGGGTCGTGGCCGGCGGGGAGCAGGTCCGCTCCGTGGAACCGGCTGATCGACTCGATGCCGGCCTGGATGTTCGCCCAGAAGTCCGCGACACTCTCCGCGCCGGGGAAGCGACCGGCCAGCGAGACGATCGCAACCGGATCGGCCTCCGGTGGGGCGCCCGGTTCAGCCATGCTCTGCACCTCCTCGCCCCGGTCCGGCAAAGCGGGCCGGCCGGGCGGCGGCGACGGCCAGCCGGCGGCGCTCGGCGCGGGCGACGGCCCGGGCCGCGCTGGCCCGTGCGGTCACCCGGCTGGCCGCGCCGTCGGTCAGGTGCTCGGCCAGGGCGGCCACGGTGGGGAAGTGGAAGAGTTCCCGGACGGTCAGCTCGGGTGACACCTCGGCGACCAGCCGGCGGTGCAGCCGGAGCAGCGCCAGCGAGTCGCCGCCGGCGTCGAAGAAACCGTCGTGTACGTCGATCTCCGGCACGCCGAGCACCGCGCACCATACGGTGGCGAGCCGCCGCTCCAGTTCGGTACGCGGAGCCGTACCGACGATCGGCCGGGGTGTGAGTTCCGCTGCCAGCCGGCCCAGCTCGCGCAGGTCGGCCTTGCCGTTCTGGGTCACCGGCAGCCGGGGCAGGAACTCCACGAACGCCGGCACCAGCTGGGCCGGCAGTTCCGCGCGCACCCCGGCCAGCAGTTCGGCCCGGTCCGGCGCCGCGCCCCCGTCCGCTACCACGAACGCCGCCAACTGGTTGCCCCGGAGCACGACGGCGGCGTCGACTATCCCGCTCTGCCGGCGGAACGCCTCGCTGACCTCGCCCGGTTCGACCCGGCGGCCCAGGATCTTGACCTGCCGGTCCTGGCGGCCGACCAGGTGCACGACCCCGTCCGGGTCGCGGTAGCCGAAGTCGCCGGTGCGGTAGAGCCGGCGCCCCGGGCCGCCCGAGGGGGCGGGCAGGAAGCTGGCGGCGGTCATCCCCGGCCGGTGCAGGTATCCCCGGGCCACGCACTCCCCGCCCAGGTGCAACTCGGCGACGGCGGCCCGGGGAACCGGGCGGAGGCGCTCGTCGAGCAGGTGACACTCGGTGTTGGCGATCGGCCGGCCGAGTGCCACCGGGTACCGGCCGGACGGGTCGCAGCGCCAGTGCAGCACCTCGACGGACGCCTCGGTCGGCCCGTACAGGTTGTGCACCTCGGCGTCGAGCAGCGCGCCGGCCCGCTGGCTCAGCTCGTCCGGCAGCGCCTCGCCGCTACAGGCCACCAACCGCAGCGCCGGCAGGTCGGCACCCCGCGACTCCGCCTCGGCGAGGAAGGGTGCCAGCATCGACGGTACGAAATGGGTGTACGCGACGCGCTCGGCGCGGAGCGTACCGAGCAGATAGCCGGGGTCCCGCTCGCCTCCCGACTCGGCGACGACCAGGCATCCTCCGGCACTGAGCGGCCAGAACAGCTCGGGCACCGAGACGTCGAACGAGATCGAGGTCTTGAACAGCACCCGCTCCCCCGGCGTCAGTGGAAGCGTCTCCTGCATCCACCGGACCCGGTTCACGATGCCCCGGTGCGGCACCGCGACCCCCTTGGGCTCACCGGTGGACCCGGAGGTGAAGAGCACGTACGCGGACTGCTCCGGGTGGGTGCTGCGCCCCGCTCGGGGTACACCGGCCGCGCCGCTGCCCGGTGGCGTCAGGAACTCCGCCACGGCAATCGTCGGCAGGCCGAACCGCCCGGCACGGTCCCGGGACTGCTCGTCCGCGATGACCAGGGCCGCCCGGCTGTCGGCGAGCAGTCGGGCCAGTCGCGCGTCGGGGTCGTCCGGGTCCAGCGGCAGGATCGCCCCACCGGCCAGCAGCACCGCCAGGTAGCTGACCGGCATGCCGACGCCACGCCGCTGGAGTACGGCGACCGGCCGGTCGTCCAGCGGGCCGTGCCGACCGAGCCGCCCGGCCAGCGTGGCCGCCGCGCGGCACAGCATGGCGTAGCTGAGCTGGCGGCGGTCGCCGTTCGCGTCCACGGCCAGCACGGCGATCGCGTCCGGGTTGTCCCGGGCGGCGGTGCAGACCAGGGCCGACAGGCTCGCCGGGTCGGGGCGCGGCACCGACGGCCCCACCGCGGCCCGCAGTGCCGCCAGGCGCTCGTCCGCGTCGACCAGTTCGAGCCGGTCGACCGGTGTGTCCGGGTGCCGGCCGGCGGCCCTGACCAATGCGTCGAGATGGCGACCGCAGGCGGCGAGGTCGACCGGGGTGGCGTGCCGGTCGTCCGCCTCCAGGTCCAGGGCGAGTCCCTCGACCGATTCGGTGGCGGTCACCGTGAGCTGGTATTTCGGCGCCGCGGCGGGAATCGGCCGGACCGCGCTGCGCAGCCCGGGCAGCCGGGGCGGCACGGCTGCCCGCTGGTAGGCGAGCAGCACCTGGAACAGCGGTGCCTCGTCCGCCGATCGTGGACCGCCGACGGCCCGCACGATGTGCGGGAGCGGGATCTCGCGATGGTCGAAGGCGTCGAGCAGGACTTCGCGGGCCTGCCGGAGCACCGACCGGAACGACATCCGCCCGTCCAGGCGCAGTCGCAGCGGCAGCACGTTGACCAGCAGTCCGACCACGTCGGCCCGCTCGGTCGGCAGGGCCACCGGCGCGCCGACCGGCACGTCGCGCTGCCCGGTGTAGCGGTGGACCAGGCAGGCCAGTAGGGCCAGCAGGGCCATGAACGGGGTGGCGTTCTCCGCCGCGCACACCGCCGCCAGATCCCCGAGGTCGTCCCGGCGGTGCCGCGTCCCGTACCGCACCGCGGCCGCCGGGCGGCCCCGGCCGGCGGCGGCCCCGGGCGGCGCGAAGAGCCGGATCGGTGGGCCCGGATCGGTTAGCGTCGCGCGCCAGTACCGCAGCCCCGCCTCACTGTCGCCCTGCGGCGTCCAGGCCCGGGCGACCGCCCGTACGTCGCCGTGCCGGGGTGCCCGGTCCGGGCCGGGCCGCCCGGCGGCGTACCCGGGGTAGGACTCGGCGAGGTCCCGGCAGACGGTCACCAGGGAGTCGCGGTCGAAGGCGATGTGGTGCACGTCGAGCACCAGCACGTGCCGCCGTACGGCGCACCGGACCAGTACCCACCGCACCGGTGGACCGGCGCGCAGGTCGAACGGCTGCGCGGCGAGACGGCGGAGCAGCCGGTCCAGTTCGGCGTCCCGAACCGGCGGCGGCAGTACGCCGAGGTCCACCAGGTGCAGCGGCGGCGGCTCGGTGCCGACCACCTGCCGGGGCTCGCCGTCGACCTCGACGAACGCCGTTCGGAGGGTGTCATGCCGAAGGCCGACGTACCGGACGGCCGCACGCAGCGCCGCCGGCTGGAGCGGGCCGGTCAGTTCTATCGCGGTGCAACTGTTGTACGCCGGGTCCCGGGGCTGGATCTGGTGCAGGAACCACAGCCCGCGCTGCCCCGGGGTGAGCGGCGATGACCGGTCCCCGTCGCCGGGCTCGTCGACCGGCACACTCATCCGGCGCTCCCGGCCGGCTCGGCGGCACACGGCTCCGGCGCGCCCGTGGCTTCCCCGGCCAGTCCGTCGGCGGCTCTCCCGGCGGGCCCGTCGGCGGCTCCCCCGGCCGGCCCGTCGGCGGAGCGGGCGGCACCGACCTCGGCGGCGAGTTCCCCGATGGTGGGCGCGTCGAAGAGCCGGCGCACCGACAGCCCGATCCGGAAGACCTTGTTGGTCTCGGCGATCACCTGCATCGCCCGCAGCGACTCGCCGCCGATGTCGAAGAACCGGTCGTGCACGCCGACCCGGTCGAGCTGCAACACCTTGCACCAGATTGCGGCAAGCGTCCGTTCCACGTCGGTCCGGGGCGCGGTGTAGCGCGGGGTGCCGGCGAGCTGTGCGGCACTGGGCGGCGGCAACGCGGCCCGGTCCACCTTGCCGGTCGGGGTCAGCGGCAGTGATTCGAGGATCACCACCGCGGCCGGCACCAGGTAGCGGGGCAGCCGGTCCCGGACGTACTGTCGCACCTCGTCCGGCTCGACCGCCTGCCCCGGCTCCGGCAGCAGGTACGCGACCAGGACCCGCTCGTTCACGCCCTCGCCCCGGGCGAGCACGATGGAGCGCTGGATCGCCGGATGGGCGTCCAGCAGCGCCTCGATCCCGCCCAGCTCCACCCGGAAACCCTGGATCTTGATCTGGTGGTCGGTACGGCCCTGGAACTCCAGGTCGCCCGAGGGCAGCACCCGGCCGATGTCGCCGGTGGCGTAGCAGCGGGCGCCGGGACGGTCGGCGAACGGGTCCGGCAGGAACTTCTCCGCCGTCTCGGCGGCACGCCCGAGGTAGCACCGGGCCACACCGGCGCCGCCGACGTGGAGCTGCCCGGAGACGCCGACCGGGACGAGTTGGCGGTGGTGGTTGAGCGGTACGACATGGGCGCCGGCCACGGGGCGACCGATGGGCGCCTGGAGTCCCGCCGGGGAGGAGCCGTCCACCCCGAACCATCCGGTCGCCCACACCGTGGTCTCGGTCGGCCCGTACTCGTTGACGAACGTGCGGCCGGGAAGTCGTTCGGCGTACCCCCGGGCCAGCTCGGCCGGGCAGGACTCGCCGGCCGAGATGACCACCCGCAGCGAGTCGAGCTGACCCGGGGCTGCCTGGTCCAGCAGGAGCTTCAGCAGGGACGGCACGCCGAGGGTGTGGCTGGGGCGTTCGGCGCGGATCAGGTCGAGCAGGTGCGCCGGCTCGCGCTGCGCCCCCTCGGGCGGCAGCAGCAGGGTGCCGCCGTCGGCCAGCGTCCAGAAGATGCCGGCCACCGAGCTGTCGAAGGCGAACGAGGAGAGCAGCAGGTAGCGCCCGACCCGCGCCGGATAGCCGCCCCGGCGGGCCAGGGTGGCGGCGACGACGTTCCGGTGCGCCACCACGACGCCCTTCGGCTGGCCGGTGGAGCCGGAGGTGTAGATGACGTAGGCGGGGTTGTCCGGCCGGACCGCGGAGCTCGGCGCCGTACCCGGATATCCGGCCGCCACCGACAGCGCCGGATCCACGGCCACGACCCGCACTCCGGCCGGAGCCCGCCCGGCCAGCCGTTCCTGGGCGAGCAGCAGGTCGCAGCCGGCGTCGTCGAGTACCGCCCGGATCCGCTCGTCCGGCTGCACCGGATCCAACGGCAGGTAAGCGCCGCCGGACTTCAGCACGGCCAGCAGCGCGACGATCTGCTCGATCGAGCGTTCGGCGAGCACACCGACGACGCGTTCCGGCCCGGCTCCACCGGCCCGCAGCAGGTGGGCGAGCCGGTTCGCCCGGCGGACGAGTTCCCGATAGGTCACGACCGCGCCGTCGTGCCACACCGCCGGTGCGTCGGGCCTCCGCCGCGCCTGCTCGTCGACGAGGTCGTGCAGGCAGCGCCCGTCCGCGGCGCCGGCCGGGCCCCAGCAGACCTCGCGCAGCCGCGCCTGGTCCCGGGGCGGGGCGAAGGAGCGGGTGTCGTACCGCAAGTCGGGGTCGGCCGCCAGCGCCGTCAACGCCTCGGCGTAACTGTCCCGCACGCCGTCCATCAGCTCGGTGGAGAACTGCAGGCTGTCGTACTCGAGCCGGACCTCCAGGTGGCCGGTCTCCCGGTTCAGCCGGAAGATGGCGCAGAACGGGAAGGTGGACTCGCCGTAGAGATCGGTCGCGACGTGGCTGACCCCACGGTCGGTCCACCGGTCGAGCACCCCGAAGACGTGGTAGTTGGTGAAGAAGAAGAGCGTCTCGGCCAACGGCTCGTTGCCCTGGTGCCGTTTCAGCTCGGCCATCGGCAGCCGGCGGTACGGCATCGACGCCCGCTCGGACTCCAGCCCGGCCGCCATCAGCTTCCGCCAGGTGCCGCCGGTGGTACGCACCCGCAGCGCCAGACTGTTCACGAAGAGCCCGATCGCCGAGCTGCCGTCGGCGCTCTCCGGCCGTCCGTTGCCGACGGTGTAGGTGAGCGTGTCGGCGTGCCCGCCGTAGGCGGACATCACCGCCAGGTGCGCCGCCATCAGCACGTTCTTCATCGGCATCGCGCTGGTCAGTGCCACCTGCTTGAGCCGGTCGGAGAGTTCGACCGGCACCGGCACCTCGATCCGGACGATCTCCCGGGCGCCCTTGTCGGCGACCGGCGTCCCGTCGAACCGTGGCAGCCGCATCATCGTGGCGTCCGCCAGGTAGCGCTCCCAGAACTCGTAGTTGCCCCGGTCCCGCAGCGCCGCCAGCTCCAGCGCCACCGCGTCCCGCATCGTCGAACTGGGCGCCCGCAACGCGATCGGCTCGTCGTAGATGGTCGAGAAGTAGTGGCTGAACAGCTCGGCGATCATCAACGCCTCGCTCCAGCCGTCCACGATCTCGTGGTGAAAGCCGTACGTGAACTGCCACTCCTCGTCGGTCAACCGCTGCACCATGAACCGGATCAGCGGGTACTCGTGCAGTTCGAAGCCGCGGGCCTTCTCGCCGTCGATCCATCGGCGGACCCGCTCCTCGCGCTGCGGCGGCGGCAGTTCCCGCAGGTCCTCCAGGTGCAGTGGCGACTCGAACCGGGCATGCACCAGTTGCATCGGCTGGCTGAACGTGGTCATGTCGAACGACGTACGCAGCATCGGGTGCCGTTCCACCAGCTGCGTCACGGTCATCCGCATCACGTCGTGGTCGTACGGCGCCCGCAGCCGGATCGAGGCGATGGCGTGGTAGACCGCCGACTTGGCGGCGAAGTCCCGGTGGAAGATCATACCTTCCTGGAGGAGGTTCAGCGGGAAGGCGTCCTCGACGTCCTCGGGTACCCGTGTCCGGTCCTCGGCGGAGATCAGCGAGAACGGCCGGGTGGTCGGTGCCGGCTCACCCTCGGACCGCGCCCGGAGGTATTCGGCACAGTCCCGCACCGTGGGGTGGGCGTGCAGGTCGGCCACGGTCACGTCCACGCCCCGGGCCCGGGCCCGGCTGGTCACCATGACGCTGCGGATGGAGTCGCCGCCGAGCACGAAGTAGTTGTCGTCGATGCCGACCGCGTCGAGGCCGAGCACCTGGGCGATGGCCCCGGCCAGGATCTCCTCCGCCTCGGTGCGCGGCGGCACCAGGTCGGCCTGGCGGCGCAGCCGCACGTCCGGCTTGGGCAGCGCGGCCCGGTCCAGCTTGCCGTTGACCGTCATGGGCAGCGCGTCGAGCGTGACGAACGCCCGGGGGACCAGTTGTTCCGGCAGCCGGTGCCGGCAGTGCCGGTCCAGCGTGGCGGCGTCGAGCCGCGCCCCGTCACCGGTCCGCTCCGGCACCACGTACGCCACCAGGGTCGGCGTGCCGGCCAGCGGCGAGGAGTTGCCCGGATCCTCGTCCCGCCGGACCACCACCGCCGCCCGGGCCACGCCGGCACAGTCGAGCAGCACGGCCTCGACCTCCGCCGGCTCCACCCGGACGCCCTGGATCTTGACCTGCTCGTCGACCCGCCCGAGATAGCCCAGGTTGCCGTCGGGCAGCCACCGCGCCAGGTCGCCGGTGCGGTACATCCGCCCGCCGGTGCCGAAGTCCGGCTCGGGCCCGAAGCGCCGCGCGGTGAGTTCGGGACGGTGCAGGTAGCCGATGGCCACCCCGGCGCCCCCGAGGTAGACCTCGCCGACCGCGCCGTCGGGGACCAGCGCGCCGTCGTCGGGGCCGAGCAGGTAGACGACGGTGTTCGCGATCGGCCGCCCGACCGGCACCGGCCCGGTGCGCGGAGAGTCGTCCTCCAGGGTGTACGCGACGCTGCCGACCACGGTCTCCGTCGGCCCGTACTCGTTGACCACCCGCACCCCGGCGGCGCGGAACGCGGCGACGGCCCGGGCGTCCAGCGCCTCGCCGCCGACGACCAGGGTCCGGACCGCGCCGGTCAGTTCGTCGACGGTCAGCAGTTGGCCGAGCGCGTCGAGGTGGGTCGGGGTCAGCTTGACCAGCGTCAGGTCCCGGGCCGAGCGGAGCACCGCGGCCAGCCCGGCGATGCCGGTGCCACCGGGCAGCATCACCACCCGCTGCCCGGTGAGCAGCGGACCGAGCAGCGTGGTCAGGGTGAAGTCGAAGCTGATCGACGAGTGGGTCAGCACTCCGGTGCCGGCCGACATGTGGTAGCTGTCGGCGCACCAGTGCAGATAGTTGGCGAGGCCGCCGTGCGCGACCAGGACGCCGTTGGGCACTCCGGTCGTGCCGGAGGTGTAGAGCACGTAGGCCGGGTCGTCCGGCCCGACCCGCACCCGGGGCGCCGCCGGCCGGGCCGCCACCAGCGGCAGATCCTCGTCGAGCAGCAGGACGTGCCGGGCCGGTACGGCACCGGAGCCGTTTGCGGCACGGTGCGCGGCGGAGCCGATCAGCACCTGCGCACCGGTGTCCGACAGCACGTACGCCAGCCGCTCGCGCGGGTACGCCGGATCGACCGGCACGAACACCGCGCCCGCCTTGAGTACCCCGAGTACCGCGACCAGCAGCTCGGCGGAGCGGTCCAGGCTGATCACCACGTGGTCGCCGGGTGCCACGCCGAGGTCGCCGAGCAACCCGGCGAGCCGGTCGGCGCGTTCGTCCAGCTCCCGGTAGGTCAGCTCGGCGTCCCCCACCGCCACCGCGACCGCGTCCGGGGTGCGCGACGCCTGGGCGGCGATCGACTCGTGCACCGGCGTGCCGGGGATCCCGACCACCTCGCCCCGGCCGCGTGCCAGGATCCGGTGGCGCTGCTCGTCGGGAAGCACTCGAAGCTGGCTGACCAGCGGCTCAGGGCGGTCCACCGCGGCCGAGAGCGCGGCCAGCAGACACTCGCCGAACGCGGCGGCGGCGTTGGCCGGCAGTGCCGCCGTCCGGTATCCGAGCCGGATCTCCAGCCGGCCGTCCCGGCGCCGGCAGGAGAGCCTGACGGGCAGTGCCGGGTCGGCCGCGTCGGCCAGGGTGGATTCGGCGACGACCCGGAACGTGAGATCGGCGGCGTCCATCGGGGCCGGGGCGTCGTCGTACTCGAACCCGATTCCGGGCTGGCCCGCGGGCGCGGCCGTACGGCCCGGATCGAGGTAGTCGATCCGCTCGGCCCAGCGCTGCCCGGCCTCGGCGAGCTGCCGTACCACGTCCACCAGCGGAGCTTCGGCCCGGATGTCGCAGCGCACCGGCACGGTCCGGGCGAACGGGCCGACCGCCTGCCGGGTCGCCGGCTGGTGCCGGGCCGGGTCGGCCAGCTCGACGACGACCTCGGAACCGGCCTGGAACCGGCCGCCGACCACGGCGCAGAGCCCGCCGAGGAGGTGCCGCACGGAGACCGCCCAGGAGGCGGCGAGGCTGTCGAGCGCGGCCAGCATGCCGGCGTCGAGGTGCCAGGAGAGCACGCGGGTCTCGTCCGGCCCGGCTCCCGGCGGGGCGGCCGACGGCGGGGCGGCGGGGGCCAGCTCGGCGAGGTGACCGGCCCAGGCGCGGCGTTCTCCGGCACCCTCGTCGCCGGTCAGGATGTCGTGGTGCCAGGCGGCGAAGTCGGCGTACTGCAGCGGAGGCGGGTCGGCCGGCGTACCGGGCTCGGCGTACCGGTGGACCAGCTCCCGGGCCACCAGGCGCAGCGCCTCACGGTCCGCGACGGCCGGGTGCGCGGTCAGCACCAGCTCGGCCGGACCGGCGGGGGTGGTGACCAGCAGCGCCCGGAAGGTGGGGCCGGCGATCGGGTCCAGCCCCTCGCGCTCGCGCCGGTAGTGCTGCCCGGCCGGCACGTCGCCGGACTCGACGACGGAGACCGTCGCCAGTGCCGGCCCGGTCGGATGGATCACCTGGGCCACCCCGCCGACCGCCTCGACCAGGGTGGTGCGCAACGCCTCGTGTCGCCGCACCACCTCGTCGAGCGCGGCGGCCAGCCGGGCGGGCCCCACCGCCGGGTCCACCAGCAGTCGGCACTGTACGGCGGTCGCCGGACCGCCGGCCGACAACCGCTTCCACAGCCCTTGCTGGAGCGGCGACGCCTGGAACGTGGAGGTGTGCAGTTCGGTGGTCGTCGTTCGCACAGATGCTCCCCGGTCTCGACTCGCTGCCGGTCTTCCGACGCAGCGTCGTAGGTAGCTGGGTCGTGCGATGCGCCATGCGGCGGGCAGGCTGGTGGGCTGCCCGGAATCGATCGGCCTGCGGGCCGCGTGGCGAACCCGACGTGTGCGTCGACACCGGCCGGGAAAGGCCGGCGGCGCGGCGGCGCCGTCAGGTCGAGGACACCCGGAGGATCAGCCAGTGAGAGGTATGCCTGGAATGATCGCCATGAGCGAAACCCCCGTCGCCGTCTTCGCCGGCCAATAAACCGCCGGCCGGACCCCATCTCTAGCGGTCGTGCGGTCACCGAGAAAAACGTGACAACTCGGGAGCCGCCTCCACGATGCTAGTCGATGCCCCCATTACAGGCAACGACTTCGATGAATTCGCCCGAGCGGGCTGCAAGTGAATACGAGTCCCTACGAGTCCCATTTAGATAGTCGCTTGTGGATTGTCACGGTGTACTCAGACGGCCAGCCCGTACGCCTCGTGCAGTGCCGACACGCTGCCGAGGAGATACAACACCCGGTCCTCGCCGGTGCTGATCGGACCGGATCCGCGTTCCAGCCGGCCGAGAAAGGCGCGTACGGCCGCCGGGTCGAAGAAACCGTCGCCGTCCAGATGCCCCCGGCCCAGCCACCGCCGCAGTTCACCGGCGGCCGCCGCCCTGCTGCCCGGCGCCGGAGCGAAGAACGGACGCTTCTCCCCCCGATAGACCTCGTCGGTGAGGTACCCGCGCATCGCGTCCCGCAGCACCTGCTTCACCTGCCCCCGGCGCAGGTCCGCGAGCGGCAGCACCCGGGTCGCCTCGAAGAGGCGGTGGTCCAGCAGCGGCAGCCGGACCTCCACCGACCGGGCCATGTCCAGCCGCTCCGCCGCGAGGATGTAGTTGCAGAACCAGGTCTTGAGAAAGAGATAGAGCGACTGGTGCACCGGCGCCCGGCCGACCAACTGGGCGGCGGACCGGTCGACCAGGGCACCCAGGCTGTCCCGGTCGGCGAACCGCACCAGCAGGTCGGGACGGAGCAGCGGGCGGGCCTGCATGGTCGTGGTCAGGCACCGGTCGACCAGCCAACCCGGTAGAAAGCCGAGCCGGTCGAGAGCACCGGTCAGGGTGGCGGGCACCCCGCCCGCCGCCACCAGCCGGTAGGACCGCCTGGCCCGGGCCAGCCGTTCGGCGGAGACGCCCAGCTCCAGGTCCGTCCGGAGATGCTGGTAGCCGAGGAACAACTCGTCGCCGCCCTCACCGGCGAGCACGACCCTCAGGCCGGCGTCGTGGATGGCCCCGGCCTGCGCCAACCGTGCGGTGCCGTGCCCGTTCTCCTGCAGCATCTCGCCGGCGGTCACCGCCGCCACCGCCGCCGGCCCCGGCAGTCCGTCCGGCACGCTGACCTCGTGGTGGCTGGCGCCCAGCGCCGCGGCCGTCCGGCCGGCCACCTCGCTCTCGTCCAGCGGACTGCCCGGAAACCGCACGGTGAAGGTACGCAGCGCGACGTGCCGGGCCGCGACGCCGACCACCGAGGAGGAGTCGAGCCCACCACTGAGGTGGAACCCGACCGGTACGTCGGCCGCGAGGCGGAGCAGGACCGCCTCCTCCACCCGCTCGCGTACCCGCTCGATCCCGGCCGGGTCGGCCGGCCCGTCGACCTGGTCGGCCAGCGGGAAATCCAGGTCCCAGTACGGGACGATCCGCACACCCTCGTCGTCGGCCCGGAGCATGGCACCGGGCGGCACCTGGCGGATGCCCTCGAACAGGGTCCGGTCCGGGGCGAAGCAGGAGTGCAGGTAGTCGTAGAACGACTCCGCGTCCCAGCGGCGTACCGCGCCGGCGGCGAAGAGCGCCTTCACCTCGGAGGCCACCACGAGCCGCCCGTCGATCCAGGTGTAGTAGAGCGGCTTGACGCCGAACCGGTCACGTACGGCGAGGAACCGGCCCCGCCGCTCGTCCCAGAGCACGAACGCGAACTCGCCACGCAGCGCCGCCACGAACCGGTCGGGGTCCTCCTCGTACAGGTGCGCGGTGATCTCGCTGTCCGAGTCCGTACGCAGCCGGTGACCCCGTTCGGCCAGCTCGCGGCGCTGCTGCCGGTAGCCGTACAGTTCGCCGTTGACCACCGCGTGCACCTCGCCGGACTCGTCACGGACCGGCTGGTCCCCGTTGGCCACGCCGACCACCGCGAGCCGCGCCTGGGCCAGGGCGGCGACACCGGACGGCGACACCCAGCGCGCCACGGCGTCCGGCCCCCGGTGCCGCAGCACCCCGATCGGCGCCAGGTCCTCCGCCGACAGCCGCCCGACCGGCGACCAGAGCGCCACGATGCCGCACACGTCCGGGCCTATCCGCCGGCGGTGTCGTCGGACCGGACCGCGGGGCGGGAATTCCCGGCGACGATCGCCAGCGCGTCCGCCTCGGGCAGCGACGCCAGTTGGTCGAGCAGGGCGCCGAGCAGCGCGCCCGTGGGCGTACCGGCCAGCCGTGCGTGGTCGACCTTTCCGTTGCCGGTGCGCGGCAGCACCGGCAGCGTCACCATCCGGCCGGGCACGCAGTATTCGGGCAGGCGTTCGGCCACCCGGGCCCGCAACGCCGCCCGGTCGAGCGCCACCCCGGGTTCGGCGACGAGATAGGCCACCAGCCGGAGGCGTCCGGCCGTCGGCAGCCCGCAGACCGCGACGTCCCGGACGCCGGGCGCCGAGCGCAGCACCGCCTCCACCTCGCCGGGCTCGACCCGGTGCCCGCGGATCCGCAGTTGTCGATCCACCCGGCCGTGGAAGTGCAGCAGACCGTCGCGATCCCGGCTGACCAGGTCACCGGTGCGGTAGCGGCGCCCGCCGCGCGCGCGGGGATCCGGCACGAACCGCTCGGCGGTGAGCCCGGGCCGGCCCAGATAGCCCCGGGCCAGGCCGGCGCCGCCGACCAGCAGCTCGGCGGGCTCGCCGTACCCCGCCGGTCGCCGCCCGTCGACCAGTACGGCCGCCGACGCGTAGGGCACCGGTGCACCGATCGGCACCCGCTCCGGGTCCCGGGCCGTCGTCCGGTGCACGCAGCAGCCGACCGTCGCCTCGGTCGGTCCGTACTCGTTGACCACCTCGGTATCCGCGAGCCAGGGCAGGGTCTGCCGCAGGTGCAGCGCCTCGCCCCCGACGACCAGCGTCCGGACGACCGGCGGGCGGTCCACGGGACCGGCCGGCACGGCGTCGAGCGCGTCCAGGTGCGAGGGTGTCAGCTTGAGCAGGCCGCAGGGCCGCTCGCGGAGCGCGGCGAGCAGCGCGGCCGGCCCGTCGCCGGCCACCAGCCGGACGGCGTCCCCGGCGAGCAGCGGAGCGAAGAGCCCGGTGACGGTGAGGTCGAAGGCGGGCGACGTCTGCACGACCGCCGGCCCGCCGCCCAGGTAGCGCCGGGCCGCCCAGCCCAGGTAGTGCGCGAGCGCGGCGTGGGACACCGCCACCCCCTTCGGGGCGCCGGTCGAACCGGAGGTGTAGATCACGTACGCGGTCTGTGCCGGATGCACGACCGGGGGCCGGATCCGGGGCGTGTCACGGGCCGGCCGGCTGGTCACCGGCACCACCGGCAGGCCGAGGTCGGCACCGCGGTCCACCGGCTGCTCCGTCACCGCCAGCAGGGCGCGGCTGTCCTGGACGATCTGCCGCTGCCGCAGCACCGGGTGGCCGGGCTCCAGGGGTACGAACGCCGCTCCGGACCGGACCACCGCGAGCAGCGCCACGAGCAGCTCCCGGCGTCGGCCGACCCGCACCGCCACGGTCCGCTCCGGTCCCGCCCCGGCCGCCAGCAGTACCTGGGACAGTGCGTCGGCGCGGCGGTGCAGTTCGCCGAAGGTGACCGCGCCGACGTCGTCCTCGACCGCGACGGCATCCGGGATCTGTGCGGCGCGCAGCGCGAACCGGGTGCCCAGCGGCGCCGGTGCCGTTGGGTCCGCCAAGGAGTCCGGTGCGGTCCGGTCCGTCATGGAGTCCGGCCCCGTCCGGTCCGCCGGGCGGGCCGGCGGGACATGGTCGGCCGAGGAGAAGCGCGGCATGACGTGACCCCCGGGTGCGTCGCCGTGCGCTGTCGCCGCCGGTCGCCCGGCGGTGGTGAGGAACGTACCACGGGTCCTCCGGCCCGGAAAGACATCGATATCTTGACATGGGTCGCCGCGTCCGGACAGCATCGGCGGTGACGACCGGCGATCTGGCTGGAGGCCGAATGCCACCACCGCCGTACGGCGACGACGGGTCGCACCCGTGGACGTTCGCCATCAGTCCGCGCAACCACGACCCGGACCGCGCCTGGCCGGAGATCGACGCGACGGTACGGCTGGCCGACGCGCACGGGTTCACCGGCGTACTCGCACACACCGGAAACGACACCCTGGTCGACCCCTGGCTGGTCGGGCAGCACGCGCTGGCCGTCTCCGACCGGTTGCGCCCACTGGTGGCGGTCAACCCGGTCTACCACCATCCGTTCGCCGTCGCGCAACTCGCCGCCTCACTGACCTACCGGTACGGTCGGCGGCTCTTCCTCAACTTCGTGGCCGGCACGTCCACCCCGGACCGGCTGGCGTTGGGCGACGAGACGGAACACGACCGGCGGTACGCCCGGCTGGCCGAGTACGGCCGGATCGTGCTGGACCTGCTGGGCAGCCCGACACCGGTGACCGCCGACGGCGAGTTCTACCGGATGCGGGGAGCCCGGTTGCGGCTGCCCGGTCCGCCGGAGCTGCGCCCGATCGGCTTCGTCGCCGGACAGTCACCGGCGGCCGAGACCTGTGCCGAGGCGTTACGGGCGGTACGCATCCGGATGTTCGGCCCGGAGGAGCCGAAGCCCGGTCACCTGCTCGGCGCGTACGCCGCGCTGATCGTCCGGGAGACCGACGAGGAGGCGTGGCGGGTGGCGCTGCGCCGCTATCCGCCGGACACCGAGCTGGAGGCGGCCGGCTCGGCCGCGCTGCGCTACACCGACGCGGTCTGGCGGCGCCAGGCCTTCCAACAGGTGGGCGGGGCGCCGTCCTGGTTCTGGACCGCGCCGATGCGCAGCATGCGTGCCGACTGCCCGTTCCTGGTCGGCGGGGTCGAGACGCTGGCGCCGGTGCTGGCCGGGCAACTGGCGGCCGGAACCGTCGCCTTCGTCCTGGACCTGGCGCCGGAGGAGCCCGACTTCGCCTGGGCCGCCCGGCTGACCCGGCGGGCCGGCGAGCTGGCCAACGGCGCCGGCTGACCGCGACGCGCCGCCGAGCCGTGCGGCGAGCCCGGCACCGCTCGGCCCCTGTGGCACCTGCCGCGCCGGTTGACCCGCTCGGTCCGCGCCACGACCACCACCATGGTGCCGAGCACGACCGCCACGCCGAGCGGGGTGGCCGGGCCCGGCTCACCGGCCGACCCGCTCGCCCGTGCCACGCCGGAAGCCGTCGGTTCAGCCGCGGACCACCCGGACCGCGAGGTGCGGATCGGCGGCGATGGCCCGCTCGGTGAAGCGGACCTCCCGCAGCCGCGCATCACCGAACAGCCTGGTCTGGTCGGCGAAGTGCGGCGAGGCGGGGTCGGCCGACTGTCCGAAGGTGAGCAGGGCGCGTGCGGCCGGTCCCCGGTCGGTGAAGCCGACCACCAACAGGAAACTGGTACCGAAGTTGACCACGTAACCCCGGTCGGTCAGGTCGGTGCCGGGCAGCGGATCACCGCCCTCGGTGACCGGCTCCAGGGACATCCCCGGACTGCTCGTGTAGCCGACCACGTTGGCGATGCCGAGTTCGTTGCTGGCGCCGGGCACGGCGATCCGCTGGTCGCCGCGGACCGCGTACTGCACGTCGCCGAGCCGCACGTCCGGGGCCAGGTCGAGGGAGCGCAGCCGGAGCAGTGCCCGGCCGAGACCGGTCAACAGCGGCACCGGATCGGCCGCCGGTGCCCGAGGGGTGTGTGCCGGGTCCGCCGGGTCGAACCCGACGCCGAAGAGCGCACCCGCCCCGGTCAGCGCCCCGGGGTGGCTGGCCAGCACGGAGCGGACCGTCTCCCGCCAGAGCACCGCTCCCCGGCTGTGCACGTCGAACCGGCGGTCCCAGCCGGCCAGCGCGGCGCAGCCGGCGGTGATGTCGACCGGAACACCGTCGACGTCCACCGGGCGGCTCCCCCAGGCCCGGCAGGCGGTCACCGCGGCGGCGGTGAGCTGGTCGGAGAGGAGCCCGCGGTCGGAGAGGATGGCCGCACCGAGCCGGGTCGGGTCGACCCGGCCCGGTGGTCCGGCGCCGTCGAGCAGCGCGATGTTCTGCCGGGTACGCGGGCTGCGCGGGGTGCCCTCGGTGCCCTGCAACGGCGAGAAGCCGGTCAGCAGCCGGTGCTCGTTGGCCAGCCAGTAGCTGTCGTTGGCGTTCATGACGTAGTCCCGCCGGGCGAGTCGCGGCTGGCGGGCGAACGGGATCAGGCCCGCCTCCCGGGCACCCGGCTCGGCCACCCAGGTGTTGGCGCTGTCGCTGCCGTCCAGCGGGGCGAACGGGTCGCGCCGCCACTGCTCGGTGGTGGCCGCCGAGAGGTTCGGGGTGGCCGAGGCGTCGGCGTACCAGGTGTCGCCACGATGGTCGGCGGCGATCGTGTTGACCCACGGAATGCCCTGGTGCCGGCTGATCGCCCGGCGTACGCCCGCGACGTCCCGGGCGCGGCTGATCTCCAGCCACTGCTCCAGCAGCCGGTCGTTGCCGAGGTTGGCGTCCCGGTAGGTGACGGCCCGCGAGGTCGACCAGCCGAGCGCCGGATCGGCGGCGGAGAGGTCGAGTACCGGGCCGTAGCGGGTGGACCAGATCGTCCGGTGCAACGGCTGTGGCCGCCCGTCGCCCCAGTCGACGTCGATGCTCACCTGACGGGCGGTCATCGGCTCGGCGACGCCGTCGACCAGATAGGAGGTGGGATCACCGGGCGGAAGGTCCACCGAGTAGAGGGTGTACCGGTAGCCGGTGGCGACGGTGTGGGTCCAGGCCACCGACGCGTTGAAGCCGATCTGCACTCCCGGGACGCCGCCGAGTCCCGCACCGTACACGTCGAGCCGGCCGGGCACCCGGAGCTGACTCTCCCAGAACCGCTGCTCGCCCTCCCAGGGAAAGTGTGGGTTCGCCACCAGGATGCCGCGCCCGGAGGCGGACCGGTCGCCGCCGACGCCCCAGCCGTTGCTGCCGGTGGGGGCCGCCCCGGTGGCCTGCCGGGCCAGTCGGCGCAGTCCGTCGGCGACCAGCGCGGGATCGACCGGCAGCGGCGCGGTCCGGGTGGCGCTGCCGGGCGGCTGGGCGAGTGCCGCCGGGGCCAACAGGTGGCGTCCGCTCGCGGAGATCGCGATGTCGCGCTGGTAGGCGAGCAGGTCCACCACGGTGATCGGGCCGAGCCACGGCTGGCCGGCGCACCAGCCCGGGACGTTCGCCGCGCCGGTCCGCGCCAGGTAGGCGTTGTAGCCCGCCACGTACCCGTCGAGCAGGTCCCGGGCGTCGCCGTGGAAGCGGTCGGCCTGCTCGCGTGCCCGGTCCAGCAGGCCCAGCGCCAGATAGCCGAGATCGGTGCCGAGGTTGGCGCCGCCGGGTCCGGGGCCGAACCAGCGGGAACGCTGGCTGCGGATCTTCACCACCTGGTCCGCCAGGTCGCAGAACCGGTCCTCGGCGTACGCCCACCCCTGGCCGAAGCCGGCGTCGCCGAGGCGGGCCGCGAGGATGTGCGGTACGCCGAAGCTGGTCCGCCGGATGACGGCCTGGTACCCGCCTCCGGCGACGGCCGTCGCCCCCACCGGTACGGCGGCACCGGAGAGCAGCAGCAGTGCCACCACCAGTACGGCGGCACACCGGCTGACGGATCTGGACATGCCGTTCACTTCCCTTCCGGACGGTGGTCGGCCGACTGCCAGTGCACCGTGCCGGCCCGCTCCTCGAGTACCCGCTGCCACATCAGCCGGCGGCGCGGTTTTCCGCTGGTGGTCCGGGCTATCCAGCCGGCCGGCACGGACCGGACCTGGACCTCGACCTGCGCGGCGTGGTTGGCGACCGACCGGCCGATCCGCCCGGCCGCGTCTCCGAGCTCGCCCTCCACGGCCACCACGGCGGTCACCCTGCCGTCCAGGTCGCCGAGCAGCACGACGGTCTTGCGCGGCCGGGGGGAGCGCGCCGCCGCCACCCGGTCGAGATCCTCGGCGAACAGCCACCGCCCGAACCGCTTGACGCTGTCGCCGAGCCGGCCGACGACGAACAGTTCCCCGTCCAGCAGGAAGCCCGCGTCGCCGGTCCGGATCACCCCGTCGAAGGACCCCTCGCCCTCGTCGGCGACGTAGCCGGCGGCGACCGAGCCGCCGCGCAGCTCGATCTCGCCGAGCACCCCGGCCTCGACCGGCTGACCGTCCTCGCCGACGATGTCGACCCGGACGTCCCGCAGCGGTGGTCCGCAGCCGACCAGGGTGACGTCGCTTCCGTCGGGCCCCTCGGCCAGGGTCACCGGCTTGCCGGGATAGAGCGAGGTCGGCGGCACCCGTACCGCGCGCAGGGCGGTGCCGTGCCGTCGACCGGCGACCGCCAGCGTCGCCTCGGCCAGGCCGTACGCCGGGAGCACGGCATCGGCGGCGAACCCGGCGGGCCCGAGCAGCCGGACGAGATCGTCCAGTACGCCCGCGTGCACCGGTTCGGCACCGACGATCAGGGTGCGCCAGCCGCGCAGGTCCATGCCCGCCAGGTCGGCCGGCCGGATCCGGCGGATCAGGTGCGCCAGGCCGAAGGTGGGGGTCACCGCGGTGCTGGCCCCGGAGACGGCGAACGGGTGCAGCCAGCGGCCCGGCGTCCGGACGAACTGCTCGGGTCGCATCAGCCAGACGTCGCTGGCGGCGGCCATCGGCATCAGCAGGCAGCCGACCAGTCCCATGTCGTGGTGCAGCGGCAGCCAGCTCACCATCGCGTCGTGCGGATCGTAGGAGAGCCAGTCCCGGATGGCCGAGATGTTGGTCCGCAGAGCCCGGTGCGGCACCCGTACCCCGCGCTGCGGGCCGGTCGACCCGGAGCTGAACTGGAGGATGGCGATCTCCCCCGGCTCCTGCCCGGGAAACGTCCCGTCGGCGGCGTCGAGGTCGGAGAGGACGGCACAGCCGTACCGGGCGGCGGGTCCGGCCACCACCCGGGCAACCTCGGGCGCGGCCACCATGACCCGGGCCCGGGCGAGCCGGAGTACCCGGGCCAGGTGCGCCGCGTACCCCTCGGGCTCGCCGTACACGGTGGGCGGGGCGAGTGCGCTCGGTGTGGCGCCGAGCAGCAGCGCGCCGTAGAGCGCCGCGACGAAGGTCGGCGACGTCGGACAGACGATCGGCACCACGTCCCCGGCACGCACACCGGCCCCGTACAGGCGCCCGGCGGCCGCCCGGGCCAGTTCGGCCAACCGGGCGTACGGACAGAACGTCCAGCCGGTACCGGTCTCGTCGGCGAACCGGAGACCACGGTCCGTCGGCGGGTCGGCCAACCAGCCGAAGATGTCACCGTCGCGGTGCTCCGTCGTGGCGTGGGCGTACCCGTCGCGCGCCTTCTCCACCAGGTCCTCCCGTCCCCGCTCCGATTTCAGTGCTGCCGGCGCGCCGGTCCGGCGGCGCCGTTCTCCCCGGGCCGGCCCGGACGCCCGGCGGAGTCCGCCTGATAGGCGCCGGCCTGGATCCGGTACAGGGCGGCGTACCGGCCGTCGTGGCGCATCAGCTCGGCATGGCTGCCCGTCTCGACGATCCGCCCGTCGTCGAGCACCACGATCAGATCCGCCAGCCGGACGGTGGAGAACCGGTGCGACACGAAGACGGTGACCGTCCCGTGCTCGGCGGCGAGCGCGGCGGCCTGTCCGGCGAAGCCGGTGAACAGGTCGTGTTCGGCCTGCGGGTCCAGCGCCGCCGTCGGCTCGTCCAGGATGGTGAGCAACGGCGCGGGACGCATCAGCGCGCGGGCCAGGGCGAGCTTCTGCCACTGCCCGAGCGACGGCTCGATGCCGTCGAACGCCGTGCCGAGCTGGGTGTCCAACCCGTGCGGCAGCTCGGTCAGCAGTTCTTCGGCACCGGCGCGGCGGACCGCGTCCCGTACCGCCGCCTCGTCGCGCAGCCGG
This sequence comes from Plantactinospora sp. KLBMP9567, assembly GCF_033446045.1. Taxonomy (NCBI): domain Bacteria; kingdom Bacillati; phylum Actinomycetota; class Actinomycetes; order Micromonosporales; family Micromonosporaceae; genus Plantactinospora; species Plantactinospora sp. KLBMP9567. Next base: position 22,253 of record NZ_JAWQRR010000018.1, on the reverse strand, counting down.
GCCAGATCGCCCACGCCCACCGCCTCCCGGGCGCGGAACTGGAACCGGGCGAAGTCCTGGAAGACCGCGGTGACGCTGCCGTGCCAGCGGTTCGGGTCGATCCCGCCGAGTGAACCTTTCCTCCCGTGCGGTCCGTCGTGGCCGCAGGCGGACGTCGGGGCGCACCCGTCCCGCCGTTGCGGTGGAGAAAGGTTCAGTGGTCGGCCGTCCACCGTGATGCTGCCCCGGGTCGGGTGGTACAGCCCGGTCAACAGCTTGACCAGCGTGCTCTTGCCGGCTCCGTTGACACCGACGAACGCGACGGTCCGGCCGGGCGGCAGCCGGAGACTGACGTCGTCCAGCGTGTCCCGGTCGGCGCCGGGGTACCGGAACGACACCCCGGTCAGCACGATGCCATCGGTGAGCCGCCGCCCGGCTCCGTCCCCGCCGCCGGGCCGGGCGGCGTAGTCGCGCAGCCAGACGTAGTGGTCGATGACGTGCCCGGCCGCCGCCACCTCCGCCACGCCACCGACCACCTGTCCGAGTTGGGCCTGCAACTGGGTGGCCAGGGTGATCAGCAGGACCGCGTCCCCGAGCGTGGCGGTCCCCTCGGCCACCCGGCCGGCGAGTATCCACAGGGCGGTCAGGAAGCCGGCCGCGAAGCAGACCCAACCGGCCACCTCCCAGGCGGCGGCCCGCAACTGGGCCCGGACCAGCCGGGTGGTGACGGTCCGCCACAGCCCGGCGGCCCGGCCGCCGAGTTCCGGTCCCGCACCCGCGATCGCCAGCTCCTTCGCCGCTTCCGGCGCCAGGCAGAGTTCGTGCAGCCGCTGGTCCCAACGGCTCAGTTCGGCGGTCGAGTCGTAGGTGTCCCGCATGATCGCGGCGGACCGCCGGGTGGTCAGCAGCGACGGGACCGCGAACACCGCGAGCAGGCAGAGCGCCGGGTGTACGGCGGCCAGCAGCACCGTGGTGGCCAGCAGGCTCACCACGGCGGCAGCGGCGGCGACCGCCTGCCAGAACGACCCGGCCAGTCCCCAGGTGCCCCAGCGCAGCCGCTCCAGCCGATCCAGATAGTCCGCGCGTTCGAGGTGGTCCAGGGTCGGGATGACCGCCACGAACCGCAGTACCTCCTGACTGACGGCCACCTGCACCCGATCGGTGAGGTAGATCAGCATGTTGGTCTGGATCCGCCCGCCGGCCGTGCCGAGTCCGTACGCGAGCGCGCCCACCGCCACCGCGGCGAGTACGCCGCCGACCCGGCCGGTCAGGGCCGTGTCGATCAGCCAGCGCTGGCTGAGCCCGGTGCCGGCCACGATCCCGGCCTGGCCGACCATCAGGCCGAAGAGCGCGAAGACCGTCCGCCGGTCGGCCCGGAGGGAGAGCCGGAGCACGTGGCGCAGGACGCCCAGCCGCTCCCGGAGCACCCTCACTCACCGACCCGGGCGGCCGGAGCCACGTCGGCGAACCTGGCCGCCTGCAACGTGAACAGCCGGCGGTACTCTCCGCCGGAGGCCATCAGCTCGTCGTGGCTGCCCTCCTCGGCGACCACCCCGTCGCGGAGCAGCACGATCCGGTCGGCGGGGCGTACCGTGGAGAGCCGGTGCGAGATCAGCAGTACGGTCGCCCGGGGCACCTGCGCGACCACCCGCCGGTAGAACGCGGCCTCCGCGGCGACGTCCAGGTGCGCGGTCGGCTCGTCGAGCACCAGCAGCCGGCGGCCGTGCGCCGCGGCGAACAGCGCGCGGGCGATCGCGATCCGCTGCCACTGGCCGCCGGAGAGTTCGGTGCCGGCGGTGCCCTCCCGCCACAGCGAGGTGTCCAGCCCGTCGGCGAGCCCGGTCACCAGCTCGGCCGCGCCGGCCCGGCGTACCGCCTCGGCGACTCCCGCACGGTCGGTCAGCCACTCCGGGGCGGACATCGCCACGTTCTCCGCAACGGTGGCGGGATACCGGAGGTAGTCCTGGAACACCACGGTCAGTTCGCGCCGCCAGCCGGCCGGGTCCAACTCGGCCAGATCCCGGCCGTCCACCGTGATCCGGCCGCTGGTCGGCGGGTACAGCCCGGCCAGCAACTTGATCAGCGTGGTCTTGCCGGCGCCGTTCCGGCCGACCACCGCGACCCGTTCACCGGGCCGGAGCACCAGGGACAACCCGTCCAGCACCGGCGGGCCGTCCGGATATCGGAAGGAGACGTTCTCGAACCGCACCAGCCTCGGCCCGGCCTCCCCGGACGCGGTCGCCGGCCCGGGCTCCCGGACGGTGACCGGGGCGGTGCCGTACCGGGTGGTGAGCCGGTCCAGCGCGCGCACGCCGCCCAGCCCGTACTCGATGTCGAAGGCCTCGGAGCCCATCGAGCTGATCGCGAAGATGGTCCAGGCGGCGGCCACCGCGGTGACCAGTTGCGCGGAGCCGATCCGCCCGGCGACCGCCGCGAACGCCGGCACCGCCATCGCGAGCGCGACGGACCCGGTGCCGAGGCCGATGGCCAGCTTCTGGCTGCGCAGCACCCGCCACATCTCCCGCCAGGTCGGACCGTGCACCTGGTAGGCGAGTCCGAGCCGGCGGCGCAGCAGCCAGTGGCCGAGGCCGTACACCCGCAACTCCTTGGCCCCGGCGAACCCGGCCAGCTCGGACAGGTACGCCAGTCGGCGCTGCCCGGCGGCGTCCGCGTCCTTGACCGCCACCAGACGGATCCACTGCCGGCGCAGCCGGACCCGGATCACCAGCGACGCCACCAGCAGGATCCCGGCCAGCCAGACCGAGAAGGTGGCCAGCAGTACGGCGCCGGCCAGCGCGGAGACGAACCGGAACACCAGCACCACCTGGCCGACCGCGGCCGTACCCGGGGAGCGGATCCGGCCGATGCCGTGGCCCGGGTCGGAGGCCCGTACCGCGTCGTCGTGGAAGTCGGACCGTTCCAGGTGCACGACGTGTCTCGGCGTACGGGCCAGTGTGCGCAGCCGCTCCCGGACCGCCCCGTCGATCCGCCGGGCGAGTACCACACCGAGCAGGTCCCGGACAACCTCCGCGATCCGGGTGGCCAGCGCCAACCCGATCAGCAGCCCGATCGCGCCCAGCACCTCGTGGTCCGGGGCACCACCCGCCAGCATGCCGACGAACCGACCGGTGGCCACCGCGGTGAGCGGAGGCAGCAGGGCCATCACCAGGTAGCTCGCCGAAACCGCGAGCGCCGGTAACCAGCCAGCGCCGGCGAACAGGCGGAGGAGTCGCAGCCGTGCACGGACCAGCCGCAGCAGCGCGGATCCGGCGGGAGGGGGCGGGTCGGCCACGGTGGGCGACGGGTCGCCGGTCACGGCGCGGTCGGAGCCCCGGACGGGACCCCGGCGGCCCTCCCCCCGGCCGCCGCCCTGGCGACCACCGCCGCGAGGATGCCCAGCGCCTCGGAGAGTTCCCCGGTGCCGGCGACCAACGGTGGCATCAGCCGCAACGTGCCGGGCCGGCTCATGCAGGGCGACACCAGCAGGCCGGCCTGGGCCAACTGCACGACGAGTTCTCCGGCGAGATGCGGCGGGTCCAGGTCGATTCCCCACAGCAGACCGCGCCCGCGCACCGCCGTGACCGTCTCGGGATGCCCCCGGCGCAGCTCGGCCAGACCGTCCGCCATCGCCCCGGCGAGCACCGGCCCCCGGTCGGCGAGTTCCTCGATGGTGTCGAGCGCGGCCGGCACCGCCGCGCAGCCGAGCGGGTGGCCGGCGAACGTCGAGGTGTGCACGATCGGATCGGCGAGCAGCGGCGCGTACAGCCGTTCCCGACACACGGCGGCGGAGACCGGCAGCACCCCGCCGCCCAGCGGCTTGCCGACGAGTACGGCGTCCACCGGCAGACCGGCGGCGAGCGCCGGGGAGGGCTCGCCACAGCGCCGCAGGCCGCACTGTATCTCGTCGGCGATCACGAAGGTGCCGTGCGCGGTGGCCGCCGCGCACCAGGCCGCCAGCACGTCCGGATCCAGCGGGCGGACGCCGTTCTCCCCCTGGACGGGCTCGAACACGACCGCCGCGACGTCGTCCCGGGCGACCTCCCGGGCCACCGCGTCCGGGTCGTCGGCGGGCACGTGCACCACCCCGGGGAGCACGTCGAGCAGGCCGGTCCGATACCGCTCGTGGTGGGTCAGGGCCAGCGCCCCGAGCGACTTGCCGTGGAATCCGCCCTGCACCGCGACTATCCGGCTCCGGCCGCTGGCCAGCCGGGCCAACTTGACCGCCGCCTCCACCGCGTCGGCGCCGCTCACCCCGAAGCAGACCCGGGTCAGCTCGCTGTCGAAATACTCCACCAGCCGGGCCGCGGCCGCCGCGGTGGCCGGGTTCGCCAGGGTACGGGTGGCGACGGGCAGGGCGTCGAGCTGATCGCGTACGGCCGTGAGCACGGCCGGGTGGCGGTGCCCGAGCAGGGTCACCGCGTACGAGCCGAAGTCGAGTGCCGAGCGGCCGTCGGAAAGCCGGACCCGACAGCCCTGCCCACTCGTCTCCACCGCCCCCCGCCCGGCCAGCTTGCCGGTCAGGGCGAGGTACGGCGGCAGGTGGCGACGCATCTGCGCGAAGACGGTGCGGGCGGAGGGCCGCGACGGATCCACTGAGGCGGCACTGTCGTCCATCGTTGTACCCCCGTACGGACGCCGGCATCCATCGACAAGGTTCATCCTAACCGCGCCTCCGGTCCGGTGTAACGGTGCGCGTCCGGGGCGCCCGGACAACCCGCCGCCGACCGGCCGACCTGCGCCCGACCTCGTCTTGACCCGCTTCCCGGCCAGACCGTACGGTGATGGCGGCCGATGCGACGAGCGGTGCGACGGGATGGGCCGGGGATTCCGACACGATGCGGCCGACCGACAGACTCTCCGCCTGGCAGCGCCTCGCGCCCGCCGGATCGGCCGACTCCGCGCCGCTCGCGGCCGTCGAGGACCATCTCGACACACCGTCGACAGTGGAGGCCCTGGACCGCGCGGAGAGCAACGCCGACTATCCACAACGGATCCTCGACGAACTGCGCGACCGAGGGCTGGCACGGCTGTTCGCCCCCGCCGAGGCCACCCCGTTGCACCTCGGCGCCCTCGGGGCCGTCACCGCGCGGCGCAGCGGCAGCCTGGCCATCACCGTCGGGGTGAACGGACTGGCCCTGCTGCCGGTCTATCTGGCTGGCAGTCCGGCCCAGCAGGAGTACGTCACCGCCCGGCTGGCGGAGGGTGCGGCCGCCGCCCTGCTGCTCACCGAGTGGGAGCACGGCTCGAACCTGCTCCGCAACCAGGCCACGGCCCGCCGGGACGGCGACGGATACCGGCTGGACGGGACGAAGCACCTCATCAACGGCGGGAGCCGGCACGAGCTGCTGGTGGCGCTGCTCCGGACCGGCGACGCCGGATCTCGGCCCGGGCCGGGCGTACGCGACTTCTCGCTGTTCCTGGTCGAGCGGGACGCCAGCGTCACGGCGCTGCCGCGCCGCCGTACGCTGCCCGCCCGGGCCGCCGACATCTCCGGGGTACGGTTCACCGGCACCCGGGTCCCGACGAGCGCGCTGATCGGCGTGCCCGGCGAGGGCTTCGCGATCGTGCAGAAGACGCTGATGGTGTCCCGGGGCGGGGTCGCCGCCCTCGCCTCCGGAGCGGTCTCCGGGGCCTGGGACATCGCCGTCGGCTACGCCCGGCGGCGGGACGTCTACGGTGCCCCGATCGACACCCTCGGCGCGATCGGCGAGCACCTGGTCCGGCTGGCCGCCCTCGACACCGTCGTCGCCGCCATGGCGGTCAAGGCCGCCTGCGCGGCGAACCTGTTCGGCCCGGGCGCCGGATACTTCGCCGCGGTGGCGAAGCTGGTCTGCTGCCGGCTGGCCGAGGAGGCGGTGACCGAGGGGCGGTACGTGCTCGGCGCCCGGGCACTGCTGGAGGAGCTGCCGTACGCCAGGTTCGTCCGCGACGTGCTGCTCTACGGGGTCTTCGACGGCACCAGCCACCTGATGCTCGACGACCTCGCCGACCGGCTGCCCCGGTTCGCCACGTCGACGCCGAGCGGCCGTACCCTGGAACGGACCCGGCAGGTCTACCGCACCGGGCCCCGGCCGACGGCCGAGACCGCCCGACTGCCGTGGCGCCGCTACGCACCCGCACTCGCCGGCCGCTGCGCCGACCTCCACACCGCCTCGGGCTGCGCCCGGGCGCACCGGCTCGCCCGGGCGGCGGACGGATTGTCGGCCACGGTCCGGGCGGCGCGCGCGGCCGGCCGGTGGGACGGCGACCAGGCGCTGCGGTTCGCCGCGGCGACCGTGCTCGCCGAACTGGAGGCCCTGCTCGCCACGTGCGAGCTGGCCTGCCCCCGGTGCCGGCCCGCCGCCGGTCCGCCCGGCGAGGCGGCCGAGACGGACGTCGCCGCGCTGGAGTACGCGTTCGAGTGGCTCGGCGCCCGGATCGCCGGCCGGCTCGGCGAACTGGCCCGGGCCTGCGGCACCGGCGAGGCGGACGCGGCCATCGCCGACCTGGTCGGCGCGGGCACTGCGGGGCGGGCCCGAGACCGGCTGCGCGGCACGCTCGACGGGCGGGTCAGGTCGTGACCGTGGTGAGCCGGGTGAACTCGCGCAGCAGCTCGTAGCCGTCCCACACCGGCGCGAAGTCGAGCGCGCGTCCGACCGGGACGATCCGGTCCACACCCCGGCCGCCGCACGCCCGCGCCAACTCCGTCAGCTCGGCCGCGCCGAACCCGAAGTGGGTGACGGTCTGGTCCCGGCGCCGCACCATCCCGGCGAGGTCGGCGAGCCGGTCCAGCCGGGCCCAGGCGAAGGTGCCCGCGCCCAGCCAGTCCCGCAGCGGGCCGTCGGCGGCGCTGAGGTCCAGGTGGGTGACGGCGTTGCCGGCGAAGCGGATCCGGTCGGCGACACCCTCGGCGGCCAGCCCGAACGCGGTGACGTACTTGTGCAGCACCATCGACGTCGGCACCTGTGGTGCCCGGGCACCGACCACGGCGAGCAACTCGGCGGAGAGCTCCGCTCCAGCCCGCCGGGCGACCTCGGGCGTCCCGACCCAGAACAGGGTACGCGGCGACGAGCAGGCCGCCTGGTCGAACCAGTACACGTCGGTGCAGAGCCGTTCCGCCAGGGACCGGCGCTCGGTGGCCGGTGCCGCCAGCCAGCCGGCCGCCGACAGCACGCAGAACGAGGACCGGTCCGGAAAGACGAGGTCGCGTGCGCCCGGCGGCAGCGCAATCGCGCGCAGCCGCCGCACCGACTCGTCCCCGCCCCAGATCACCCGCAGGTCGCACGCGGCACTCAACACGGCGGTGACGGCGTCGTCCCGGTCGTACGTCACCATCCGCTGGCTGTGCGCGACGGCGGGATGCCCGTCGGCCAGCGTCTCGCGCAGCGCGTCCAGCACCGCCGCGGCGACGCCGCCGGAGCGGGGAGAGATCCGTACCACGTTGTGGTTGCCGGCCAGCGCGGCGAGCGCCCAGGCGTACACGAAGACCGTGTCGACGTTGGCCGGCGGCAGGTGGAAGACCAGCCCGCGCGGGAACCGGAGCGCACCGGACGGAGTGGAGAGATCCGCCAGGCTCCGGGCGAGCCCGCCGCGCCGCAGGAAGAACGCCAGTGACCCGAGTTCCGGATGCCGGCGGACGGTGCCGGGGGCGAGCAGCCGCCGCCCGAAGGCGGTCAGGAACTCGCTGACCCGCTCGTCGCCGACGGTCAGCGGACCACCCGGCGGCTCCGTGACCAGCGCCGCGACCAGCGCCGGGACGTCGACCGGCGCGTCGGCGGGAAACTCCTCGCGTACCTTCACCGGGCCCGCCCGGGGTAGCTGTCCGAGCAGCCGCGCGGCTCGGTCCGCGGCACCCGGCCGAGCACGCTGAACCGCCGGCCCGGCCAGTCGCCGTCGTCGACGCCGTGCACCACGCCGAGGTCCTCGGTCAACAGGACGTGCCCCGGGTACGAGCGGGGCAGCGTACTGAGTACCTGCACCACCCCCGGCTCGCCGACCGGCAGCACCCGCCAGCTCACCGGATCCCGGATCAACACGTCGGCGAAGTCCGGGCAGTACAGCCCGTCGCCGGAGGGGCCCTCCAGGAAGATCGTGCCCATCTGCTCGACCATGCCGTAGAAGTTGTGTATCCGCCGCAGGCCGGTGTCCGAGGTGAACCGTTCGCGGAACTCCCGGTTGTCCACCGCCCGGTCGGTCAGCCGCTTCCATCCGCCGGAATGGATCAGCAGGCCGTGCGACAGGTCCCAGCCGTGCTGCCGGGCGAGGTCGTACAGCCGGCTCCAGACCAGGAAGGTGAAGCCGAAGACGAGGAACGGCCGCCCGCCGTGCCGATGCAGGAACGCCGCCACCGCCGCCGGATCCGGCGCCTCGCGCTCGTCCAGCACGAACGCGTGGTCCCGGCCGAAGCCCATCATCCCGAGTACCCCGGCCGCACGCGCCGGCAGCGCACCGGGGTCGCGCAGCACCGCCCGGCTCTCCACCAGCAGCATCGGCAGCCGGGCGCGACCGACGACCGTGCGCATCGCGGCGGCGAGCGCCCGCTGCTGCGCCGCGGCCGCGGCCCGGTCCAGATAGACCCGGCTGACCTCGCCGGTGGTCCCGCTGGAGGTGAGCACCCGGAACACCTCCCCGGCCGGCACGCTGCGCAGGGTGTGCCGCTTGAACAGCCCGACCGGCAGCCACGGCAGCTCCGACAGCGTCCGGTACGCCCGGCCCGGGCGGTGGTCGAGGGCGGCGAGGATCCGCCGGTACTCGGCACTGTGCTCGCGGTGGTGCTCGGTCAGCTCCCGCAGCGCCGGTAGGAGGATCCGCTCCCGGGCCGGCTGGGGCAGGGTGAAGACTCCCGGCTCGCTCACCGTTGCGCCTCCGCCTCGAGGCGGCGGTAGTCGGTCTTCCCGTTGGCCAGTGTCGGTAGCCGGTCGATGCCGCGGACGTCGAGTCCGGACCGGTGCAGCCGCAGCCGGTCGGCCAGCGCGACACCGAGCGCGCGGGCCGACTCGTCGCCGATCCCCGCACACCACACCACCACCCGGTCCCCGGCCGAGACCGCCGCGACCGGCCCGGGAGCGTCGTCGACGAGCCGTTCGACGTCGTCGAGGTGGACCCGGGTGCCGAAGACCTTTCCGATCCGCTTGAGCCGGCCCGTCAGCCACAGGAAGCCCTCGTCGTCGAGCCGCCCCAGGTCACCGGTTGCCAGTTCGCCGCGCAGCTCGTCCCCCAGGGCGAGGTCCGCGGCGCCGTCGGCGTACCCGAGCATCACGTTGGGACCGGAGTAGACCACCTCGCCGGAAACCCCTGGCACCGTGCTCTGCTCGCCGGTGTCGGTACGTACGCACAGCCGCCCGCCCGGCACCGGGAGACCGGCCGAACCCAGCTTGTCGGGCAGCCGGTCCGGCGGCAGTACCGCGATCCGGGCCGTCGCCTCGGTCTGGCCGTACATCAGGAACAGCCGTCCACCGACGCCGGCCAACCGCTCGTGCAGGCGCCGGGCGAGCGCCGGACGCAGCGGGCCGCCGGCCTGGGTCAGGGTACGCAGGCGGGGCCGGCGTGCCGGGTCCCACCGCAGCCGGGTCAGCATCTCGTAGTGCCGGGGCACGCCGGCCAGTGACGTCGCCCCGTGCCTGTCGCAGGCCCGCCAGAAGCCGGCGGAGAAGACGTCTCCGTCGGCGACCACCACCGTCCCGCCGGCCACCAGGTGGCTGTTCAGCACCGAGAGGCCGTAGCTGTAGAAGAGCGGCAGGCTGGTCGGGGCCACCTCCCGATCGTCGATTTCCAACGCCTCGGCGATCGCCAGCGCGTTCGCCAGCACCGCCGAACGCGACAGCCGGACCAGTCTCGGGCTGCCGGTCGAACCCGAGGTGGCCAGCAGGAGGGCGAGCGATGGTGCGGGGAGATGCTCCGGGTCGGCCCGCCGCCGCCAGATGCCGCCGACCCCGGCCATCGAGGCGGCCTGGTATCCGGCCGGACGGTCGGCATCGGCGGGGCAGGGCGTCTCGTCCAGCCCGACCACAGCGGCCGGCTGGTAGGCGGCGACGAGCCGGCCCAGCAGGTCGGCCGGGAGCCGGGGGTCCAGCAGTGCGACCGGTCGGTCGGCAAGCATCGCGGCGAGGTACCGCAGTACCGAGTCGATCGTGGTGCAGGTGCGCGCGAAGAGCACACCCGGCGGCAGCGCGTCGTACGCCCGACGGATCGGGGCCAGCGCGGCGGCCAGGCCGGCGCCCGAGAGGATGCGGCCGGTCGTCCCCTCCACCAGCCGCGCCCCACTGCCGACGAGCCCGGTCACCGGCCCGGCCCGTCGCCCAGGGGCGGGGCCGTCAGTTCGGTCGCGAGCTGGGCCAACGACACGGGTCGGACGAAGTCGTCCGGCAGTAGGCCGGTGTAACCCTCGTCGGCCAGGGCCCGCAGGATCGCCGGTACGACCAGCAGCCGGCCCGTCGTCTCGAGGTAGGTGCCGGCCATCGAGAGCTCGGTCGCCCCGGTGAACCGGGTGACGGCCCGGTGCAGCGCCAGCTCACGGTCGCCGGTGGCAGCCCGGGCGGCCCGCCGCAGACCGGTTCCCTCCGCCAGGCGCGGCAGTGCCCGCCAGGCCGACGGGTCGTCCCGGTCCAGGGGCGGGCGGGCGTAGGTGACGAAGTGCTCCGGACAGGTCACGGCGGCGGTCGGGCCGATCCGGGCCAGGACGAAGTCCCGCAGCTCGGCCGGGCCCGGGCCGGTGTCCCCGACGGCCAGGAAGGCGACCAGCCGCTCGCCGTCGGGCGTCGGCTCCACCCACGGGTACGCCGCCCGCACGTCGGGATGCTCCTCCAGCAGCTTGCGCAACTGGTCGAGGTCGGTCAGGCGGTTGCCCAGCCAGCACCCGGGTGGGCGGAGCTGTCCGGCGATCCCGGTGGCGACCTCCACCAGCTCGGCGAAGCTCAGGTCGTGCCGCCGGAGCGCCTGCCGGAGTACGCGTTCCGGGCCGCGCAGCAGCACCTCCATCTCACCCGGTAGCAGGATGTTGCCGTTGAAGCCGCCCTGCACGTGCATGGAGTCCCGGCCGATCCGGACCATCAGGTAGGCGTCCATCCCGGTGTCGTTGTCGCTGATCTCCCGGGGGTTGAGCATGATCTCCGGCTCGGGCAGCCCGTCGAGTGTCGCCGGACCGTAGTCACCCCGCAGACAGAGCCGCTCGTACTCGTCCGACACACCGAAGTTGACGGTGGACCCCCAGGCGAACCCGGTCCCCCGGCGCAGGATCTCGGCGGCCTCCAGCTCGGCGAGCCGGTCCCAGCCGATCCGGTACTGCCGCTGCGCCCGCAGGATCTGCGTCGCCGCCCGTCGGACCAGTTTGCCGAGCGGCGCCCGGTCGGACACGTCGAGGCTGGTGAAGAGGATCCGGTGGAAGCAGCCGACCACCCCCTCCTCCGCCGGCCCCCGCCCGTGGTAGTGGAACCGCAGGACCGAGCGGTCCGCGCCGCTGAGGATGGCCAGCAGGATCGTCACCACGGCCGAGTAGAGGGCCGCCGGAGTCGTGCGGTACCGCCGGGCGGCGGCGGCCAGCACCTCCGGTGCGGTGGTCGAGACGATGGTGCCGGCGTACAACCGGAAGCTCGTGTGCGGGGTGCTGCCGAACAGCCGGCTCGGTGCCGCACGCAGCTCCGCGGCCCAGTAGCGCTCCGCCTCCGCCCGTTCGGCGTCCAGCTCCGGCGAGGAATCGAGCGCGACCGCGTCGAGCAGGTGCCGCCGTACCGGCGGGAGCCGGTGCGGTCGCCGTTCCCACCGCGCGAGGAGCAGCTCGGCCAGCTCGTCGTGGAGCAGCAGAGTCCCGACGGCGTCCATCGACACGTGCGAGAAGAACAGCACCAGTTCGGCGACGTCGCCGTCATCGGCGTGCAGCAGCAGGCCCCAGCACGGCCAGTGCCGCTCGACGTCGAAGTCGAAGCGGTCGACCCAGGCGGCGATCTCGTCTCCGGTCAGTCCGTACGGCTCCCGCCCGAGGAAGACCTCGCGCTCGCCGGGCGGGTGCACCAGCTGACGGGGCAGGCCCCGCTCGTCGTACCCGACGGTGCTGCGCAGGGCCTCGTGCCGGGCGACCAGCCCGGTCACCGCCGCTCGGACGTCAACCTCGGGAACCGGCCGGGGCAGCGGCAGCCGCAGCCAGACGATGGATCCGCGGGACGAGCCCCGGAACTTCCACCACTCGAAGACCTGTCCGGCGCCCAGCGGCCCGGACCGTCGTGCCCCCTCGACTGCCTCCACCTGGACCACGGCACCCCTCCCGGTCGACCCCCGCGGGTGGCCAGCGGACGGGGCAGCAGCCGACAGGGCCGGCCGACGACGGGATGCGGCGAGGCACACCCGCCCACCCCGGGGTGGGCGGTGCGGCGAGTGGGTGCCGACACGACGGCGACGAATTGTGTCACCACGACACCCCGTCCCCCGTTCGCCCAGATTCTTACATTGACGATCGGGGATGGCAACCGGGCCGTGGCCATCCTATGTGGAATCGTAGACGCCCAGGTCGTGCAGAATTTTCAGCGCACTCTGAAAGCTGTCCATGCCGATCAGCTGATCGCTGTCGAACTCGACGTCGAACTCCTCTTCGATCGCGATAACCAGTGCCAGGTGGCCGAGGGAATCCCACCGCGGGTGGACCCGGTGCTGCAACTCCGTCACATTCACCTCGGCGGGCAGGTCGAGCGCGGTGAGGAACACCGAACGCAGCCGCTCACGAACCAACATAGCTCTCGCGACCCTCCACTGTGGTCGGCGGCAAAGCGCCGGCCACGATGACGTCAATCCATTGACATCGACCAGAGCCGGCGAGGACGATGATACGGCACCGCCACCGAGCTTGGGGGATGACGATTCCGACCCTCGCACACTCGTCGAAGCGCATCCAGGAAGTCGTCGAGCGGCTCCGGCGGGTGCCGGACACCGCCCGGATGTTCTCGGAAAGCGCCGCCGAGGCGAGGCGACTGCACCGGGTCGACCAGTCGCTACAGGCCCGGTTGCTCGACCTCGGCATGCCGCACCGCGGCCCGGCCGCAGACCCGCACTTCGACAGCCTCGACCTGGCCAACGTCGGGCTGGGACTGGGCCTGCGCTGCCCGCGCTGGCTGGCCATGCGCTGGTGGTCGAAGTCGCTGACCCAGGTCGTCCCGGGCCAGCGGCTGGACTATCGGATGGAACTCTCCGCCTCCTGCCCCTCGCCGGGCCATGCCGGGGCATGCCGGTTCGAGGTGCATCCCCGGCTGCGGGCGGCGATGCGGGCCGGCACCTGCCGGGAGACCGGGCCGGGCAGGTACGCCTTCGAGGTCCGCCTCGACAGCGGCCGACATCTCTTCGGTGGGTCCTTCACCGAGCTGATCGACCAGATCCGCCCGGTTCAGTTCCACCTGCTGCCCTACCCGCTGAACACGGACCTCGGGTTCCTCCGGGACAGCGGCCTGGCCGACTGCCGACTGGCCGCGAACTACCTGCACCGGCTGGGCGGTTCACTCGGGCTGCCGGTCCGGTCCACGGCCGGATACTTCGTCGCACCGCCCTACGCCACGGTGCACGTGTGGCTGGAGTTCCAGGTCGACGGCGACTGGCTGCCGGCGGACCCGTTCCTGCTCAACGCGCTGAACAGGTGGGGCATCGTGGACCCGGGGCAGTGGCCGCCGCACCGCTCGCCGCAGGGCCTGTTGTGGTCGGTCCACGACGAGTTCATCGAGTTGCTCAGACACAACGGCCAGGACGTGCTGCTCTATCCCGCGATGGTCGTGACCGACCAGCACGCCAGCCCGCTCTGACGCCCCCGGCCGGCGACCGGCGGTCGGCGGCGACACCGCATTGACAGCTCTCGCTGATTGATTCAGAGTATCCGAGAGAGCGCTCTCCCATCCGATTGTCATCAGCCCGCAACCGGCCCGAAACCGACGCGGGCCTCACCTCAGGGAGCACTGATGGACAGCGCTCTGTCCCCACCCCGCCGCCGACCATCCCGGCCACGCCGGTGGCGTCTCCTCGCCGGGTCGGTCGTCGCGATCCCGGCCCTGCTCGCCGGCTACCTCGCCATCTCCGGTACGTCCGCCGGGGCGGCCGAGACCCTGCTCTCGCAGGGGCGGCCGGTCACCGCCTCCTCGGTCGAGTCCGCCGCCTACCCGGCCTCCGCCGCGGTCGACGGCAACACCGGAACCCGCTGGTCCAGCGGTTTCGCCGACCCGCAGTGGTTGCAGGTCGACCTCGGCACCGTCACCCCGGTCAGCCGGGTCCTGCTGAGCTGGGAGGGCGCCTACGCCCGCGCCTTCACCATCGAGACCTCGACCAACGGCTCGACGTGGACCACCGTGCACGGCACCAGCACCGGTACCGGCGGCAACCAGGAGATCAGCGTCACCGGCACCGGACGGTACGTCCGGCTGAACGCGAGCCAGCGGGGCACGGCGTACGGGGTGTCGCTCTGGGAGTTCCAGGTGTACGGCGAGACCGGTACCAGCGCCTGCGGCACCGGCAACGCCGCGCAGGGCCGACCGGCCACCGCCTCCTCCACCGAGTCCGCCGCCTATCCGGCCCCGGCCGCGGTCGACGGCAACACCGGTACCCGGTGGGCCAGCGCCGCCGCCGACCCGCAGTGGCTCCGGGTCGACCTCGGCAGCACCCGGTCGATCTGTGGAGTCACCCTGGTCTGGGAGGCCGCCTACGCCTCCGGGTTCCAGATCCAGACCTCGGCCGACGGCTCGACCTGGACCACCGTGCACACCAGCACCACCGGCACGGGCGGGACGCAGAACCTCACCGTCACCGGCACCGGCCGGTACGTCCGGATGTACGGCACCGCCCGGGCGACCGCGTGGGGCTACTCACTGTGGGAGTTCGCGGTACACACCGGCAGCGGGCCGACGACCCCGCCGACCACCACTCCCCCGCCGACCACCACCCCGCCGCCGCCGGGCGGCAGCGTGCTGCTGTCGTACCAGAAACCGGCGGTCGCCTCCAGCAACCAGAACGACGGCACGTGCTTCGAGTGCCTGCCGGCGCGGGCCTTCGACAACGACCCGGCCAGCCGGTGGGCCACCAGCACCACCACCGGATGGGTCGACCCGGGCTGGATCTACGTCGACCTGGGCGCCACCGCCACCATCACCCAGGTGGTGTTGCAGTGGGACCCGGCCTACGCCACCTCCTACCAGATCCAGGTCTCGGCGAACGCCAGCACCTGGACCCCGATCTACTCCACCACCAGTGGCCGGGGCTTCAAGGAGACGCTGAACGTCACCGGCACCGGCCGGTACGTCCGGATGTACGGCACCGCCCGGGTCGGACCGTACGGCTACTCGCTCTACGAGTTCAGGGTCTACGGCACCGGTGGCAACCCGACGGCACCGCCGGCGATGCCGCCCGACCCGACCTTCCCGGCCAACAACCTCGTCTGGAGCGACGAGTTCAACGGTGCCGCCGGCAGCAAGCCCGACCCGGCCAAGTGGACGATCGACCCCGGCACCGGGCAGAACAACGAGATCCAGTACTACACGAACAACAACAACGCCTCGATGAACGGCACCGGTGCCCTGGTGATCGAGGCCCGCCGGGAGACCGCCGGCGGGCGTGACTACACCTCGCACCGGATGAACACCGGCAACAAGTTCCACGTCCAGTACGGCCGGATCGAGGCCCGGATCCACGTACCGAAGGGCAACGGCCTGTGGCCGGCGTTCTGGATGATGGGCGCAGACTTCCTCACCGGACGGCCGTGGCCGTACAACGGGGAGATCGACATCATGGAGGTGCTCGGCCGGAACACCCTGGAGGGCTACTCGACGCTGCACGCACCGCAGTACAACGGCGGTGCCGGCTACGGGCAGAAGTACCCGGCGCCGGGCGGGGTCGACTTCTCCGCCGGCTTCCACGTCTGGGCCGCGGAGTGGGACAGCTCGGGCATCACGTTCAAGGTGGACGGCCAGACGGTCTTCTACGCCAGCAAGGAGACGGTGGAGTCGACCCGTGGCCCGTGGGTCTTCGACCACCCCTTCTATCTGATCCTCAACCTCGCCGTCGGCGGTGACTTCCCCGGACCGGTCGACCCGAGTACGCCGTTCCCGTCCCGGATGCTCGTCGACTACGTACGCGTCTACCGCTGAACATCGGATGGCCGGTACGGCGGACCGGCCACTCCGCGGCCCCCTTCCCGGGCGCCGAACGCCCGGACGCCTGCGGCTGCCGACATGTCGGATGACCGCTACCGGTATCGAGCCCCTTGCCACGGTTTCACCCGCACGCCACCCTGTTAGGCATGGGGGCTGTTGGCGGCGGGCGTGTCGAGCATCCTTCGCGCTCTTTGATCCGCAACGATGCCGTCGAAGCCGCCCTCGGGGACGGGCCGGCGTGAGGATGACCCAGGCGTACCGGTTGGCCCTGGACCTCACCCCGGGCCGGGAATGTGACGTGCTCGGGCACGCCGGTGCAGACCCGGGTACCCCGGGCAGGTGGCCGTGAGGCGTGAACCCGGCACGGCACCCGCCGGTCAGACCGGGACCGTCCCCCGCAAGGCGGGACTGCTGATCGTGTGCTCGTCAGAGCGCACCGAAAGGTAACAGCGGCATGGTCGTAGCTCGCGAGAGCGCATACGGTGTCAGCGCTTTCCGCGACTCCGACGGGGGCGTCGACACGGTACGGCTGGAGATCCTCGGCTCGGTACGCGCCTGGCGCGGTGAACACCAGATCGCCTTCTCCTCGCCCGGGCAACGGGCCGTACTCGGACTGCTGGCGCTGGCCGCCGGCCGGCCGATGCCCCGGGCCGAGATCATCGACGCGCTCTGGGAACACGGCGAGCCGCCGCCGACCGCCACCAACGTGATCCAGACGCACGTCAAGAACCTCCGTCGACTGCTCGAACCCGACCGGCGCACGCACACCGCCAGCGCCGTCCTGCCCCGGGTCGGCGACGGGTACGCCGTCGGCGTACCGGCCCGCAACCTCGACGTGTGCGTGTTCCGTGAACTCGCCGGTGCGGCGGCCGAGGCGCACCGCCGGGACGACCTGACCGGTTCGGTCCGGCTCTGGCAGCGGGCACTCGCGCTGTGGCGCGCCGCCCCACTGGTCGACGTCCCCTCACTCGCCGGGCATCCGAAGGTCGTCGCGCTGGCCGAGGAGCGCCGGGCGGCGGTACGCCGGTACGGCGAGGTCATGATCGCCCTCGGCAGGACCGCCGACGTGCTGCCGGCGCTGGAGGAGGTGGCCGCGAGCAGCCCGCTGGACGAGACCGCCCAGGGACTGCTGATCCGGGCCTACCACGCACTCGGACGCCGGGACCGGGCGGTCGCGGTCTACCGCCAGGCCCGGACGCGGCTCGTCGAGGAGCTGGGGGTCGAACCCGGTCCCGAACTCGCCAGCGCCTACCGGGATGCGCTGCGGGCCGCCGAGCCCGCGACGGCGACCCCGGCCATCGCGACCGGTGCCCGCACCGGGCCGGACGACCCGCCGGCCGTCCCCGCGCAACTGCCCGCCGACGTACCCGGATTCAGCGGCCGCTCGGCCGAACTCTCCACCCTGGACAGGCTGCTGGTGCGGTCCGGGCAGCACGACCGGCCGGCGCCGTCCACCGTCCCCGTCGTCGTGCTCGCCGGCACCGCCGGAGTCGGCAAGACCGCCCTCGCGCTGCGCTGGGGGCACCACGCCCGGCACCGGTTCCCCGACGGGCAGCTCTACGTCAACCTGCGCGGCTACGACGTCGACCGGCCGATGCCGCCGCAGGAGGCACTGGCCGGGTTCCTCCGCGCGCTCGGCGTACCCGGCACCGAGGTGCCGTTCGCACTCGACGAGTGCGCGGCACGGTACCGCAGCCAACTGGACGGCCGGCGGATGCTGATCGTGCTGGACAACGCGGCGTCGGTGGAGCAGGTCCGCCCGCTGCTACCGGGCAGTGCCTCCTGTGCGGTGCTGGTCACCAGCCGGGACACCCTCGCCGGGCTGGTCGCCCGGGACGGCGCCGAGCGGATCGAACTCGGGCTGCTCTCCGGCGCCGACTCGGTCGAACTGCTCTGGCGCACCCTCGGCGAGCGGGTCGCCCGGGAACCCGCGGCCGCCGCAGCGCTCGCCGAGCGCTGCGCCCACCTGCCGCTGGCCCTGCGGGTCGCCGCCGAACTCGTGCTCACCCGGCCGACCGCACCGCTGGCGGTACTCGTCGCCGAACTCGCCGACCAGCAGCACCGGCTTCGGCTGCTCGACGCCGGCGGTGACCCGCGCACCGGGGTACGGGCCGTGCTGTCCTGGTCGTACCAGCAACTGCCGCCGGCCGCCGCACGCGCCTTCCGGATGCTGGGGCCGCATCCCGGACCGGACATCGACCGGTACGCCGCCGCGGCGCTCTTCGACACCGGGCCGGAGCCGGCACGGCACCTGCTCGACACGCTCGCCCGGGCGAACCTCGTGCAGCCGGCCGGCGACCACCGGTACACCTTCCACGACCTGCTCCGGGCCTACGCGGTCGAACGCTCCGCAGCCGACGAGCCGGCCTCGACCGCCGACGCCGCCCTGGACCGCCTCTTCGACTACGAACTGGCCGCCGCGACGGCGGCGATCAACACGCTCTATCCGGCGGAGCGGCACCGTCGG
Source organism: Plantactinospora sp. KLBMP9567 (assembly GCF_033446045.1). Taxonomy (NCBI): domain Bacteria; kingdom Bacillati; phylum Actinomycetota; class Actinomycetes; order Micromonosporales; family Micromonosporaceae; genus Plantactinospora; species Plantactinospora sp. KLBMP9567. Next base: position 3,719 of record NZ_JAWQRR010000018.1, on the reverse strand, counting down.
GCGCCCGTCCACCGGCCACCGGTGCCGCCGCCGCCGATGCCGGACCCGCAGGCGGCCCGGGAGTGGCTGGACGCCGAACGGCCGACCCTGGTGGGGACGGCGGTCCGGGCGGCCGAACGCGGCCGGTCGGCACACGCGGTACGGCTGACCCTGACCCTGCTGCGCTATCTGGAGAGCGGCGGATACTTCGGCGAGGCCGAACGGATGCACACGCATGCCCTGGCCGCGGCCCGGGAGGCCGGCGACCGGGTCACCGAGGCGCACCTGCTGACCGGGCTCGCCGTGATGTACGTCCAGCAGGGCCGGTACGCCCCGTCGATCGCCCGGCTGCGCGAGGCGGTGGCGCTGAGCCGGGAGAACGGCGACGGCGCCGGTGAGGCGCGGGCGCTGGGCAACCTCGGGCACGTCCAGCAACGCCAGGGCCGTTACGACGAGGCCGCCGAGGCGCTGCGCGCCGCGCTGCTGCTCTGCCGGCGGGCAGGTGACCCGGCCGGCGAGGCCCGGGCCGGCGGCAACCTCGGGCACGTACTGCTGCGGCAGGGCAACTACCGCGAGGCAGGGGTGCACCTGCGTACCTCCATCGTGCTCTGCCGGCGGATCGCGGACGCGACCGGGGAGGCGTATGCGCTGACCAGCGTCGGGGACCTGCACCTGCGCGGTGGACGGCTGCTCGCCGCCGCCGGCCGGCACCGGCGCGCACTGGCCCTGTTCGAGGCGGTCGGTGACCAGGCCGGCAAGGCGCTCGCGCTGGACGGCCTCGGCCGGGTACGCCTGCGGCAGGGCGACCACGAGTCCGCGCTGGATCTCGTGGAGCAGGCGCTCAGGTTGCTGCGCCGGGTCGGTGAGCGGGCCGGCGAAGCCTCGTCCACCAACAGTCTCGGCGAGACACTGCACCTGCTGGGGCGGCTCGGCCCGGCCCGGACGCAGCACAGCACCGCGCTCAGCCTGGCCACCGAAATCGGGGACGCGTACGAGCAGGCCCGGGCGCACGCCGGGCTGGGCCGGGCGTACCAGGCGGCCGGTGACGGCGGGCGCGCCGAGACGCACTGGAGTGCGGCCGAGGCCCTCTACCGGATGCTCGGGGTACCCGAGGCGGCCGAGTCCCGGGACCAGTTGGCCCTCCTCGGCCGGCCGTCCTGACTCCGCCGTCCCCGGTCGGCCGGCCCGGCTGTCCGCGTTCTGCCGCCCTCGACCGGCTGTCCGCGTGCCGCGCCTTGCCCGGCCGGCCTGGCTCAGCGGGCTCGTACCGCCGTCACGACCGGTCCGCCGAGGCGGGGACCTCGGGGGTCAGCGGTTCGGGCCGGTCCGCGCCCCGACTTCGCCGCCGGTGCGACAGCTCGGCGTGATGATGGTCGCCCGGGTGGCTGGCCGGGTCGGTGTGCACGGTGGCACCGCGCAGTCGTGGCACAGCGTGACCGAGCTGGTGTTCGGCATCGGCGGCGACCTCGTGGGCCTGGAGCAGGGTCAGCTCGGCGTCGACCACGAGGGTGGCCTCCGCGTGCAGCCGGTGACCGATCCAGCGCAGCCGTACCCCGGCCACCTCCCGGACGCCGGGCACGGCCCGCAGGGTCGCCTCGGCCCGGTCGACCAGGTCCGGATCGACGGCGTCCATCAGCCGCCGGTAGACCTCCCGCGCGGCGTCCTTGAGTACCAGCAGGATCGCGGCGGTGATCAGCAGTCCGACCGCCGGGTCCGCCCACCGCCAGCCCAGGGCGGCCCCACCGGCGCCGAGCAGCACCGCCAGCGAGGTGAACCCGTCCGCGCGGGCGTGCAGTCCGTCCGCGACCAGGGCGGCGGAACCGATCCGCCGTCCGACGGCGATCCGGTACCGGGCGACCAGCTCGTTGCCGACGAAGCCGACAAGCGCGGCGGCGGCGACGTACGGCAGGTGCCGGACGTCCTGCGGGTCCAGCAGCCTGCGGACGGCCTCGTAGCCGGCGAAGGCCGCCGAGGCGGCGATGGTCGCGACGATGGCGATTCCGGCGAGGTCTTCGGCCCGGCCGTAGCCGTAGGTGTATGCCCGGGTCGCGGCCCGCCGGCCGAGCAGGAAGGCGATGCCGAGGGGCACTGCGGTCAGCGCGTCGGCGACGTTGTGCAGGGTGTCGCCGAGCAGCGCCACCGAACCGGACAGCGCCACGACGAGTGCCTGCAGCCCGGCGGTGGCACCGAGGACGGCCAGCGAGATCCACAGTGCCCGCAGCCCGGCCCGGGAGGTCTCCAGCGCGGTGTCGACCTTGTCGGCGGTGTCGTGCGAGTGCGGGGTGAGCAGATGCCCGAGACGGTGCCGTAGTCTGCGCCACCGGCCGGTGTGATCGGGCTCGTGCGGGTGGTGCCCGGTCGGGTCGTGACCGTGGCCGTGGTGCTGCGGGTGCTGCCCGGGGTGCTGCTGGTGGCGGTGCGGGGTGTGCGGGTGCTCGTGTCCGGGACCGTGGTCGTGGCTGTCGCTCATGCGCCCCTGCCCCCCTCCCTGCCGGACCGGCTGGCCGGCCGCGGTGGCGGCCCTCGACGCGACCGCCTCCGCAGAGGTTACGTGCTCATGTACGCACGCGACAACGAAGCAGGTGCCAACCCGTCGCAACAGCGACCGCCTGGCGGTCCCCGGACGCTCGGGCCTCGCCCGGCTCGTCGATGCCGGCCTGGTGGCCTGGTCCTCGATGGCGCCGTTGGCCGGTGGCTTGACCTTCGATGCCGCCGCCGACCTGGTGGCCTACTCCTCGATGGCGCCGCCGATCCGGCGTAGGTGTCGGCGGAAGCTGTACGCCGGGTCGGCGGCGCGTCGGGTTAGGTAGTCGGCGAAGCGGGTCTGCTCGCGCAGGGACTGCCCGGCCCGGATCCGGTCGGCCTGGTCGCGTTCGGTCCGCCGGATCTGGTGCGCGGTCGCCAGCACCTCCTCGGTCCGCTCGGCGGCCACGAACAGCACCCCGTCGTCGTCGGCGAAGACGACGTCCGCCGTGCCGACGGAGTGCGTACCGAACCGGGCGCTGAGCAGCGCCGCCGGCTCGGGTTCGTCCAGGCGTACCGGGCCGGGTGGATGGCTGCCGTAGCTGAAGACGGGCAGCCCGATCTCGACCAGTTCCGGCGTGTCGCGGTGCAGGCCCCAGACCACCAGGCCGGCCAGCCCGGCCGCCCGGGCCTCCAGCACCACCAGGTCGCCGACACACGCCTCGTCCAAGCGCCCGCCGTTGTCGACGACCAGGACGTCGTCCGGGTCGGCACCGCCCAGCGCCTCCAGGAACACGTCCACGCTGCCGTAGTGCCGGGCCGGCAGCACGCGCCCGGCGAGCCGTTGCCCGGGTACGACCGCGGCGACGCCGGGCGGGGCGCTCCGCAGCGGCACACCGAGGCGTACACAGGCGTCGGCCACCAGCGGGGTGGACAACTCGGCGAAGGCGTCGCGCACGGGTTCCTCCCTGGTCAGATGTGGTCGGTGGCGGTGTTGCGCCGCCGACGGGCGGCCCGATGCTACCGACGGTCGCGCCGGTGCCGGCCGGGCCAATTCGCCGCTGGTGGCCCCTGGTCCAGGGCAGCGTCGACCGGGACGACGGCGAGTGACACGGCGACGGCGACGGCGAGTGGTACGGCGGCGGATGGTGCCGCGGTGGCCGGCGGCGACGAAGGCGGCGGCATCGCGGGGGCCCGGGTGGTGGGCCGGGGCGGGGGGGGGGGGGGGCGGGGGGGGCCTGGTGTTTACAACCCCCCCCCCCCGCCGGCCCCGCCCG
>NZ_JAWQRR010000017.1:0-37880 GCF_033446045.1 Plantactinospora sp. KLBMP9567 | reverse complement strand
TGGGCCGGGCCTGCCGTGCCTGGCTCCGGGCGATCAGGCTTGATCCCTCCGCCCGGCACGGCAGGCCCGGCCGTCGTGGGCGCTGCCCGGACGACGGTGCCGGCGGGACGGGTCAGCGGGACCCGGGATGCCCGGAGAACCGGGCGACCGCCTCGCCGTCGAGCCGGCCGGGTGGCAGCCGACGCCCGCAGATCACCAGCAACAGGTCCTGGGCGAGGCCCCGGAGCGGGCTGCCGGTGCCGTAGCTCCAGCCGAGATCGGTGGCGTGCAGCGCGATCCCGGAGAGGTCCACCCCGAAGTACGCGACGCTCCTCGGTTTCATCCGGGACAGCACGAGACCGACCCGGTCCGGTGGCACCCGGCGATCCATCCCGAGCCCGACGGTGATGTCCAGTCCGTGGATCACGTCGTGCGAGAGCGCGCCGTGCACGCCGCCACCCGGTGGTGTCCAGCGGTGCCCGATGTTGTCCCGCAACGTCCTGAGGAGGCGCTCGGCGGGGAGTTCGGCGGCGTCGCGCCGGGCGCACCGGTCGGCCATCCGGTCGAAGCTTCCCCGGGCCTTGAGCAGTTCCACGACGGTACGCCCGAACGCGCTCCGGAACGGCAGCGTGGTGTGTGCGACGACCTCGCGTACCCGCCAGCCCGCGCAGAGCGTGGGTGCGTCCCGCTGCTCCGGGCGGAGTGCGGCGAGCAGGTCCACCTGTTCCCGGCGTTCCGCCCGCAGCTCGGCCCACAAATGATCTTCGTTCATCGACTGTTCTCCTGTCCGGCCGCCACCGGCCCGGGGCGGCCCTACCGGGAATACGGGGTGGGCGCCGGAAACTCATCGGTCCCCGGCCGGGTCCGTGGTCACGGCGCTGCCGGTCGGGCTGGGTAGGGTCGGACGGGTGGCGGAGACGACCGTGGGCACATCCGGCCTGGACGCGGAGACGTTCCGGCTGGAGCCGTTCCGGACCGAGCTGACCGGTTACTGCTACCGGATGCTCGGCTCCGGGTTCGAGGCCGAGGATGCCGTCCAGGAGACGCTGGTGCGGGCCTGGCGGTCGTTCGACCGGTACGACGAGCGGCGCGGCTCGCTGCGGACCTGGCTCTACCGCATCGCGACGAACATCTGCCTGGACATGCTCCGCAGCGCGCAGCGTCGGGCGCTGGCCATGGACCTCGGCGCGGCCGCCGACGGGCCGGGCATCGGCGCACCGGCACCGGAGCGGACCTTCGTCCAGCCGGTCCCGGACGGCGCCGTACTGCCGATGCACGGCGATCCGGCGGAGCTGGCGGTACGCCGGGAGACGATCCGGCTGGCGTTCGTCGCCGCATTGCAGCACCTACCACGCCGGCAGCGGGCAGTGCTGATCCTGCGCGAGGTGCTGTGCTGGCGGGCCGAGGAGGTCGCCGAGTTGCTGGAGACCACGGTGGCGTCGGTGACCAGCGCGTTGCAGCGGGCGCGGTCGACACTGCGGACGGTCGACCAGGCTCCCGGCGAACCGTTCCGGCCGGCCGACCGGACCCAGCGCGATCTGCTCGCCCGGTACTGCGACGCGTTCGAGCGGCACGACGTCGAGGTGCTGGTGGCACTGCTGCACGAGGACGCCACGATGTCGATGCCGCCGTTCCGATTCTGGTTGCGGGGCCGGAACCAGATCCGAGTGGCACTGCTGGATCCGGAGGCGTCGTGCGCGGGTGCCCGCCTCGTACCGGTCGCGGCGAACGGGTCCCCGGCGTTCTGGCAGCTCCGGCCGGCCCACGATGGCGGTTATCTGCCGTTCGGGCTGGTCCTGCTCGACGTGGTCGACGGGCTGGTGGCCGGTGTCACCACGTTTCTCGACGCCGATCGGCTGGTCACCCTCTTCGGTCAGCCGGGCGAGGTGCGGCCGGCCGACCGATGAGTTCCGGCTTCCCGGCCCGTACCCCTTGCGACAGTGCTGCGACGGACACTCGGAGGAACCTGCCGTGACAACCGCGCAGCCGATCATCGCCACCCCCGACCAGCCCCGCCAGCGGCTGGTCCACCTGCACGATCTTGACGGCAACGCTGGTCAACCCGACCCAGGAGCTGGGCGCGGGCGACCGGGCCGGCTGAGTCACCGGCCCGGTGGCTCCGGACGCGTCGGGACGGCCGGAGCCACCGGGTGGGCCGGCGCCCGGGGGACGGCACCGGCCACGCCCGTTCAGCAGCCGATCACCCAGTGGGCGGGGCCGGTCTGCTGGAGGGTGGTGGTGGCGAAGACGTTGTAGAGGCCCATCCGGGCGCCCGAGCCGAGCGCGTAGGCGTACCCGCCGGACTGGTAGGCGCGGCCCGCCTGGACGTGGGCGTAGTTGCTGGCGGTGACGCAGACCGGATCCTCGCCCGGGTCGCCGGGATCGCCGGGGTCACCCGGGTCGCCGGGGTCGGTGCCGGTGCCGAGGCCGAAGAAGAGCGCGTCCCGGTACGCCGAGCAGATGGTGTCCAGGAAGTACGCGGCGGCGGTGCCGCACTGCTCGGCCCCGGAACCCGGGTCGACCGGAGTGCCATGCCCCATGCCGGCGACCCGGTAGAGGCGCACCTGGTCGGCGCCGTAGGTCTCCAGGGTGGTGCCGCCGGGCAGGCTGGAGGTGCCGGTCGGGGTCTGCGACACGCCGAGCACGTTGGTCCACTGGTCGCGGGACTCGCTGCTGTTGGCGGTGCCGACCGTGTAGTCGGCGGTACCGTGCCAGATCGCGACCTTCGGCCGGGCGCCGGAGTAGCCCGGGTACGCGTTGCGGACCAGCTCGCCCCACTGCGCCGGGCTCCGGTCGACACCCGGGTTCATGCAGCTGAACGCGTTGACCATGCTGGTGGCGCAGCGGTAGGGGATGCCGGCGACGATCGAGCCGGCCGCGAAGGTGTCCGGATAGCTGGCGAGCATCGCCGCGGCCATCGCCCCACCGGCGGACAGCCCGCTGACGTACACCCGGTTGGCGGCGATGCCGAAGGTACTCCGGGCGTGGTCGACCATCTGCTTGATGGAGAGCGCCTCACCCTGGCCCCGGGCGGTGTCGCCCGGCTCGAACCAGTTGAAGCAGGAGGTGGAGTTGTTCGCCGACTTCTGCTCCGGCACGATCAGCACGAATCCCCACTGGTCGGCGTACTTGCGCCAGCCGGAGTTGCCGAAGTAGCCGTTGGCGTTCTGGGCGCAGCCGTGCAGCAACACCACCGCGGGGGCGTTGCCGGGCAGGTTGTCCGGCCGGTAGGCGTACATGGTGAGGTTGCCGGGGTTGGAGCCGAAGCCGGTCACCTGGCCGAAGGTGGCGGCCCCGGCGGGCCCGGCGACGGCGAGTACGCCCACCGCGGCCAGTACGGGCACGAGGGCGGCCCGCACGAGGCGGGCCAGGACGGGTCTGTGGCGCATGGTGAGCCTCCGACGGCGGTGTGGGCTGGATCACGCTGAAGTTGCCGCGACGTTACGACCCTGGGACGAACCGCCGACATGGCGTGGCGTCACACATTTCCGGACATCGAAATGATGGCGATCCCCATGGCACCGGAGCTGGCGGGCGGCCCGGTGTCGCGTCGACGCCCGCCGGGCGGGCTCGTCGTCGCGCCGGGATCGACGCCTGGCGCTCCACCCGGTCGGGTCGCGGCCGGTACCCTGCTGGAGGTGGTCCTCGTCTTTCCGGCCCCTGCCGTTCCCGGCCCGGGCACGCCGACGGTAACGGTCCGATGAGCAAGGTCCGATCCGGACCCCGCCCCGGGCCGCCGGCACCGGGCGAGGACCGGCGACTGTCGCCGTACACGGGGTGGAGCCGGGCGCACTGGGAGTGGACGGTCGACCGGATGCTGGCGGCCGTGCGGCCGTACGCCTCGCCGGGGCACGCGCTGATCGAGCTGCCGGGGCCGGTGAGCAGTTCGGGGCGGCGCAGTGACGGGCTGGAGGGTTTCGCCCGGACCTTCCTGGCCGCCGGCTTCCGGCTCGCGCACGGCACCGACGGCGGGCTGGCCCAGTGGTACGCCGAGGGCCTCGCCGCCGGAGTCGATCCGGACTCGCCGGAGCGGTGGCCCCGGGTCACCGAGGTGAACCAGGCGAAGGTGGAAGCGGCGTCGATCGCGCTGGCGCTGCACGAGTCCCGGCACGTCCTCTGGGACTCTCTCGACGACCGGGTCCGGGACCGGGTGGTGGGCTGGCTCGCCGAGGTGATCGGCCAGCCGTATCCGGCCTGCAACTGGTGGTGGTTCCAGAACGTGGTCGAGGCGTTCCTCCGATCGGTCGGCGGGCCGTGGTCAGCCGAGGAGATCGAGCGGAACATCGCCGGGATGGAGCGGTGGTATCTCGGCGACGGCTGGTACACCGACGGCCTGGAGGGGGCCGGCACCGCCCGGAACTTCGACTGGTATGCCGGCTGGGCGATGAACTTCTACCCGCTCTGGTACTGCCGGATCTCCGGCGAGCACGCCGGTGCCGAGCTGTGGTCCCGATACCGGGAGCGGCTGCACGCCTACCTGACCGGCGCACAGCACCTGTACGCCCCGGACGGCGCCCCGCTGCACCAGGGCCGGTCGCTGACCTACCGGTACGCCGCCCTCGCCCCGGTCTGGGCCGGTGCGGTCTTCGAGGCCACTCCGCTGCCGCCCGGCCGTACCCGGCGGCTCGCCAGCGGCGTGCTGCGACACTTCCAGCCCGGCTCCGGTCGGCCCGACGGTGGTCCGGGACAGCCCGAGGGGTTCCAGCCGATCGGCTGGTACGGCGCGTTCCCGGCGATCCGGCAGCCGTACACCGGGCCCGGCTCGCCGTACTGGTCGAGCAAGGGCTTCACCGGACTGGTACTGCCGCCCGGCCATCCGGTGTGGACGGCGCGGGAACAGGCGCTGGCGGTCGAGGAACGGGACGTGACGTTCGCCCTGCCGGTGCCCGGCTGGCTTGTCTCCGGCACCACGGCGGACGGGGTGGTGCGGGTGGTGAACCACGGCACCGACCATGCCGCCGACGAGACGCTCGGCACCGACGAGCCGGGCTACTCCCGGTACGCGTACGCCACGCACGCCGGCCCGGAGTACGACGGCTCGGTGCTGGACAACTGCGTCACGCTGGTCGACCCGGCGGGCGAGCCGGCGCACCGCCGGCCGCTGCGGCCGTTCGGGGTACGCGGCCGGACCGGCAGCTCCGCGTACCGGACGCACTGGCCGGTCGGGCCGGCCCCGGAGCGGGTCTGGCCGCCGCGCCAGCCGGCCTTCCGGACCGGCCCGTGGCTGTACACCGCGTCGGTGCTGCGCGGAGCGGTCGAGATCCGGCTGGCCCGGGTCGGCACGGTCCCGGACGGCGCGGGCCCGTGGACGCTGCGGATCGGCGGCTACACGCTGGCCGGAGAGATGCCGCCGGAGGTGCTGGTGCGGTCCTCCGGCGCCACCGCCCGCCGCCCGGACGGCCTGACCTCGACCGTACGCGGGCTGCGCGGGCTGCCCGTCGCCGGGGTGGTCGAACGGGCCGGTGCGAACGCCTTCGGCGGGCATTCGGCGGTCCCGTTCGTCCAGACCGCCGGCCCGGTACGCCCCGCCGAGGTCTACGCGGCGGCGGTGCTGCTGACCGGCGCGACCCCGCCCGAACTGCCCGAGGTCACGGTCGGCCCCGGTGGTGCCGTCGAGTTACGCTGGCCGGACGGGGAGCGCGACGAGCTGACCCTGGACGCGCCGTCCCTGGACGACTGACCCTGGACGGGCCCGCGGCGGGCCGGCCGGCGGCGGGCCGGCCGAGGGTCAGCCCTTGATCCCGGTCGCCATGATCCCGCGCACGATCCAGCGCTGGGCGGCCAGGAAGACCAGAGCCAGCGGCACGACCGAGACGACCGCGCTGGCGAACAGCGCCGGCAGGTTGATCGCCTGTGCGGTGAGGTTGGTCGACATCGCCACCTGGACGGTCCAGAGCGCCGGATCCTGCCCGATCACCAGCGGCCAGAGGAACGAGTTCCAGTGCTCGACGAAGGAGAGTACGCCGAGCGCCGCGAGCAGGCCGGCCGAGTTGGGCAGCGCGAGCCGCAGGTAGACCCCGAGATGGCCGAGGCCGTCGATCCGGCCCGCGTCCTCGATCTCCTGCGGGAAACGCAGGTAGAAGCCGCGGAACAGCAGCACCGCGAGGGCGTTGAACAGTCCCGGCACGATCAGCCCCCACAGGGTGTTCACCCCGCCCAGCGAGCCGACCACCACGAAGGTGGGCACGAAGGTGGCCGCGCCGGGCACCATCATGGTCGCGACGACCAGCAGGAAGACCGGCCGCGCCGCGACGACCCGGATCCGGGCGACCGCGTATCCGGCCATCGAGGCGAGCAGCGTGGAGACCGGGGCCGAGACGATCGCCACCAGTGCCGAGTTCAGCAGGGCCCGGCCCAGGGGGGCGGTGCTGTTGTCGAACGCGTCGGTGAAGCCGGTGAAACTGATCCGTTCCGGCCACCAGCGCCACTCCAGGGCGCCGAGTTCGGCCTGGGTCATCAGCGAGTTGCGCAGCAGCAGATAGAACGGGAGCAGGAACGGCACCGCGAAGACGACGGCCGCCAGGTAGCTGCCGATCCGGGCCCGGCCGGTCGGCCGGACGGTGCGGCGGCGCGGGAGGCGGTCGTGGCTCATGCGCCGTCCCTCCGGCCGAATCCGACCAGCCGGCCCTGTACCAGGGTCACCAGCACGATCAGCAGGGTGACCACGAACGCGCCCGCCGAGCCCAGGCCGTAGTCCTGCTGGACCAGCGAGACGTCGTAGAGGTAGACCAGCGGCGGACGGCCGTCCGGCCCCGGTGCGCCGGCCAGGCCGGTGCTGAGCAGGTTGTAGAACTCGTCGAACGCCTGGAACGCTGCGATCACCAGCAGCAGGGTCACCGCGACCGAGGTGTTACGCAGCAGCGGAAAGGTGATGTGCCGGAACAGCCGCCACTGGCCCGCCGCGCCGTCGACCCGGGCGGCCTCGTACAGCTCGCCGGGGATCTCCTGCATCCCGGCCAGGAACAGGATCATGTAGAGACCGATCTGCAACCAGAGCCGGACGGTGACCAGCACGACCCAGTACAGCGGTGGGTCCACGGTGGCGATCCACGCGGTCGGCTCCTGGCCGAACAGGGCGGCCAGCGAGTTGGCCGCGCTGGACGGTACCCCGCTGAACAGGCTCATCTTCCAGATCAGCGAGGCGACCACGTAGGAGACGGCGGCCGGCAGGAAGAACGTGGTCCGGAACAGCGCCCGGCCCCGGCGCAGCCGGTTGACGAGTACGGCCAGCCCGAGCGCGATCGCGAAGGTCAGCGGCACGATCACCAGTGTGAAGACCACGATCATCGACAGCGAGGTACGGAACCGCGGATCGCCGAAGAGGGTCCGGTAGTTCGCCAGCCCCGCCCAGTCGCCGAGCGCGATGGTGCCCCGGGCGTTGCTGAAACTGAGCAGCAGTCCCCAGCCCATCGCGACGTACTTGAAGAGCAGCAGCCCGACCAGCAGCGGCGCGGTCAGCAGGCCGAAGGCCCGCCAGGCCGACCAGTCCACCCGGCGGCGCCCCGGCGGCGCGGGCGCCGGGCGGACCGCCGGGCCGGGGGCGGCCTCCGGCGGACCGGCACGCACGGTCACCTCGGCCTCAGACCGTGGGCAGCTTGTCGAGCGCCTCCTGGGAGCGGCCCGCCGCGGCGGTCAGCGTCGCCAGCGGGTCGGCGTTCTTGCGGATGATGTCGGAGGCGGCGTCGTCGTACGGCTTGCTGACCGTCGGCGCCCACAGCGCGGTGGTCCGGGTGCCGTACTGGTTGAGCAGGTCCACGACCTTCTTCGCCGGCCCGGTCCGCAACGGCTCGGCCTCGGCGGCCAGCCCGGCCCGGGGCGGCACGTGGAAGCCGTAGCTGAGTGCCCAGTCCTGCTGCACCTCGTTGTTCTGTAGCCAGAGCCACTGCACGTACTTCTTCGCCTCGTCGACGTGCTTGCTCTTGCCGTTGACCACCTGGGACCAGCCGCCGAGGATCACCACCGGCTTGCCGGTCGGGCCGTGCGCCGGCCACGGTACGAGGTCGAAGTCGTCGCCGAGTTCCTTGCTGATCCGGGGCAGCGCCCAGAGCCCGCCCCAGGCGATCGCGGTGGCGCCGGTGATGAGGGCGCCCGGGTCGTACCACTCGGTGGCATAGCCGAGCAGCATCGACTTGTCGGTGAACATCCGGCGGGCCACGGCGAAGGCGTCGGCGATCTCCGGGGTGGCGTAGCTGACCCTGCGGTCGGTCAGCACGCTCTGCCCGACCGAGAACGACAGTGGAATGCGCATGCCGGCGACCCCGTCGTTGCCGACGAAGATGCCCTTGGTCTTGCCCCTGGTGAGCGCCTTGGCCGCGCCGACCAGTTCGGTGAGGGTGGCCGGTGCCGCGACTCCGGCGGCGGCGAGCAGGCTCTTGCGGTAATAGAGCAGCATCACGTCGATGATCATCGGTACGCCGTACGCCTTGCCGCCGTGGGTCAGCGGGCTGAGTGCGTGCGGGTTGAGTTCCGCCTTGGCCGACCCGAGGATGTCGTCGAGGGCGGCGACCTGCTGCTGCGCCACCATGTCCGGGGTGACCTCGTTGATCTCGTACACGTCGGGGCCCTCCGGGGTGAGCACCGACGACTGCCACTTCGTCTTGTAGTCGCCCGGCACCCATGTCACCTTGACCGCGACGTCCGGGTTCTGCTTGGTGTAGTCGGCGGCGTAGCGCAGGGCGGCCTCCCGGGCGCCCTGCTCGCCGTACTCGTGGTACCAGTGGTTGAGGGTGACCTTGGCCGATCCCGCGCCGCCGCCGATCGGGTCGGACTGGCAGGCGGGCAGCACGGCGCCGCCGACGACCAGCAGCGAGCCGCCGAGGAAGCGCCGTCGGGACAGGCCGGAACGGGTACCGCTCATGGTGAGCCTTCCTTCTCGCGCGCTGACAGCAGCCGCGTGCATCGGAGTCCGTGAATGGCGTCGCTGGGGTGAGCCGAAGCCTAGGATTCTGAAACTACTTCGTCAAGGACAAAGAATAAGCCCGCGTGGTCGGTTGACGCCCGCCTCGTCCAGATCGGACGACCTGGGCATGGCCTTCGATCTCCCGGCCCTGCCCGGCGTCGCCTTCGGCGGCGACTACAACGCCGCGCAGTGGCCGGAACAGGTCTGGACCGAGGACGTCCGGGTGGCTGGAACAGGTCTGGACCGAGGACGTCCGGCTGATGAGCCAGGCCCAGGTCGGTCTGGTCACCGTCGGCGTCTTCGCCTGGGCGATGCTGGAGCCCGCACCCGGCCGCTACGACCTCGACTGGCTCGACCGCCTGCTCGGCCTGCTCGCCCGGCACGGCATCGCCGCCGACCTGGCCACCGCCGCCCCGCCGCCGTGGTTCAGCCACACCCATCGGAGTCGCTGCCGGTCGGCCCGGACGGCAACGGCGCCTTCGGTCGGCTGTGGACCGAACCGGCCACCGCGGAGGCCGCGGAGGTGCTGCTGCTGACGTACGCCGGCGGACCGGCCTGACCCGCTGCCGGACGGCGTCCGGATCCCACCACGCGGCTTCGCCGCACTCCGCGCCGGCTGAGCCGCATCCAGCCCTGCTCGTTGGCATCCAGGCACCTGTCGCGGTGGACCCGTGACAGGACTCGCCCGACGGCTCCCGCCGGGGCGGGGGCGGGCAGCCGGAAGCCTCAGCGTTGCCGGATGAGGCCCCCGGCGGTGGTGCCGATGCCGGCGAGGAACCGTTTCAGGGCGAAGGTCGCCGCGCCGAGGCTGACCGGGTTGCCGGGGATCCGGCACAGCGTGATCTCGGTCGCGGCGAGCGGCCGGCTCAGCGCGTGCTGGGCCACCACCGCCCGGACCTCGGAGAGCAGCGCCTCGCCGAGCCGGGCGGCGACCCAACTGCTGAGTACGATCACCTCCGGGTTGACCAGGTTGACCAGGTCGGCGACCGCCACGCCGAGATAGCGGGCGGTCTCGGTGACCACCTTGGCGGCCACCGGGTCTCCGGCGGCCACCCCGGCGGCGAGCGCCTCGATGGTCGCGGTCTGGTCCTCGGGGTGCAGCAGTGGACTGTTCGGCGCCAGGTCGCGCAGTGTCTGCATGATGCCGGGGGCGCCGACGTACGTCTCGACGCAGCCGCGACTGCCGCAGTGGCAGAGCCGCCCGTCGACCACCAGGGTGGTGTGCCCCCACTCCCCCGCGCTGTTGGTGGCGCCCCGGTAGAGCGCACCGCCGAAGGCCAGCCCGGCGCCGACCCCGGTGCCGAGATTGACCACCACCACGTCGTCGCGCCCCCGGCCGGCCCCGAACCACAACTCGGCGACCACACAGGCACGCAGCGGGTTGTCCAGATAGAACGGCAGATCCAGCGAACCGGCCAGCAGGTTGCGCAGCGGTACGTCGTGCCAATCCCAGTTCGGCGCGTACACCGAGACCCCGCCCTCGCGGTCGACCTGGCCGGGCACGCTGACCCCGACCCCGAGCACCCGCTCCGGGTCGACGCCGGCCCCGGCGAACGCCGCGCCGACCGCCGAGGCGATGTGCGCCACCACCTGCTCGGGGCGGTTCTCCGTCGGGTGCAACTCCTCCTCGACGCTGGCCAGCACTCCCAGCCCGGCGTCGAAGAGGTCGACGTGCACGTACGTCTCGGCCACGTCGACGCCGACCAGCGCTCCGCCGGCCGGGTTGACCGAGACCATCCCCCGGGGCCGGCCGCCACCGGAATCCTGGTAACCCACCTCGACCAGCAGCCCCAACTCCAGCAGTTCACCGATCAGGTTCGCCGCGGTGGCGAGGCTGAGCCCCGTGTCATGGGCGATCTGCTGCCGCGACACCATCGGCGCGCCGATGATCCTGCGCAGCACCTCGAAGCGGTTGGCGATCCGGATGTCCCTGGAGGTGCGCTTCACGGCGAAACTCTAGACCCTTCGTGGCCGGCACCCGGCGCACCTCGGCGCCCGGATGGCGCTCGTCGAAGACATCGACTAACTCTTATGATAAGCAGACGACATAGTGGCCGCACCAGCCGCCGGCAAGGCCGGAGCAGTGGCCGCACCAGCCGCCGGCAAGGCCGGAGCAGTGGCCGCACCACCGGCGAGGTCGGACCGGGCGCACCGGACGGCGGTGCCGTCCGGTACCCCGGGGCGACGCGGCGGCCGGGGAGGGCCGCGCCGGTCAGGGGCGGCGGGTGCCGATCACCGTGGAGAGGTCCGGCGCCAGCCGAACCTCGGTGGCGAGCAGCGCCGGATGGTCGAGCCAGCCGAGCCGGGCGGCGTCCGGCACGGCACCGAGCATCGGCGGCCAGCCGGTCAGCGGCGTGAAGTCGTCGACCACGACCGACCCGGCAGGCCGGAGCAACCGCTCGGGATCGGCCGGCACGCCCTGCTTGCCGTTGCCACCACCGTCCAGGACCAACAGATCGAACGGGCCGTACCCGTAGATGCGCGTCCAGTCCCCGGAGACCACCGCGGCACGCTGGGGCCAACCCGCTACCGCTTCGGCCACTGCCAGGCCGGCTCGTCCAGGCGGCCCCGGCCGGCCACCCGGGTCTCGCCGAACTCCTTCACCAGCTCGACCGGGGTAAGTTCCGCCGCGTCGCGCTCCAACGCGCCGGTCAGCGCCCGGGCGTGGCTGACCACCACCACCTGGGTACGCGCCGAGCCGGCCACGATCAGCCCGGCCAGCGGTCGCAACAGTTCGGGATGCAGGCTCGTCTCCGGCTCGTTGAGCACCAGCAGCGCCGGCGGGCGTGGGCTGAGCAGCGCGGCGACCCAGAGCAGATACCGCAGCGTGCCGTCGGAGAGTTCGGCGGTGCCCAGCGGCCGCAGCAGGCCCGGCTGGCGCAGCCGCACCTCGAACCGCCCGGCCTCGATGCCGATCGCCAGCTCGCTGCCGGGAAACGCGGCGTCGACGGCGGATGCCAGCGCGTCGGGTTCACCGGTCTCCCGGATCGTCTGCAACGCGGCGGCCAGGTCCGCGCCGTCCGGACCGAGCACCGGGGTCCGGGTACCCACCTGCGGCTGCCGGGCCGGTGCGGCCGCGTCGGTACGCAGATGGTCGTAGAAGCGCCAGGACCGGATCCGCTCGCGTACGGTGAGCAACTCCGGGGCGCGCTGCGGATCGGTGTACTCGCTGAGCATGCTGTCGAACGGGTGCACCGCGTCCGGTACCGCCCGCCACGAACGGCCGTCGCGGAGCCGCAGCGCGGTCCCGGACCGCTCGGCCAGCAACGCCGACGGGCGCAGCAGCGGCCCGACCCAGACCGCCTCCCGCTTGATCTCCGGGTCCAGCGTGAAGAGCGAGTTCTTCGACGGCGGGGGAAGCCCGAAGTCGACGGCGTACCCGACATCGTCGCCCGCAAAGCCGAGACGCAGGCTGACCGGGCCGCGCCGGACCGTGCCCTGCACCGGGTACTCACCGACCCGGACCGCCCGGCCGATCGTCTCCGGCCCCGCCCACAGCGTCGACGGCAGCCCGCCCTCCCGGGCCAGTGCCGCGACTGCCCCGTTGCGGGCCGAGTCGGCCAGTAGCCGCAAGGCCCGATACAGGCTCGACTTGCCGGTGCCGTTCGCCCCGGTCACCACCGTGAGCCGGCCCAACTGCACGACCAGGCTGCGCAGCGACCGGTAGTTCTGCACGGCCAGGGTGCTGATCACCCGCCCAGGTTACGGCGCGGCCGACCGGCCCGGGGTGCGGACGCGGACCCGCCGCCGGTCCAGGAGAACGCGAGGCCCCACCGCGCGACCGGCCACCGGCGGCACCCGGTGCTGGTACCCGGGAGCACGCCCGTGGCCGGTCGGGCCCGGACCTGACGCCTGCAGAGAAGTCAGTCGACGGCCGGTTTGCGCGGTTGCCGGAAGGCCGGCTGCCCACCGGTGATGGTGAAGCTCGACCCCGGCTCGACCACGATGTTGCCGGTGGCCGAGTTGGTGATGGTCACGTTCGACAGTGTCGCGCTGCCGCGCGCCCCGTTCATCGCCAGGATGCCGGCGCCGTTGTTGGACCGGTCGATCCGGACGTTGCTGATCACGACGCCCGGCATGTTGCCGCCACCGGTCTTGAACTGGATGCCGTCGTACGTCGAGTCGACGATCTCGGTGTCCCGGATGGTGACCCCGACGATGTCCCGGGTGGCCGGGAAGAGCGTGATCGCGCCGAACTTCTGCTGCTCGCCCCAGAACGCGCCACCGGTGCGGTAGAGGCCGTTGTTGGCGATCAGCGTCTGCCCGGAGAACGGCAGCGGGTCGTGGTCGGTGGCCAGCATGATCCCCGGGTAGTTCATCGTGTCGTAGATCAGGTTGTTCTCGATCCGGTTGCCGTACCCGCCGTAGACCGCGATGCCGTTGGCCCGCCACGGAAGCTGGATCGTGTTGTTGACGAAGGCGTTGGAGTGACCGATGTCGACCGAGGTGTCCCGGACGTAACGGCTGGCCCAGACCGCCAGGGCGTCGTCACCGGTGTTCCGGAACGACGAGTTGAAGACCCGCGAGTTCCGGGTGCCGTTGGTGAAGTTGATCCCGTCGGCGTACGTGTTGCGGATCCGCATCCCGGTGAACTCCAGCCCGTCGCCGGGTCCCCAGAGCGCCGGGATGTTGTCGTAGTCCCGGCCGACCCAGACCCCGACGTTGGCGTGCTCGATCCAGACGTTGCTGATCCGGGTGCCCTCGCCGAACCGGCCGTTGAGCCCGACGCCACCCTCGGCGCCGCCCGGCCCGCCCCGGATCCGGCCCGACCCGAAGATCGCGATGTCGGAGATCTGGGTGTTGGCGTCGATGTCGAAGCCGAAGTTGCCCTCGTGCGGGTGGTTGATCCCGCCCACTACCAGGTGCGGCTCGGTCAGCGTGTAGAGCTGTGAATGCCACATCCCGGCGCCCCGGATCGTGACGTTGCTGATCCCGACCTGGTTCCACTGGCCCCGGTTCAGCGGGTCGTCGGTGAGGATCTTCTGCTCCTGCCGCCACTGCCCCGGCGGAATCCAGACACAGCCGATCACACCGTTCTGGTCGTCGGTGACCGCCCGCTGGATCGCGGCGGTGTCGTCGAGCCCGTCGTTCGGCACCGCGCCGTACTGGGTGATCGACGTGCAGCCCGCCGGCTGGCCGGTCGCCGGGGCAACCTGCTCCAGGTCGACCAGGTCGATGACGTAGAACGCCGCCGTGTCACCGCTGTCCCGCTGGAGCCGGAACCGGGTGCCGGCCGGGTACGACTGGGCCAGCAGCGCGTTCGCCTCGTCGAAGAGCCGCCGGGCGTCGCCACCCGGGCTGTTCGACAGCCCCTCCGGGTCGTCGGTGTTGCCGTACAGCCAGCTGTGCCGGGAGGAGAGGGTCAGCTTGCGCAGGAAGGTGTCGTTGACGTACAGGCTGATGGTGGCCTCGATGCCGCCGCCGCCCGGTGCGTCCGGGATGGAGTTGCGCACCACGATCGAGTTCGCCGCGTTGGTCGAGGTGAACTCGACGAACTGGCCGGTGCTGTTCAGCCGGACCGACCTGCGCCCCGAGGACTCGGTGGCGAAGTTGGTGTGCCCGAAGGTACGCAGCGGGTCGGCCTCCAGCAGGGTGCCCTGGTAACGGCCGGCCTCCGCCTCGTACGACACGTACGGCACCGCCGCGCCCCGCCCGACGACGATCGACTGGGTGCGTACGTTGTTGCCCTCGTTGGTCTCCGCGACGGTGTTGGTGGCGTCGGCGGTGGCGGTGATGGTGGCGCCGCCGCTGGTGGCGGTCCAGCTACCGCTGATCGCCACGGTGCTGGTGGCACCCGCCGCGATCGACGGGGTGTTGGTGTTCAGCGTGGTGCCGCCGACCGTCACCCGGGTGACCGTGGTCGCGCCGGTCGCGGCGGTACCCCGGTTGTTCACCGACACCGTGAAGGTCACCGCGGCCCCGACCGCCGGGTTCGGCGGGTTCGAGGCGATGCCGGTCACCTGGAGGTCCGGGCCGGGGGCCTGGCCGACGACCAGCGGCGACGGCGCGGTGAAGCTGTTGTTGGCGTCGTTCTGCTCGACGATCGTGTTGGTCGGGTCGACCACCGCGACGACCGGGTAGCTGCCCATCGGCCGGGTGCCGGCGTTCACCGTGACGGTGGCCGAGGCACCGGCGGCCAGCGCGGGCACCGGGGCGCTGCCGGCGACCGTGCCGCCGAGGCTGACGTTGACCGTGGTCGCGGCGGCCGCCGCCGAGCCGTTGTTGCGGACCGTGGCCGAGAGGGTGACCGGGGTGGTCTCGGTCGGCGCGGCCGGCGTCCAGCTGGTCGAGGTGACCACCAGGTCCGGGTTGGGCGCGGGCGTGCCGCAGACCTCCAGCTCGGCGACCTGGCCCGACGGGGCGCCGGTGTTGGAGTTGAACCGGAGTTGCACGTCCGCCGTGGTCGCGCTGACCGGGATCACCACCACGTTGCTGCCCTGCACGAACTGGTAGCTCGCCGCCGGCACCAGGCCGGTGTAGGTGGTCGCGGCCTGGTCCCGGCCGAGGACCTGGAAATTCTGGGTACGGGTGCCCCAGGCCGGATCCGGGTTCAGCTTGACCTGCACCGCCGTGATCGCGTGGTTGGCGCCGAGCGCGACCGTGAGGTTCTGCGGATAGCTCGGCGACCCCTCCCAGTACGTACTCAGCGCCCCGTCGACGGCGTTCGCCGGTACGAAGCTGAAGGTGGAGCCGGTGGCGGTGACCGGCTTGCCCCGGGCGACGTTGGTGCAGCCGGGCTGCTGGGTACCGGTCCGGGTGACGGTGTTGCTGTTGCCGGAGAGGTTGCCCGCCACGTCCCGGGCCCGGACGAAGTACGACACGGTGGTGTCGGTCGGCTGGGTGTCGCTGAAGCTGGTCACGGTGCCGAGCGACGCCACCTGCGCGCCGTTGCGGTAGACGTTGTAGCCGGCCAGGCCGCTGCCGCCGGTGTTGTCGGTCGAGGCGCCCCAGCTCAGCGCGATCGCCGTGCCGGACTGGGTGTAGGAGAGCGTGCCGGGAACGCTCGGCGGGGTGGTGTCGGTGCCGCCGCCACCGTCCGGGCCGTAGACCTCCAGCTCGGAGATCTGCCCGGCCGGCCAGCCGCTGTTCGCGGTGATGGTGATCCGGACGTAGCGGGTGCTGGTCTGCCCGAAGGTGATCGTCACCGAGTTGCCGTCGACCGCCGGGTTGAAGGTGTACGTCCGGGACGCGGTCAGGTCGCCGAAGGACGACCCGTTGGTGCTGCCCTGCACGCTCAGCGTCTGGGTACGGGTCCCCCAGCCGGCGGTCGGCAGCTTCAGGACGACCCGGTTGACCGGGACCGCCGAGCCGAGGTCGACCTGGAGCCACTCCGGAAAGGCGTTGTTGACGCTCTCCCAGTAGCTGCCCTGGCTACCGTCGACGGCCCGGGACGAGTCGTAGACGTCGGCGTGGCCGCTGGCCTGGGTGGGGCGGCTCTGGGCGAGATTGACCTCGGCCAGCGCGGCGGCCAGGTCCGGCCGGCTGACCGGATCGGCCGCGACGGTCTGTTGGCGGTCGGGCTGTGCCGCGCCGGCCGCGTGCGCGGCGGGCACCCACAACCCCAGGGTGGCGATCACGGCGGCGGCGACCGTCGTCGCCGTCGCCGGGACCAGATCGGAGCGTCTCATCACTGTCCTTTTCGCTGAGGGACGGTTCCGCGCCGGTGGCGGGGGCCACGGTCGCGGCGGCGGGGGTAGGCGGCAGACCGGCCGTGCGGGGAGCGGTGGGCGGCCGGATCGGTTGCCGGGGTCAGCGCGGTGGAAGTGGTGCCGGTCGGTCGGACCCGGGACGGGTGACCAGCGCGGTCACCGGAGCGGGTCAGACCGGTGCGGGGTATGCCGATCGCATCACCGGCCTCTCCGGACCGAGGTGCACCACCAGCGGGAGGAGCAGCCTGTACAGAAGTTCCGCTTGAGAGTGGAGAACAGAGCAGGGATCTGTTCTGTTTTTGCAGGAGGTTGGCCAAAGGTTACCGGCGTGCTACTGGCTCGTCAACGCTTCCACCCCGATCGATGCCACCTCGGCGGACCGACGCCCGGCCGGACACGCGGCAACCCGCCCCGTGACCGGTGGTCACGGGGCGGGTGGGCACGCCGGCTACCGGCGGTGTCGCGGCGCGGCTACCCCGCGCTGCCGCAGAGCGCGTCCGCCACGATCTCGTCCGCGCGGCGCAGTACGGGCAGTGCCGCCTCGTCCCCGGCCAACTGGGTCGTCAGGGAGAGCACGATCGCCCGCCGGCCGTCGGTGGTGACACCGTTGACGGTGCTCATCCCGGGCACGTCGCCGCCGTGGCTCCAGTAGCCGCCGCAGGTGTTCGGCGCCCACATGATGCCGAGCCCGTAGCGGGCGCCCGGCAGGAAGTCCTGGAAGGTCTCGGCGAGCACGGTACGCCGCATCTCGACCAACTGCGCCGGGGCGAGCAGCCGGCCCTGTTGCAGCGCCTGCCAGAAGCGGACCAGGTCGGACGGGGTGCTGACCAGGTCGCCGGCCGTGTAGGCCATGGTGGTGTTGAACAGGGTGGTGTCGTCCAGCGGCCCGCCCGGCTCCCACTGCTGGTAGCCCCTGGCGTGCGGCCCGGGCAGGTGCGCCCGGTCCCCCGGCGTGGACGTCTCGGTCAGCCGCAGCGGCCGCAGGATGCGGTCCCGCAGTTCGGCCGCCCAGCTCCGGCCGGTCACCCGCTCGATCAGCATCCCGGCCAGAATGTAGTTGGTGTTCGAGTAGTCCCAGCTCGTGCCGGGGGCGAACATCGGCGGGTGCGCCATGGCCAGCGCGACCAGTTCCTCAGGCTCGTAGTGGTCGAACCGGTGCCGGGCGTACCCCTCGGCGGAGGAGAGACCCGGCAGGTCGCGGGTGTAGTTGTAGAGCCCGCTGGTGTGCTGTAGGAGCTGCCGGACGGTGATCCGCCGGCCGTCGTTGCCGTTGCCTGCCACCACGCCGGGCAGCCAGCGCTCGACGGTGTCGTCGAGCCGGAGCCGGCCCTCGCCGACGAGTTGCAGAACGAGTACGGCGGCAAAGGTCTTGGTGTTGCTCCCCATCCGGAAGTACCCGTCCCGGGGTACCGGCGCACCCGTGGTCAGGTCGCGGGTCCCCGCCCGGGCATAGCTGTCGCGTACGCCGTCCCGGGCCAGACCCTGCACGCCGGTGACGCCGAGGGCGTGCAGGTCCGCCACGCCGGTCCGCAGCCATCGTGCACTGTCGACGGACGCCGAAGCGGACGCCGTCGGCGCCACGGCGACGCCGAGCATCGCGGCCACCGCAGCGATGACCACCAGACACCGGGCGCCTCGACTGAGCTTCTTGGACATGTCGGTCTCCTCCCCCTCGACCACCTGGCCCGAGCCTATGAAGTCGGTCGATACCGCCACATCGGTGTTTGCCCGGAGGGGATCTCCCCCGGCCGGCCCGGGGAGGTGGTCGAGCCCACTCTCCCTAAAGCATCCTAGGACGATAGTCATCGTTGGGAATCTCGTTACTCGACTGGCCGTCGACATGGTCACCGCGACTCCGGACGCCGGCGGCCGTGATCCGGATGCCCGGCCCAGCCAACGGCGGCACGGGGCATCGGGCTATTCCACCTCGCGGAGCAGTCGTTCGAGGGCGGTGACGCGGTCGCGGATCTCGGCCAACTGGCCGGTTACCTCTTCGAGACGGCGTTCCGTCTTCTCCTGGGTGGCAACGGCCGTTTCGGCCAGCGCGCGGTACTCCCGTTCCCGGGCCAGGGTCGCCCTGGCCGGCCAGGTGGCGAACGCCTGCCAGATGACCACGACCACCACGGTGGTCGCCAGGGTGAAGATGCCGAGCACCAGCAGCATCGTCCACGCGTCCGAGCCCATCAGCTCGCCCCCTTCGATCGGCTTCGACCGGTCGATTCGTCGTTGGTCGGTTCATCGGCTTCGACGGTGCGTTCGCGGCAGAGTCGCTGGCGGCGCAGCGCGGTTGGTCGCCGGGCGACGTGGTCCGGTTGTCGATCGGGGACCGGCCGGACGTGATCCTCTACACCGCGGACCGGTACATCCGCGAGGAGGCCAGCCAGCTGTCCGGGCTCGTCTGGATGTCGACCGCGTTGCTCGGCCTGTCGATGCTCATCGCCCTGCTCGGCATCGTCAACACTCTTGCGCTGTCGGTCCTGGAACGCACCCGCGAGGTCGGCCTGCTCCGGGCCATCGGGATGCGGCGGCGGAAGGTCCGGGCGATGGTCCGGATCGAGTCGGTGCTGATCGCCGTGGTGGGCGGTGTGCTCGGGATCGGGGTCGGTGCGATGATCGGCGCGATGTTCCAGCATGCCGTGCTCGGTCAGCCGATCCGCGAGACCGCCCTCCCCTGGCCTTCGATCGGCGGGCTGCTCCTGGCCATGGCCGTCGCCGGTGTGCTGGCGGCGGAGTGGCCGGCCCACAACGCCGCCCGCACCGACGTACTGACGGCGATCGGCACACCGTAGAGGGCAGCCGGGACGGGCGCGGGCCGGCGGGCCGGATCACCAGGGGCGCCGCCGGTGGGTAGCCGGTGTCGAACGGTGGCCGCCGCCAGGTCGGCGGCGGCCGTCACATCGAGCCACGTAGATTCTCGCGTGGACGCTGGGGACTGACGAGGAGCCGCGGAGGGCTGCGCATCGAATACGACCGGGGCACACTGCGTGCATGACCCATCACGGTAGGCAGGTGCCGGATCATCTGCTGATCCGGATAGCGCAACGGAACGATCCGGTGTCGGCGGTCTCCGAGGACGACGCCCGGCGCCGGTCGCTCGCCTATCCGAAGCTGATGTGGGGCGCACCGGTCTTCGGCTACGCCGAGGAGGTGGCGGGCCGGTGGCGGATCCTCAGCCTCAGCGGCGACCAGCCACAGGGCAGCCGGGACGCCCTCGGCTCGTACTTCCGGCGCTTGCTGAGCGAGACACCGGAGACCTCCGGGCACGCGGCCGAGCGGCGGGAATACCAGGAGGCGATCCGGCTGCTCGACTGGGAGGTGGTCGACGACCTCACCGTGTACGGCCGCCGATACCGGATCATCCGCGCCCAGCCGTTCATCCGGATGGGGCCGGACGGACCCGAACCACCCCGGCCCACCGACCCGGATCCGTACCCGCCGGGCAAGACGCGCGACGTGCGGTGCCAGGAGGAGGGCTTCGTCATCGACCCGGCCGCGAGCACCGGTCTCGCCGACGGCCTGCTGCGGATCGAGATGGTCCCCGCGTACTACAAGGCCGGCATCGTCCCGGACGACGTCCGGGCCGACTCCCGCCGGGCGCTGGCCACCCATCCGAACGTGGTGCTGCTGCCGGTCGGCTTCACCATCGGCGAGTACGTGCACGGGAGCTGGCAACCCCGGTCGTTCGCCACGTACCCGACGCCGCAGGCCGCCCGCGACTCGGCGGCCTTCCGGTTCAGTGACATCGTGCCGCACGAAGACGCGTCGCTGGAGGAGATCCGGGCCGCGTACACCCGGGCAATGGAGGAGTTCGAGGCTCCCCGTACGGACGAGTTCGAGATCCGGGGCGTCCGCTGCCGGGTGACCCGGGTGGAGCGGTTCGTCCGGGTCGGCCCGGACGGCCCGGAGGGCCCCCGACCCTCGGACTGGGATCCGGAACCGCCGCCGGAGCTGCACTGCCAGCAACTACGTGAGCAGGGGCTGCTACCCGACCCGGAGTGAGCAGCCGCGGGAAGGTGTGGATCGGGGCCACCGTGTCGGCGGCCGGCGGACGCGGCCAGTCGGGCCGTGCTGGTCGCGGATCACCGCGATCGACCTGCCGCCGGCCGGCACGGCCTGGCGGATTCCGCCGAAGGCCAGCTCCGGCACTCCGCACGCTGTCACGGTCGGGCCACACCTGCGCGACGCGGCTCTACGCCGAGGAAGAGGCCGGACGGCAGCGACGGGACCAGGGGCAGCCCGAAGCCGCCGATCCCCCTCAGACGGTGCTGGGTCGGTCGGCGCGCCGGGGCCGCCGCCGGTACCCGACGACGAGCCCGAGCCCGACGGCCGCCGCGACCAGCAGCGTGCCGGCGACCAGCAGCGCACGCCGGGGCGTGCTCGTCGCCGGTTCCGGGGCGGGCCGGGACCCGGCCGGCCCGGCGGCGGCACTGCGGTCGTCGGCCGGTGCCGGGGCGGCGACCGCCGCGAACGGGTCCCGGTCGGGGTCGACCGGAACCGTCGGCGGCCGGATCGCGCCGGGCCAGTACTTCTCGGTCTGGCCCGGTTGCAGCGGCGCTGGCACGCCGAGCACCGCCATCCCGCCGGGCACGGTGAGGGTACCGATCCGGTAGTCCGCGAACCGGCCCTGTACGGCGGTCACCGTCCAGGCACCGGCGTGCGGTACCGCGACGGCCGCGGCGTAGTGCGCCGGCTCCGGCAGCGCCGACGCTGCGAACGACACCGACGTGCCCTTCCCGTCCACCAGCCGCAGCGCCACCCGGCCGAGATCACCCTCGTAGGGGTGGAAACCGTGCTGGAGCACCCAGAGCCCGACGGTGTAGCCCCGGCCCGGTTCCAGCCGGTCCGGCAGCGGGTCCAGCACGGTGACCGCCCAGTTGCCGGCCCGGGCGGGTGTCGGGACGAGCAGCAGGGTGCCGGCCAGCCCGACCAGGGTCGCGGCGACGGCGGCGAGCAGGCGACGGGTACGCATCGTTGACCACCTCCACCGGGGACGAGCCGCGCCCCCGCCACCTGGTTCCCGGCCCCGTCGGTGGTCCGGGTTTGTCGGAAACGACGGGACCCGGCGCTCCGGGTGGAGCGCCGGGTCCCGTCCCCGGGCCGGCCGGTGAACGGCCGCCGCTCAGCGTCCGGGCAGCGGCACCCGGGACCAGTTGATGTCCGAGCCGAGATAGAAGCTCGGGTACGACGGCTGGTTGTAGGTCGTCTGCTGCCGGGCCACCTCGACCCGGTACTGCGGATCGTGCATCAGCGTGTAGAGCTTGCGGTCGGTCAGCTCGGTACTCAGGTAGATCCGGATCGCCGAACTGTCCACGGTGCGGGTCAGCAACTCCTCGCGCCAGTCGCCGAGGACGTCGGCGACCAGTCCCGGGTTGCCCTTCGTCCCGTTGTTGGTCCGGGTGCCCTCGGCGGTGAGCAGCCGGCCCCGCTGCCAGTCGTCGATGCTCGGGGTCACCTCCCCCGCGCCGTTGACGATCTGGGTGGTCATGTCCGCCGCCCACCGGATGCTCTGGTTGGTGCCGGGGATCACGGTGCCGAGCAGGTCCCCGTCGGCGGTACGCAGCCCCGGCCCGTCCGGCTGGCCGCCGACGACCGTCGCCCAGGTCTCCAGGCCCGGCTCGGCGGGGACGACGTCGCCGACCATGCCACGTCCGGTGTCCACACCGGTGTAGCCGCCGTAGATCACCTCGCCGGTGCGGGCGTCCCGCAGCGCGTAGCCGTACGGCGCACCGGTCGCACCCTCGTGCACCATGAAGATCTCCAGTCCGGGGCGGGCCGGATCGATGTCGGTGACGTGCATCGCGTCGCCGTGCCCGACCTTCGCCCGCGCACCCGGGTTGGCGCTGCCCGGGGGCAGGACGCCGTAGGAGCTGTAGAGCAGGCTGCCGTCGTGGTCGATGGTGGCGCCGCCGTAGACGACCTCCTGCTTTCCGTCGGCGTCCACGTCGGCGACGGACAGCGAGTGCGCACCCTGGGTGGTCAGGGTGCCGTATTCCGGGTCGGTGCCCTCCCGGCCGTGCGGGCCGTCGTTGAACGGGTTGGCCATCGGCACCCAGCCGCTGTCCACGTACCAGTCCTCGCGCAGTCGCCGGCCGTCCCAGCGGTAGGCGACCAACGTGGCGCGGGTGTAGTAGCCCCGGGCGAAGATCGCCGACGGGTGCCGGCCGTCCAGGTAGGCGACCCCGGCGAGGAACCGGTCGACCCGGTTGCCCGGCTCGATCCGGCTCATTGCGTAGTCGCCCCACATCAGCCCGTCGTCGTGCCGGCCGGGCTTGTAGTGGACGGTCTGCAACTCGCGGCCGGTCGCCCCGTCGAAGACGGTCAGGTATTCCGGCCCGTCCACGATGAAGCCCTGGAACGCCCGCAGCGCGTTGCGGGTGCTCCGGGCCGGTGCGTAGACGTCGACGAAGTGCTCGACCAGCGCCTCGGCGTCGGCCCGGGACAGCGGGTAGGCGTACGTCGGGGCGATGCCGAAGGCCTGTTCCAGGGTTGCCGGCCAGTTTCCGGCCCGCACCTCCGGGTGCCGGTGCCAGCCGAGGAAGAGGTCGACGAGCTTCTGCCGGTACTTCTCCGGGCTCAGCCGGTAGTCGTCGGTGTGCGCGTAGCCGGCCCGGACGTCCTCGCGGGGCATCGTGACGTACCGCTCGGAGACGATCCCGCCGTGCCGGTCGTACCGGGTGACCTTGGTGCCGGGGGCGGTCTTGAGCATCATCTCGGCGCGGTTGTCGCCGTCGAAGTCGTAGACCAGGAACTGCGTGTAGTGCGCCCCGGCCCGGATGTTGACGCCGAGCGAGACCCGGTGCAGCAGGGTGCCGTCGAGTTCGTAGGTGTCGAGGTAGACCTCGCCGGTGTAGCCGACCTGGGAGACGTCCTTGGAGTTCGACGGGTCCCACTTGACGACGTACTCGTACCGCCCGTCGCCGTCGACGTCGCCGACGCTCAGGTCGGACGCCGAGTAGGTGTACGCCTCACCGGTCGGGGTCACCCCGTCGGCCGGCTTGCGCAGCGGCAGGTCGCGGTGGCCGTCGGCCCACGCCGTCACCGGTGCGCCCCGGGCGCCGGTCCGGCCCCGGACCACCGCCGCGACCTGGTAGGCGGCGGTGGCGGTGCCGGCCCGGTCGAGATAGTTGGTGCTGTCGGTGACGGCGCCGATCCGTCGCCCGTCCCGGTAGACGGCGAAGTCGGCGCCGGTCAGGCCGGTGCGTCCCCGTCCGGTCGCCTCGGCGCCGAGCAGCCGCCAGCTCAGGAACACCCCGTCGGCGGTGGCGACCGCGACGAGCCCGCGGTCGAGGCGTTCGAGGCGGGGTCCGTGCTTTCCGGCGCCGCCGCCTGGCTGGGCGGAGACCGCCGTCGGACTGCCGACCAGCAACGCGGTCACCGAGAGGCCGGCGACGAGTGCCCGCGACAGTACGGCGAACGCCCGGCCTCGCCTGGTTCGAAATCTCATGGGTCTCCAATGTGGGTACGGCCCGATCCACCGGGTGGGACGATCTGCGACCGGGCTGAAACGATACAATCCACTGAGAATTCTGGATGCCTGGCAGGCTTGTCAAGGTGGTCGCCCGTCCCGGGCGGCGGCACGGTCAGCGCGCGACGGCGACCTCCAGCACCAGGCAGGCGACGGCGAGCGCCAGGAAGCCGCCGGCGTAGCCCAGCGTGCGGAAGACCCGGGCCCGCAGGTGCACGGTGACCGCTCCGACGAAGAAGAGCACCAGGCCGATCGCGGCGGCGAGCCCGACCACCGGCACCCCGAGCAGGCCGAGGAGCAGGCCGGCCGCTCCGGCGGCCTTGAGTGCGGCGAGCGGCGGCAGCCAGGACGGCGGTACGCCCACCTCGGCGGAGTTGGCGAGCACGAACTCGGTCCGGGCCAGGTCGGCGGCGGCGCTCCAGACGCAGACCACAATGGTCAGGACGGCCACCACGACGTACGCGGTCAGCACCGCGCACCTCCGGCCGGGCGGCCGGGGCGGATGACACGGGGCATCATCGGTACTCTCACAGGGTCGGTCTCCTCGGCTCGCACGGGTACGGTCGTCTCGGGCTGGTCACCCCCATGACGTCTGACGCCTGGAGAAGGTGACCCGTGAGCGCCGACCAATCCCTCGCCGACCGGTTCGCCCGCGACCGGGAGCACCTGCGGGCGGTCGCCTACCGCCTGCTCGGTTCGCTGCCCGACGCGGAGGACGCCGTGCAGCAGGCGTGGCTGAAGGCCAGTCAGGCCGACCTGCGTGAGGTGCGCAACCTGACCGGCTGGCTGACCACGGTCACCGCCCGGGAGTGCCTGGACATGCTGCGGGCTCGGCGCCGCCGGGCCGAGGTCGCCCTCCCCGACCCGGAGTTGCCGGACGCGATCCCGGCGGCCTCCCCGGCCCGGACGGCGGAGCAGGAGGTGCTGCTCGCCGAGTCGGTCGGGCTGGCCCTGCTGGTCGTGCTGGACCGGCTCTCGCCGGCGCAGCGGATCGCCTTCGTGCTGCACGACCTCTTCTCGGTACCGTTCGAGGAGGTGGGTCGGGTGCTGGACCGCTCACCGGTGGCGGCGAAGAAGCTCGCGAGTCGGGCCCGGGAGCGGGTGCACGCCCCCGCCCCGCGACAACGGCGGCTCGCCGCCCGGCATCTTCCGCTCGTGGCGGCCTTCCTCGCCGCGTCCCGGGGCGGTGACCTGGAGACCCTGCTCGACCTGCTGGCACCCGACGTCGTACGCCGGGCCGATCCGGCGCTGCTGCCCGCCGGAATGCCGACCGAACTGCGCGGGGCGCGGGCGGTGGCCGAGGAGACCCGGCACTTCGCCGCCCGGGCCCGGATGGGCGGCACCGCCTGGGTCGACGGCACCCCGGGGATCGTGATCGCCCCGCGCGGTCGGCTGATGGCCGCGCTGCGGCTCACCGTCGAAACGGGGCGGATCCGCACCATCGAGGTGATCGGCGACCGGGACCGGCTCGACGCACTCAGCATCGCGGTGGCCGGCGGTGCCGGCCGGGCGCGGGAACACACCTGGTAGTCCCGACCGGGCCGTTGCGGGTCGCGCTATCGGAGTACGCCGCGGACGGCCGTTTCGAACTCGGGGCGGCGCAGCGAGGCACCGAAAACGGGGCCGCCGGGTTCGAGCAGGCGCCCGGCGGCGAGGCTGTCCAGCGGTACGGCGTCGTAACCGATGCGCTCGACGACCTCGGCCACCAGACCCGTCGCCGCCTTGTCGTCGCCGGCCACGCCGAGCGCACGCCGGTCCGGGTCACCCGCCGGCCGGCGTTCCTCCTCGATCTGGTGGTAGCCGGCGTGGTTGAAGGTCTTCACCACCGTCGACCGGTCGAGCCGACGGGCCACGATCTCGCTGCTGCCGTACCGGGGATCTTCGAACATCTCCTGCACGCCGTCGGTCGGCGGCCAGTAGTTCATCGTGTCGACGACGAGCTTGCCGGCGACCATTCCCGGGTCGAAGGCCGGAAACCGGTGCAGCGGGATCGCCAGCACCACGAGGTCGGCGTCCCGTACGGCGTCGGCGGCCCAGCGGGGCTCGGCGCCCGGCACCAGGATCTGGGTGATCAGCGCGATCTTCTCCGGGTCGCCGGAGGCGGCGATCGTGACCCGATGGCCGGCGGCGAGCCCGACCCGGGCGATCACCGGGCCGACGTGTCCGGCGCCGAGCACGGCGATCCGGGGCAGCGACGATCCGCTCATGATCGCGGAGCCCCCGCGCCGACGGGCACCGGACGGGGGCGCTGCCGCAGTAGCAGCAGCACGGCGGGGGCGCGCCGACGGGTCAGGCCGCACCGCTGTGCCCGCACGACCGTCCCCCCATCTCGTTGACGCGTCAAGTATACCTGGGGAACCAGGTCGGCCTGCCGGCTATTCCGGGTCGGCGCCGTCAGCCTCGGCGCCGTGGGGCGGAGCGCCGAGCCGGAGCTGCCAGCCCGGTCCGCGCCCGGTCAGCCGGACCACCGCCAGCGGCGCCACATCCAGCCGCCAGAAGGTGGCAGCCGGCAGTCGCAGCGCCCGGACCAGCGCGGCCCGGATCACCACCGGATGGGTGACGGCGACGATCCGCCCACCCCGGTCACGCTGCCCGGTCAGCCATCGGTCAACCCGGTCGAGCAGCGCCTCGACGGACTCGCCGCCGTGCGGGGCGGCGTCCGGCGCGCCGAGCCAGTCCCGCAAAGCGTCGGGCTCCCGGGCGCCGACCTCGGCCAGCGGCAGTCCGGTCCACCGGCCGTAGTCGCAGTCGGCCAGCGCGGACACGGCGGTGGGCCGCAGGCCGAGCGCGTACGCGGTCTGCCGGCCCGCCTCGGCGGGAGTACTGAGGCAGGCGTCGATCTGGCCGAACGGCCCGCGCCGACCCGGCCCGGTGCGGGCCAGCGCGCGGGCCGCCGCCAGGCCGGCGGGGTCCAGGCTGTCGTCGCCACCGCCGAACACCGCCCGCCGCAGCGCGGCGGTGTGGGCGTGCGCGACCAGGTGCAGCCTGGTCGGGCTCACCGTCCGGCCGGGGCCTCGGCACCGGCCGGCGGACCGGCGGACCGCTCTGGTCCACTGTCGACGGACGGCGGCCGGTCCCGGCCCCGCCAGCCGAGCAGCACGGCGAAGAGCAGGCCGATCCCGGTCCAGAGCACCACCTGGGTGCCCAGGGAGGCGAGCCGGAACTCCCACAGCAGGGTCGCCGGGAAGTCGCCCGGCACCTCCGCGAACGACGGCAGCACGGTGTAGGCGACCGCCGTGACCAGCAGGAACGCGCCGACCGCCGCAGCGGCCCGCAGCGCGTCCGAGGCGTGCGGGGATATCGAGCGGTGCGCCAGGGCCGCGGCCCAGACGGCCACCAGGCCGAGCAGCACCAGCAGCAGGTAACTGCCGGTCCGCTGGTCGATGGTGTCCGGGTTGCCGACCGCCGGCGGGTTCGCCGGATACTTGCCGAACGGTACGACGACCGCGCCGAGCAGCGCCGCGCCGGCCAGCAGCAGCGCCGCCCGGCCGTCGTCGGAACTGCGGAGTCGACGGCGCAGCAGGACGTACCCGGTGGCGAGCAGGCCGCCCATCGCGGCGCCGAACAGCCCGGTGGCCAGGAACAGTCCGGCGCGCTGACCGTCGCGCCCGACCAACTCCTCGGCGTGGTGGTCGGCCCCGACCTCGGGTGCGGAGTGGGTCGCCCGTTCCTCGATCGCGATCGCGGCATCGATCCGCGGCTCGCCGACGAGGTAGGCGAAGGTCCCGGCGATCAGACCGGCGACCAGGCCTGCGAGCAGGCCACGCAGCAGTACGGACAGGAACGTCGGCACGGCGGGAAGTCGATCAGTGGCAGGGGACGCCGAGCAGGTGCCGGCCGTCGTGCATCAGCTCGTGCAGGTACATGCCGCTGCGCGAGACGGCCCCCTGGTCGAACGCGACCAGGTAGGTCAGCAGGGCGAGCACGGCCACGACGGCGAGGGCCGTCCACAGTAGCCGGGCGGAGACCACCGGGTGACTGAGCGGACGGGCCGGGACAGGGCTGGACATGCGTGTGAGACCTCCTCGGGGATGACGCGTCCCCGTCGACAGGCTGCGACGACCGAGCGTCCTGGCTCGCGGGCCCCCGACCGGGGTCGGGACCGCTCACAGTGGCGCGACCGCGCCGGACTCTCACCGGCTTCCCTCGTACCGCCGCAGATGGCCAGTCGACCGTAGCCGGGCGGTACCCGCCGGTCAACCGGGACACCGGCCGGGCAGCGGGGCCGGACCCGGCCGTACGCCGCACCGCCGGATCCGCCGACCGGGGGACCCGCTCCGGCGACCGGCACGGAGCCTGCTCCGACGACCGGCACGGAGTCTCAACCGGCGGGCGGCAGGCGGCAGGCCAGCGACCGGCAGGCGGCAGGCCGGTGCCGGCGATCGGCAGGCCGGCGACCGGCCGCTCGGGTGTCGGAGGTCACCACCCGGCGACCGCCCGGTTGTCCCGGCCGGAGCCGGCCGTTACCGTCGCGCCGTGACGACCCGGGTGCTGCTGCTCG
Source organism: Plantactinospora sp. KLBMP9567 (assembly GCF_033446045.1). Lineage (NCBI taxonomy): Bacteria > Bacillati > Actinomycetota > Actinomycetes > Micromonosporales > Micromonosporaceae > Plantactinospora > Plantactinospora sp. KLBMP9567. The sequence continues at coordinate 9,387 of NZ_JAWQRR010000017.1, read as the reverse complement.
GCGGCACCGCCGAGGCGCGGGAGCTGGCCGCCGCACTGGTCGGGCGCCCCGACACCGTGGTGGTCTCCTCGCTGGCCGGCCGGGTCGCCGATCCCCGGCTGCCGGACGGCGAGGTACGGATCGGCGGGTTCGGTGGACCGGCCGGCCTCGCCCGCTGGCTGGCCGAGCACCGGGTCGACGTACTCGTCGACGCCACACACCCGTACGCGGCGCGGATCAGGTCGTCGGCCGTCCGGGCGGCCGAGACGACCGGGGTGCCGTACCTGCGGTTGGAGCGTCCTGGCTGGACGGCGGGTCCCGGGGACCGGTGGCACCGGGTGCCCGATCTCGCCGCCGCCGCCGAGCTGCTGCCCCGGCTGGGCCGGCGGGCCTTCGTCACCACCGGCCGGCAGGGACTGGGCGCCTTCCTGCACCTGACCGGCACCTGGCTGCTGGTCCGGGTGGTCGACGAGCCGACGGTCCCGTTGCCGGACAACGTCACCCTGCTGCGCGACCGGGGCCCTTACCAGGTGGCGTCGGAGCGCGAACTGCTGACGGCGCACCGGATCGAGGTGCTGGTCAGCAAGGACAGCGGCGGGACGTACACGATGGCGAAGCTGGCCGCCGCCCGCGAGCTGGGGCTGCCCGTGGTGCTGGTGGAGCGGCCGGCGCCGATCGCCCTGCCGGCGACGGTCACCGAGGTGCCCGCGGCGCTGGCCTGGCTGGAGACGGCGCTGCCGCGCCGGGCGATCGGCGGACCGCCCGGCGCATCGTCAGCGGCTCACGGGTAGTACTGGACGTACAGGTAGCTCGTCCACCAGCCGTTGTCCCGACACTGGTACGCCTTGTACGCCCCGAAGGCCACGCCGATCTGTCCCGTCCGGTTGCAGATCTCCCAGCCCTCCTCGAACGGGAAGGTCGTCCATTGGTCAATCGGCCCCTCCCACTCGTCGGCGGTCGCCGAGACCACCGGCCCGGCCACGCCGGTCCGCTCGGCGGCCACGGCCGCTCCGCCGGACCCGAGTCCACCGGCGAGCAGCGCGCCGGTGGCCGCGAGGGTCATCGCGGCCCTCCAGAACATCCTCATCTGTCCCCCTGTCTCAGCACCGCCCGCCTCGGGCGGTCCACTGAATGTTCGGACAGCGCGGCTTCACGCCGGCTTCAGCTCGGCGGCCGGGCCGAACCGGCGTGCGCCTGGGCGGTCCGCCGACGGCGTCAGCCGGGATAGGTGCGGGGCGTCCAGACCACGGTCGAACCGTCCGCCCGCCGGTCGGTCCGGGTGGTGGACGAGCCGACGATCAGCAGGCAGCGCATGTCCACATCGGATGGATCGAGTTCGGCCAGCGGGACCACGGTGATCCGCTCCCCCGGCCGGCCCACGTCCCGGGCGATCACCACCGGCGTGTCCGCGCTCCGGTGCCGGAGCAGCACCTTCTGGGCCGCCTCGACCTGCCACCGGCGGCTGGCCGAGGCCGGGTTGTAGAGCGCCAGCACCAGGTCGGCGGCGGCCGCGCCGGCCAACCGCTGCTCGATCACGGTCCAGGGCTTCAACCGGTCCGAGAGGGAGAGCACCGCGAAGTCGTGGCCGAGCGGGGCGCCGATCCGGCTCGCCGCCGCCTGCGCCGCGGTCAGCCCGGGCAGCACCCGTACCGGCACGGCGCCGAACCGCCCGTCGGTGGTGGCGACCTCCAGCACCGCCGTGGCCATCGCGAAGATCCCCGGGTCGCCGGAGGAGACCACCGTCACCCGGGCGCCGGCCAGGGCGAGTTCCAGGGCGTGCCGGGCCCGGTCGATCTCGACCTGGTTGCCGGAGGTGTGCCGGTGCTGTCCGGGACGGTGCGGCACCCGGTCGACGTACGGGCCGTAGCCGACCAGGTGTTCCGCCTCGCGCAGCGCCTGGCCGGTCTCCGGGGTGAGCCAGCCGCTGCCGGCGGGGCCGAGGCCGACCACCGTCACCCCGCCGGCCGTCACCCCGCCCTCGGCAGCCGCCCCGCCCTCGGTCGCCGCCGTCGGGGCGGTCGACGCCGCCACGCCGACGCCGGCCGCGACCGCGTCCCCGGTGGGACTGGTCAGCACGGCGAGGGAGAAGTACGGCACCCCGTCCGGGTCGACCTCGACCAGCGGCAGTTCCCGGCCGGTGGCGGTGGTGGCCCGTTCGACGTACCAGGCGTCGGCCAGCCGTCCGGCATCGGCAAACGCCGCCCGTACCTGCGGAAACGTCCGTCCCAGTTTGAGTACCGCGGCAGCGTCCGTGTCGGCCAGCCGGCGGGTCAACTCGTCGGCCGGCAGCGTACCGGGCAGCACGGTGAGCACCTCGTCCCGCTCGACCAGCGGCCTGCCCAGTACGGCGGTGGCGGCGCTGATCGAGGTCACCCCGGGTACGACCTCGGCGGGAAACCGGTGCGCCAGCCGTTCGTGCAGGTACATGTAGGAGCCGTAGAACATCGGGTCGCCCGCGCAGATCACCACCACGTCCCGACCGGCCGACAGGTGCGCTGCCAGCCGCTCGGCGCTGGCGTCGTAGAACTCGGTGATCGCCGCCTCGTAGCCGCCCGGATGGTCGGTGGTCTCGGTGGTGACCGGATAGACCAGCGGCTCGGTCAGTTGGCCGTCCCGGAAGTAGGGCTCGGCAATGGACCGGGCGATGCTGCGGCCGTGCCGGGCCGAGTAGTAGGCGACCACGTCGGCGGCGCCGATCAGCCGGGCCGCCTTCACCGTCACCAGTTCGGGATCGCCCGGCCCGACGCCGACGCCACGCAGCGTGCCCGGCCGCCGGCCACCGTCCCCTGCCGATCCACCGCCGGCCTTGCCGACCGCAGCGGATCCACCGCCACCGACCGCAGCCGATCCACCGTCACCGACCTCGCCAGCCGCAGCCGACCCACCCCCGCCGACCTCGCCGGCCGCCCGCTCGCCACCAGCGCCGACCCGCGCCGGCCCCGCCGATCCACCGCCAGGCTCGGTCGCGCTCATTCGACCTCGCTCGCGATCGCGTTGACGGCGGCGGCGGTGATGGCACTGCCGCCGCGCCGACCGTGCACCACCAGGTACGGAATGCCGGCGTCGTGCGCGGCCAGCGCCTGCTTCGACTCGGCCGCCCCGATGAACCCCACCGGTACGCCGACGATCGCCGCCGGCCGGGCGGCCCCCTCGTCGATCATCTCCAGCAGCCGGAACAGCGCGGTGGGGGCGTTGCCGATCGCCACCACAGCGCCGTCGAGCCGGTCCCGCCACAGTTCGAGGGCGGCCGCGCTGCGGGTGGTGCCGAGCCGGCGGGCCAGCTCGGGCACCTCGGGGTCGCGCAGCGTGCAGAGCACCTCGTTGTCGCGGGGCAGCCGGGCCCGGGTGATGCCGGCGGCGACCATCACCGCGTCGCAGAGAATCGGCGCACCGGCCCGCAGCGCGGCCCGACCGGCGCGGACCAGGTCGGGTGCGACCTCGACGTCGTCGACCAGGTCGACGCTGCCGCTGGCGTGGATCATCCGGACCACCATCGGCGCGATCTCCGGCGGCAGCGCGGAGAGGTCGGCCTCGGCCCGGATGGTCGCGAACGACCGACGGTAGATCTCCGCGCCGTCGCGGATGTACTCGTAGCTCACTTCTGCCTTTCTGCCCGTACGGCCAGGGCGGCCGCCGGGGTGCCCGGTCGGCTGGTACCGCCCGCCTCGATCCGGTATCCGGTGCCGGTGGCGACCGCCAGTACGGCCGGTCCGGCGGGTCGGCCGCAGCGGCGCTCGCAGCCGACCACGTGCACCGGAAGCGCCGTCCCGCCCGCCGGACCGGCGTCGGCCAGCGCCTCGGTGACGTCCCCCCGCACATCGGCGAGGGCACTGGCGCAGCCGGGCCGGCCGGTGCAGGCCGTCACGCCGAGCCAGGGCGAGGCCGGGTCGACCAGCAGCCCGGCCGTGGCCAGCCGGCCGACGATATCGGGTCCACCGGTGTCGAGCACCAGGCTGCGCCACGGGGTGACGATGATCTCGTCCCTGCCGGCGAGGTCGGCCAGCAGGTGCGCCTGGTCGGCGGTCAACCGGCCGAGCCGGACCCCGGCCACCACCACACCGTCCGGACGGGCGCCCACCACTGGTGCCGGCGCGGCACCGGACGTCCTGGGCGGGGCTGCGCCCGCAGAGGCCAGCGCGGCAGAAGTGCCACCGGACGCCCCGGACGGGAACGCGACCGCAGAGGCCAGCGGTGCCGGAGCGGCACCGGACGCCCCGGGCGGGGCCGTGACCGGGGAGGTGGGACGGCCGAGCGCGGCGGTGACCCGGGCCGGCCCAGCCGGCAGGTCCGCCAGCCGCCACAGGTCCCGGCGCTCACCCCGGACCCGCAGGAAGGCACGGGCGGCGGCGACCAGCAACTCGACGACCTCGTCCGGGCCGGCCCGCAGCCCGGTGTCGGTGCCGGCCAGCCAGAGGGTCTGCGAGCCGCCGGTCCAGCACAGGTCGGCGCCGAGGGCGGCGACGTCGTGCCGGCCGTCGTCGAGGGCGAACAGGAACCGGCCGCTGAGCGACGCCAGGTCGGCGGCGCCGCGCAGCGCTGCGTCCAGGTCCCGCACCAGCGGGCGTACGTCGAGCCGCCCGGCCCGGTCCCGCCCGCTCAGCGGGGAGGCCAGCAGGTTGCGCACCCGCTCGTGGGTGGCGGTGGGCAGCAGCCCCACCTCGGCGATCCGATCGGCGACCCGGCGTACCGCGGCGTCGTCGGCGAGGCGGCGGAGTTGGAGGTTGCCCCGGGAGGTCAGTTCCAGCGCGCCGTCGGACTCGTCCCGGGCGAGGTCGGCGAGGACGCGCAGTTGGGCGGGGCGCAGTTGACCGCCGGGCAGCCGTACCCGCACCAGCAGCCCGTCGGCGGCCTGGTGGGCCCGCAGCGCACCGGGACAGCGGTCCTCCGGCGGCCGGGGGGACGGGGTGGCGAGGGCGGACACGGGCTCATCGTAGAGTCGTGGTCCTCGGCGCCGGCCGGCGGCGAGAAATGCATCACGCGGTGGACCCGGAGGAACCCGGTGCGAGTCCGGGGCGGTCCCGCCACTGTCACCGACCTGCGTACGGGTCGGGAGCCAGACACTCCGGACCACCGTGACACGGACCACGACCACGGGCGCGGACCCGGGGAGGAGCCACCCATGCCTGCGGCGGACGCTGCCACCATCCTGCTCTTGTCCACTTCGGACACCGACCTGCTCTCCGCTCGCGCCAGCGGCGCGGCGTACCGGCTGGCGAACCCGGCCCGGATCGACCTCGCCGAGCTGACCGACCTGGTCGACGGCGTCGACCTGGTGGTGGTGCGGATTCTCGGCGGCGCCCGGATCTGGGCCGACGGGCTGGCCACACTGCGCGCCGGCACCCGGCCGGTGGTGGCGCTCGGCGGCGAGCAGACCCCGGACGCCGACCTGATGGCCCGGTCCACGGTGCCGGCCGGCACCGCCGCGCAGGCGCACGCCTACCTGGCCCAGGGCGGGCCGGAGAACCTGCGCGAACTGCACGCCTTCCTCTCCGACACGGTACTGCTGACCGGGCACGGCTTCGCCCCGCCGGTCGCGCAGCCGAACTGGGGCGTCCGGTCCCGCCCGGCCCGCGAGGCGACCGGGCCGGTGGTCGGCATCCTCTACTACCGGGCGCACCAGCTCAGCGGGAACACCGGCTTCGTCGACGCGCTGGCCGAGGCCGTCGAGGAGGCGGGCGGCCGGGCGCTGCCGGTCTTCTGCGCCAGCCTGCGTACCCCGGAACCGGAGCTGCTGGCGACGCTCGGTGCGGCCGACGCGCTGCTGGTCACGGTGCTGGCGGCCGGTGGCACCCGCCCGGCGGACGCCGCCGCCGGCGGCATCGAAGAGGCCTGGGACGTCGGCGCGCTGGCCGCGCTGGACGTGCCGATCCTCCAGGCGCTCTGCCTCACCTCCACCCGGGCGTCCTGGTCGGACAGTGACGACGGCCTCTCCCCGCTGGACGCGGCGACCCAGGTCGCGGTGCCGGAGTTCGACGGGCGGCTGATCACCGTGCCGTTCTCGTTCAAGGAGACCGACACCGACGGGCTGCCGCGCTACGTGGCGGACCCGGAGCGGGCCGCCCGGGTCGCCGGCACCGCCGTCCGGCTGGCCCGACTCCGGCACGCCTCCGCCGAACAGCGCCGGATCGCCCTGGTGCTGTCGGCCTATCCGACCAAGCACGCCCGGGTCGGCAACGCGGTCGGGCTGGACACCCCGGCCAGCGCGGTACGCCTGCTCCGGACGATGCGGGACCTCGGCTACGACGTCGGCCCGGTCGACGGCCCGGACGCGCTACCCGGACTCGTCCCGGCGACCGCCGGCGAGACCGGATCCGACGCCGGCTCCCCCGACACCGGGCTGCCCGACGGTGACCGGCTGATCCACGCGTTGATCGCGGCCGGTGGCCAGGACCAGGAGTTCCTGACCGAGGAGCAGCTCGCCACCAACCCGGTACGGATCCCGCTGGCCCGCTACCGTCGCTGGTTCGACGCACTGCCGGCGGAGCTGCGCGAGGCGATGGTCACGCACTGGGGGCCGCCGCCCGGGCAGCTCTACGTCGACACCTCCCGGGACCCGGACGGCGAGATCGTGCTCGCCTGCCTGCGGGCCGGCAACGTGGTGCTGATGATCCAGCCGCCGCGTGGCTTCGGCGAGAACCCGGTCGCCATCTACCACGACCCCGACCTGCCGCCGACGCACCACTACCTGACCGCGTACCGGTGGCTGGACGAGGAGTTCGGCGCGGACGCCGTGGTGCACCTGGGCAAGCACGGCTCGCTGGAGTGGCTGCCCGGCAAGACCGTCGGGCTCTCCGCCTCCTGCGGCCCGGACGCGGTACTCGGCTCACTGCCGCTGGTCTATCCGTTCCTGGTCAACGATCCCGGCGAGGGAGCGCAGGCCAAGCGGCGGGCGCACGCGGTGATCGTCGACCACCTGGTGCCGCCGATGGCCCGGGCGGAGAGCTACGGCGACATCGCCCGACTGGAGCAGCTCCTCGACGAGTACGCCAACATCGCCGCGATGGACCCGGCCAAGCTGCCGGCGATCCGGGGACAGATCTGGACGCTGATCCAGGCCGCCCGGCTCGACCACGACCTGGGTCTGGAGCAGCGCCCGCACGACGCCGAGTTCGACGAGTTCCTGCTGCACGTGGACGGCTGGCTCTGCGAGGTGAAGGACGCGCAGATCCGGGACGGCCTGCACGTGCTCGGCGAGCCGCCGACCGGCGAGGCCCGGGTCAACCTGGTGCTGGCGATCCTGCGCGCCCGGCAGGTCTGGGGCGGGCAGGCCGGCGCCGTGGACGGGCTCCGGGCCGCGCTCGGCCTGACCGAAGGCGGCGACCAGCAGGGCACCGCCGAGGTCGACCGGGTCGAGGCGGTGGCCCGGGCCCTGCTCGAGGCGATGGAGGCGCGGAACTGGGCGGTCGACGCGGTACCGGCCGTGCTGCACGACGTGCTGGGCGACGACGATCCGCGCGCCTCGGCGGTACGCCCGGTGCTGGAGTTCGCCGCCACCGAGGTGGTACCCCGGCTGGCCCGGACCACGGACGAACTGACCCACCTGCTGCACGCCCTCGACGGCGGGTACGTGCCGGCCGGGCCGAGCGGGTCTCCGCTGCGCGGACTGGTCAACGTGCTGCCGACCGGCCGGAACTTCTACACGGTGGACCCGAAGGCGATCCCGAGCCGGTTGGCGTACGCCACCGGGCAGGCGATGGCGACCTCACTGGTGGAGCGGTACCGGCGGGACACCGGCGAGTGGCCGCGCTCGGTCGGGCTCTCCGCCTGGGGTACCTCGGCGATGCGGACCGCCGGGGACGACGTGGCCGAGGTACTGGCCCTGATCGGCGTGACACCGACCTGGGACGAGGCGTCCCGCCGGGTCAACGGCTTCGAGATCGTGCCGCTGGCCGAGCTGGGCCGGCCGCGCATCGACGTGACCGTGCGGATCAGCGGCTTCTTCCGGGACGCGTTCCCGCACGTGCTGCTGCTGCTCGACGACGCGATCCGGGCGGTGGCCGCGCTCGACGAGCCGGACGAGCAGAACTTCCTGCGCGCACACGTCCGGGCCGACGCCGCCCGGCACGGCGACGAGCGGCGCGCGACGAGCCGGATCTTCGGCTCCAAGCCGGGCGCGTACGGCGCCGGACTGCTGCCGCTGATCGACAGCGGAAACTGGCGGGACGACGCCGACCTGGCCGAGGTCTACACGGTCTGGGGCGGCTTCGCCTACGGGCGCGGGCTGGACGGGCGGCCGGCCCGGGAGGAGATGGAGGACGCGTACCGGCGGATCGCGGTGGCGGCGAAGAACACCGACACCCGGGAACACGACATCGCCGACTCCGACGACTACTTCCAGTACCACGGCGGGATGATCGCCACGGTGCGGGCTCTGACCGGGCAGGCGCCCCGGGCGTACATCGGGGACAGCACGACTCCGGACGCGGTGCGGACCCGGTCGCTGACCGAGGAGACCGCCCGGGTGTTCCGGGCCCGGGTGGTGAATCCGCGCTGGCTGGCGGCGATGCGCCGGCACGGCTACAAGGGCGCGTTCGAGCTGGCCGCCACCGTCGACTACCTCTTCGGGTACGACGCCACCGCCGGGGTCGTCGCCGACTGGATGTACGAGGACCTGGCGCGGACGTACGCCCTCGACGCCGAGAACCAGGAGTTCCTGCGCCGGTCCAACCCGTGGGCGCTGCGGAACATCATCGAACGGCTCTCCGAGGCGGCCGACCGGGGGCTGTGGGCGAAACCGGACCCGGCGACGATGGCGGCGCTGCGGGAGACGTACCTCCGCGTCGAGGGCGACCTGGAGGGCTCCGGGTGAGTCCTTGACCGTTCTTCACCTTGCGCTTGCGCTGGCGGGACGGAATCGGATGCCCAGGTAGCGGGTTGCGGTCAGGCGGCAACCACCACGCTGGGTGGCTCCGCCGGGATCGCAGGGGTGGGCCTCGTCCCGGACGGATATGTCGATCTTGGGCGAAGGCGCTGCGGTTGCTCGATGGGGGCGGTGAAGATGCCGAGCAGCCCGGTCACCTCCAAGACGCGGCGAACGAAGGGTTGCGGATCGGTGACTCGCAGCTCGCATCCGGCCTCGCCAGCGGCGTTGCGCACGCCGACGAGCGCGCCGATGCCGGCGCAGTCCAGGAACGCAACCCCGGCGAGGTCCACGACGAGGACTGCGGGAGTCTGATCCCGCAACAGGGTGAGCAGCTTGTCGCGGAGTACCGGTGCGGTTGCCAGGTCGATCTCTCCGGCCACGCCGAGCCGGGCCGTCGCTGGCTGCGGATGACTTGTGTCGATGGGTAGGGGCGCGAGCGCGGTCACAGGCGAAAGATTGGGAGCCATCGTGCTCCTCCAGCTCAACTGCAGACATGAATCGCTTGACGGGCGGGCGAGGGCTGGACCCTAGGCCGGGAAGCAACG